>JBQGBW010000035.1:0-37446 GCA_052043475.1 Magnetococcales bacterium HHB-1
GGCCATGAAAGCCATAATATGTTTCATCTTTTGAAGCGCAATAGCCGTAAGTTGCTCCTTCCCAACATGAACGGCACCGTTTAGCTCGTCTAAAATGGCAAATTGGGATTGGAAACCCATCAACAATATGCACTGGATCTTTGATAGCTCCCATACTGTCAGCAAGTTGCATCTGTACCTGCTCCTTAATCGATACAAGGTTTGCGGCTTGTTTCGCAAATGCAGATCGAGACCCTAAAGCAGGAAACAAGTCTAGCCAATGTATGCGGAAATATTCCCAAATGCCTTTATCCGTTCCTATCCCTATGAATTCGCCTACGATTTCCATAGTAACAACTTCACTATCTGATAGGGTTGGATCAAATCCCCGCTTTCTTAATCGAGTGCCATTTGTTATTTCATGAACAGAATTGTCTATGATGCAAAAGGCCCAAATGATAAAATGTTCAAGTGGCATGACTCTTCTCCCTGACCAATTTTTTCTTTTGTCATGAAGGTTAGAGTCTTGAGTTGTGCCGCTTTATCCCATAAAAAAAGTCGCGCACCGCGTTACCTAATGTAAGTGTATCGGCCATTATGTTCCGTCTGCTCTTAGGGGCGGGCGTGGATTGAAACATGGCACACGAGATGGTACATCAGTGGCAAACAATGGTTCCGCTCGCTCTTCGGGGTGGGCGTGGATTGAAACAATTCAACAATATGTGATCACGCTTGAGTATCCAGCTCCTTCCGCTCTTAGGGGCGGGCGTGGATTGAAACAACTCAACAATATGTGATCACGCTTGAGTATCCAGTTCCGCCCGCTCTTAGGGGGGGCGTGGATTGAAACCTTCCACTGTGGCTTTTATCGCTGATTTTAGTGGAGGCTCCACCCGTTCTTCGGGGCAGGTGTGGATTGAAACTATGAAGTTGATTCTAACGAATGGCTCAAAATCGGTTCCGCCCACTCTTCGGGGTGGGCGTGGATTGAAACTTTAGTCTCAATTGATTCACCCCCTCACACAGAGAGCGTTCCGCCTGCTCTTCGGTGGACGTGGATTGAAACTGATAAATATCAACCTGATGGCGACTCCAGACGCCGTTCCGCCCACTCTTCGGAGTGGGCGTGGATTGAAACGCCGAACTAATCCTTGAAAACGCATTGGACGCAATCCGTTCTGTCCTCTCTTTGGGATGGTTGAGGATTAAACAAATATCTATGCATGAAAGCATCTGATAGCTGTTCTATTGGGAGGAATGATGACCGTCTCTTTTGAGCCTCAACGGGTTTGTGAAATTTTTAAACAGATGGCTTCAGTAAGACACTGCTCCTATCAGGAGAAAGCGATCCGCGCGCTGATCGTTGAAATGGCCCAAAAGGCGCCGGATGTCGAGGTGAGCTATTATCATGCCGAAGCGCGCGATCCAGGGGAGCAGTCGATTGTTCTTCGGCGCAAGGCGAGCCCTGGATGGGAGAATCAACCCTCAATCGCTCTACAAGCCCATCTGGATATGGTCTGTGCGCCCTCTCCAGAAGCGATGCCAACACCTTTGAAGTTAAAGATTGAGCAGGATAAACAGGGAAAATCATGGCTTAAGGCCGAAGGAACCAGCTTAGGCGCGGATAATGGCATTGGTGTCGCCGCCGCACTGGCGTTGATTGCGGACGCTGAATTTCAGTGTGGCGCGATGGAGTGCCTGTTTACGGTTCAGGAGGAGGTGGGACTGTTTGGGGCGCAGGCTTTTAAAACAAAACACCTAAACAGTCGTCTTCTGATTAACCTGGATAATGAAACCCTTAAAGAGATCATCTATGGCTGTGCGGGTATGGCAACCAGCACTTTTACATCTACACCATGTTTTAAACCACTGAACTCTAAGAATAGAGAAAAACTTCTCAGCGTAGAACTCTCGATTACAGGTGGAAAAAGTGGCCATTCGGGCATGGATATCCATAAAGGGCGTGCGAATGCCATTAAGCTACTTGCAACGCTCTTAAGATCCCTTCGTGATCAAGGCGGTATCGATCTCTCTCTGACTGCACTTGAAAATGGCCAAGGAATATTTAATGCCATCGCTCACCAGGTTACGGCAAAATTTCTTCTGCCCATAAAGCAGGAACCTATTTTGAATTCGCTCTGTGAAGCGCAGTTCCAACGCTTATTAAAGAAGTATAAAAAAACTGATCCTAACCTTAATTTTTCTCTTCAGCGCACCGAATCCATCGTCACAGCGCTTGATCGGGTGTGGCGTGATCGGGTGATTAACTTTTTGCAGGCGCTACCCCATGGCGTGATCTCAACCGCTTCTAATGAAACGCGGGTGGAGAGCTCCGTTAATCTGGCGGGGGTTCGCCTTGATCTGGAACAGTTCTCTGTGATCTCCAGTTATCGAAGCGATGAGCACGCGGCAATGCAAGCGATTCATGGCGTTCATCAGCAGTTGGGAGATGCGTTCTCTTTCGCTGTCGAGCAGAAGATGTTGGCGCACCCTTGGCAACCCGATCAACAGTCGGAACTTCTCTCTGTGGCTAAAAAGGTCTACCAGTCACACTATGGCCAATTTTCGGCTTCGGTGGTTCATGCTGGGGTTGAGTGTGGCGTTTTAGTGGATAATGCCATCGCTGCAGGTGAAGAAAAAATTGATTGTATCGCCATCGGTCCCACCATTGTTGATCCACACTCCACCAGCGAACGGTTGGCTCTGGATGGTTTAGAAGATTTTGTCGATTGTGTTAAAAAAATAATGACTTATAGATTCTGAGTGTCATGGTATGATGAATAAGCGACTCCTGGTGAGTACGGCAACTTCAGAAAAAATAGGGGCTGTTGTGCGGAGACCTAATGGTCTCCTTTTGTCTGTATAGTAAAGTTGTATACTTTTCGTAAGTTAAGGTTGCCTCGTAAATTTTGAGTTTTCTATTTTTTTCCTTATGCCTTGAAGGCTTTTTGCGTTACCATACTCTAAATGTCCATATTGATCGCTGCTGTGCATTACAAAGATACAAGAGATGAGGAGGTTATGGATATGGATTCATCTGTTTTTTTGGATTTTCTCTCTCTTAATGTAGATGGTATCATGTAAGGCATTTCTGGCTCTTTTATGACTGGCATGTTGATGTTATGAAGAGAAATATATGGCTTTTTTTCTTATTTTTCATGATGAGTGTTGGCGGCGTAGTCATTGCTGCCCAGAAGTACCCCTATTTTTATACTATAATTGGTGGCCTTATGCTTATTGGGGGGGCAGCACTACTGGGGGTGTTCTGGCTCTATAAACAGTTGCAAACAGCGTGTGATCGGTGTAAAACTCTGGCCTTGGAGCGGGATAACTATGCTCAAGCCCTTGTTCACGCAGAAAAAACTCTTGTGCAGGAACAGAAAAAAAGAGACCTGTTATTGAGAAAAACTTCTGAAAATGAATATCAAGTTAAACGCCATCTCCTTTTTATGATGAGTCATGAAATCCGCACCCCTGTAACGGCGATTGTGGGTATAGGAGAGTTGCTTTTGGAGTCACCACTCTGTGACCAGCAGAAAAAATATGTGCGTACCTCTCAACAGGCGGCGGAGTCTCTGGTTAAACTGGTTAATGATATTTTGGACTTCGCTAAAATTGAGATGGGCGCGCTTGCTTTAAGTTGTAACGCATTTGACTTGGAAGCGATGGTTCTGGATTCTCTAGCGGCGCTATCGGAGCAGGCTAGAGAGAAAGGGATCGTCCTGGGATACCATATTCAGCCTGATATGCCCTCTTTACTCCAGGGGGACTTTTGCCGGTTGCGTCAGGTGATCAACCATATTGTCGGTAATGCGATCAAGTTTACTGAGAAGGGGGAGGTCTTTTTTACCGCACGCTGGGATGCTTCTTCTTTAAATCATCAAAACCAAGCGTGTTTTCTATTCTCTGTAAAAGATAGTGGTATCGGTATTCCTAAATCCTACCTTGAAAAAATTTTTCTACCCTTTACTCAGGTGGACTCCACCACCACAAGACGCTATCAGGGATCGGGTCTTGGATTAGCCATGAGCTATAAGCTGATTCAGTTGATGGGGGGAGAGATCTCTCTTCAAAGCCAGGTGGGGCGTGGTAGTCTCTTCTCTTTCTCCGCACGTTTTCAAGTCAACCAGGGCACTTATAAAGCACCTACTTCTGAAAAGAGAAGAAAAAAGCCGGTCGAAAAAAAACAACTCGAACAGATCAAAGCTTCTCTACAGGGAAAACGCCTTCTGCTTGCAGAAGATTCTCCAGATAATGTAATGTTGGTGAAAGCTTTCTTATCCAATTGTGGGGTTGTTCTTGATGTGGCTGAAAATGGCGTAATGGCGTGGAAAGCCTTCTTAAAAAATGCGTATGATCTCATTCTGATGGATATGCAGATGCCCATTATGGATGGCTACGAAACGGTGACAAGGATTCGTCGCTATGAAACCCACCACGACCTCTTAAGGACACCGATCTTTGCGTTAACAGCTTATGCATTGATGGGGGATGAAGATAAAACTTTGAAGGTTGGCTGTGATAAGCATCTGACCAAACCGATTAAAAAGATTCAGTTTTTAAAAATATTATCCGAATGGTTCTCTTAAGATTGTGAAAAAGCTTAAAGAGAGCGTAGAGGCCCTCTTTAATTCTCTGAAACTTAATGATGATGGTGATGGTGATCTTGTTGACGGTTGCCAAAACCTTTTTTAACCGACAGTTTCACTTCTTTCTTTAGATCATGATCAAAGATCAATGTCAGTGAAACGGTATCGCCTTCTCGTAACAGGCGTTTGGGGCCGATCAACATAATATGTTTTCCACCAGGCTTTAAGGTGGCGGTCTCACCCGCAGGAACAGGCAGATCCTTCATTTTGACCATTGTGGCCATGCCGTTCTTATGGATGGTGTTGTGGATCTCGATGGTTTTAAAATCAGGACTTTGGGCTTCTTTTAAACTTTGATTCTCTTTGCCCATATTTTTAATCACCATATAGGCTGCCAGAACCTGAGCCGAAGGTGGCGCTTCGCGAACCCATCCACCGTGAACCATGACATCTCCTGGCATATGATGATGCCCGTGGTGGTGACTCCCGGCCTGGATGGATGTGGAGAAGGTGAGCAGTAAAGCCAGAGTCGTGCCTACGATATATAGATTGCTGTATAATCTTTTGCGCAGATAATGAATCACAGCTATTCCTTTAATATTTGAAGTTGATAGAGATAACGCATTGGTATCCTATCGTCATTGTCTAGATTAGACAATGTTTTATCCTTTATGGCGAATGCAGTATCCGGAAAGTCTGTTTTTTAAAATAAAGATTGTAATGAGAATTGTTCTCCATTACAATATCCCTATCTATATATCTAATAGAGGTTTTCTATATGAAAAAGGGCTCTAAAAAACAGCGCATTTCGCTTCTGGAGCTTAAATCTGGAGAGACGGCAGAGATTGCAAAGCTTAAAGCCTCTTCAGAGTTGAAATCACATCTGGAAGCCTTAGGTTTTATTCCAGGGGTTAAGGTTTCGGTGGATCGTACCGCGCCACTGGGTGATCCGCGTTCTTATACGCTTTTAGGTAACCGGGTCACACTGCGTAACGAAGATGCTGCGCAGGTGACTGTTCTGGTGAAGAAGTCTAAAAAGATTGTTAAAGCTAAAAAAATGAAAACGATTCAGCGGACGCTTTCGGACCTTAATGTCGGAGAGAAAGCGATCATTAAACGGTTGCAGGCGGATGAATCCATGAATGATCATCTTACCGCTTTGGGGTTTGTTCAAGGGGTTCCTGTGATGGTGGATCGTAAAGCGCCTCTGGGGGATCCGCGTTCCTATCTCCTTTTGGGCAATCGGGTTTCACTGCGTAACGAAGATGCTCAAAATGTGGTTCTTGATTGATGATGTTAAGCGTCTAATTTGACCCTTTTCCTTTCTAGTTAAGGAGCTTTTTTGGTAGTGGATAAAGAAACCTCATCCGATTCTGTGATTACCGTTGCTTTGGTTGGTAATCCAAACTGTGGAAAAACATCGATTTTCAATCGATTGACCGGTAAAAATCAGCATGTGGCCAACTATGGTGGCGTGACTGTTGATGCCAAAGAGGGCGAAGTTGAATATCAGGGGCAGCGTATTCGTCTGATCGATCTTCCTGGCATCTACTCGCTCTCCTCCTCTTCTCAGCGTGAAAGTATTGTGCGCCGTTTTCTTTTTGAGGAGCAGCCGGATATGGTGCTCAACATTCTGGAAGCGGGGCATATTGAGCGTCATCTTTTTTTGAGTTGCCAGATCATTGAGATGGGTATTCCTCGTATCTACTGTCTCAATATGATTGATGAAGCAAAAAAGCAGGGAATAGCGATCGATCAACAAAAGTTCTCCCAACTGATGAGTGGCCCGACCATTGAAACCATTGGTCATAAGGGCGAGGGGAATGCGCAACTTTTGCAAGCGATTATCAATCTGAAAAATAGCGAGGCGACACCGCCGATCACCATCCCCTATGATCCCCACTTAGAAGCAGCTATTGAACGTCTGCATACGCTGTTTCCTCATGATGCCCCAAAAGATCGATTAAGCCACGATCAAGCCCGTTGGCTCACCATTAAGCTTCTTGAGGGGGATATCGAACTCCTTCAAACACAAAAGTTTTCTGATGAGACATTAAAAGCGGTTTATCAAGAGCGTCTTACGTTGGAGTCCAGCCATAGCCAAGATGTGGCCGGTCTGCTCTCTTTAGGACGGCACGGTTTTATTCGGGGGCTTCTCAAAGCGGTTTATCATCAGGATGAAAAAGAAGAAACAACGCTTACCTCAAGATTGGATCAATTTTTTCTGCATCGCGTTTTAGGTTTACCGCTCTTTTTTCTTATGATGTGGGGCATGTTTCAAACCACATTCACCTTTGGCGCTTATCCGGCAGATGCCATCGATGCGTTGGTCTCCTCTCTAGGGGAGTGGGTGGCGGCAGGTGATTTTATTGCAGAGGGGGCCTTTAAAGATCTTCTTGTTGAAGGCGTGATTGGTGGCGCAGGGAGCGTTTTGGTCTTCCTGCCCAATATTGTCTTCCTATTTCTCTTTATTGCGCTTTTTGAGGATACAGGCTATATGGCCAGGGTTCCCTTTCTGGTGGACCGTGCCATGCGGGTTTTGGGTCTTCCTGGTAAAGCGATCATTCCAATGATGATGGGGTTTGGCTGTAATGTGCCTGCAATCATGGCGGTACGTACACTGGAGAATCCAAGGGATCGGCTGGTTACTATCCTGGTGAACCCTTTTGTCAGTTGTGCGGCCAGGCTGCCGGTATTTGTTCTGCTGGCTGGTGCCTTTTTTGGTGCTTGGGCGGGAACCGTTGTCTTTTTGATGTATCTTTCCAGCATAATTATTGCGCTTCTTATGGCTTTTGTTCTCAAGAAAGGTCTGTTTCGTGAGGGGAAAGCCTCTTTTGTGATGGAACTTCCGCCTTATCGCATGCCCACCCTGCGCTCAATCATGAGCCATATGTTAGAACCGGTATTGGAATTTCTTAAAAAAGTGAGCAGTGTTGTGCTGGTGGGGTCTATCCTTGTCTGGTTTCTGCAGTCCTACCCTCAGGAAGTTGTCCTGGATGTGGATTATGATGCACAGATCACAGCCGTGAGTAAGCAATCGATTGATGATAAAGAAAAAGAGGTGAAGATTGCAGAGATTAATCTGGCAAAAACCGTTGAAGAGCAACAGAAGCGCTATCTGGGACAGGTTGGCTCTGCGATCACACCGCTCTTTGTTCCTATCGGGTTGGATGAAAAAGCTTCTGTGGCGCTGTTGACTGGCGTGATCGCTAAAGAGATGGTGGTCTCTGCATTAGGTGTGATGTATCAGGTGGGGGAGGAGGTTTCTGAAACTTCACAATCTTTGCAATCGGTTCTGCGTAACAGTATGCCGCTCAATTCAGCCGCTGCTTTTATGGTTTTTGTTCTGCTCTATATGCCATGCCTCTCCACGGTGGCGGTGATTCTGCGGGAAACGAACTCCTGGAAGTGGACCGGCTTCTCGGTACTGCTCTCTTTGAGTGTGGCCTGGAGTGTCTCTTTTATTGTTTATCGTGTGGGTGCGCTTCTGCTTTGAACTTTCACTACGTATGGATTGTCTTAAAAAAAAGATGGTTGGCTAACGCTTCCCATCTTTTTTTTATCAATCAATAAAAAAGAACTTTTGCGCTTCTGGAGTGTGTGCGATGTTAGAAAATCTTCTGATGCTCACCATTTTTCTCTTCTCTTTTTTCTGGATGGTTCGCTACGTTATGAGTAGTGTGGGCAGAAAGGGGTGTGGCTGCGGTAAAGAGAGTCGCTGTGGTGCGCGTTCTAACGCCAACAGTGTGGCGACGGTTAAATTTTATCCTAAAAAGAAAGTAAAAATTCTTTAAAAGGTGTTCTATGGAAGCACTCTATGGTCAAGGTGTTTTGGCGACGTTGGCACGCTATCCCTCTTTAAAGTGGGTAGCCTGGGTTTTGCTTATGCTCTTTTTCTGGGGTGTGGTCAGAAAAACAGGACAGGAACGATCTCAAAGTACAACGAGAAGTGCACTGTGGCGCAATCGGTTTGCGCTTGCGTTTTTGGGGGTGGGATTTTGCTTGACACTCTATTGGACGTTGGTGGAGAGCCTCTACCGCCCAAAATATTATCTCTCTGTTGAGCCAGTGCAAATGCTTGAAGAGCACGCTGTGGTGAAGCCTGTTGTTCATGAACCCATTATCCAGAAGAAAGCGCCTATGTTGCTTCCTGAAATGGATGTTAAAGCATCTGAAGAGCAGAACCGGTTAGAGAATGAAGCCGCTAAAAGGGCGTTTATGGCGCTTCCTTAAGTTTTTTTTAGGCTAAAGAGGTGCAGTTGAAGGAAGAGGTTAAATACTTCTGTCTCTTCTTTCGTTATGCGCTCTGCGAGCAATTTGGTCAGTGTGTCAAATTTTTTATGTGTCTTCTTGCATTGACCTAATAGACCTTTTTTGCTCTGTTTATGAAAAAGATCAAAAAAATGCCCCGCTTCAATGGAGATCTTTCCTAAGCGGATGGTGCAGCGTTTAACGATCTTGCGAGGGATATCACTTTTCTTGGCATTTTTCATGAGGAAAGGATAAATAATCTGGTCTTCTGTCTCTAAGTGTGTGATGAGTGCCTCTTCTAATAGAAGCAGGTCTTTTTCCGATGAAGGATGGCCTAAGCCTTGTGTTTTAATCTTATGAATGAGCTGTGCAACAATCTGGTGATCTTTTTTGAGTTTTTTTATAAGTTGTTGTGCGGATTTTAGTTTCATCGCGGTGCTTTTTTGTAAGGTGTGAGCGCTTTTCTATTATCCTAATTATAATGGGCGGATATTTCAACAAAAAACATTGCTTATCATTCTTATAAATATTGCGTTTTGGAGAGTGTGTCTACACTTTTTATATGATGACATGGCTGTGAACAGGCATCGTAGTGATTTGGTTTTAAGATGTTTTTCGTAAGCTTGAAACATCTTGTCTCTCTATTCATGGCCTGGCTTAAAGGAGGCATTGTGACCCTCCTTTAAGCTTACAGATCTTGTCCTAGTAGCGATAATACTCAGGCTTATAGGGGCCGGCAACATCAAGACCAAGATATTTGGCTTGTTTTTCTGTGAGAACGGTCAACTCTGCGTCCAACTTCTTCAGATGAAGTGACGCCACTTTTTCATCCAACTGTTTAGGTAGCACATGAACAGCCACAGGATATTTACCAGGATTATTCCAAAGCTCGATCTGAGCCATCACCTGGTTGGTGAACGAGTTGGACATCACAAAGCTGGGATGGCCTGTCGCACAACCCAGGTTAACCAGTCGTCCTTCCGCAAGAACAATCAGTCGTTTACCATCTGGGAAGATCACATGATCCACTTGAGGCTTGATATTCTCCCATTGAAGATCTTTAAGCCCGGCAATATCGATCTCTGAATCAAAGTGGCCGATGTTGGCGACAATGGCCTGGTCTTTCATCTTATCCATATGGGCGCGGGTGATCACATCACAGTTCCCAGTGGCGGTGATAAAGATATTGGCCAGAGGTGCGGCTTCTTCCATGGTGATCACTTTGTAGCCTTCCATGGTGGCTTGCAAAGCACAGATGGGATCAATTTCAGTAACCCAAACGGTTGCGCCCATACCACGGAAGGCTTGAGCACACCCTTTACCCACATCACCATAGCCGCAGACCACGCAGATTTTACCTGCGATCATCACGTCAGTGCCACGTTTGATGCCATCAATCAGGGATTCCCGGCAGCCATAGAGATTATCAAACTTAGATTTGGTTACTGAGTCGTTCACATTGAAGGCGGGAACCTTTAACGTCCCCTTTTCAGCCATCTCATGGAGACGATGGACACCGGTGGTGGTCTCCTCAGAGAGTCCCACCACATTGTCGAGAAGCTCAGGATATTTATCATGCATCAAAATGGTAAGGTCACCACCATCATCAAGGATCATGTTCGGAAGCCAGTCGTTGGGCCCACGAATGGTCTGCTCAATACACCACCAGAACTCTTCTTCGGTCTCTCCTTTCCAGGCGAAGACCGGAATGTTTTTATCTGCGATGGCGGCGGCGGCATGATCTTGTGTGGAGAAAATATTGCAGGATGACCAGCGAACCTCCGCGCCCAGATCCACCAGCGTCTCGATTAGAACGGCGGTTTGGATGGTCATATGAAGACAGCCCGCAATGCGCGCACCCTTAAGAGGCGCTTTGCCTTTATACTCTTCTCGTATGGCCATCAGACCAGGCATCTCGGTCTCTGCAATGGCGATCTCTTTATGTCCCCAGGAGGCTTGAGAAATATCGGCAACTTTATAGTCTGGAGTGGATTCTGCAAGTTTTAGATTTCCAGCGGAACTCATGGATTGATCTCCCGATGTAGATGAATCTTAGAAATATTTAAAAAATAACATGGATATTAAATGGTTGCTGCCCCCTTAAAGCGCCTATTTTTCTTATCAAGGGGGCAGAAAAGATCGCGATTTTAGAGGCCGGCAGCGGCTTTAAGTGCAGCGGCTTTATCTGTTTTTTCCCAGGTGCAGTCAGGAATTTCCCGGCCAAAGTGGCCATAGGCGGCAAACTGGCGATAGATTGGCCGAAGCAGATCAAGATTTTGAATGATCGCTTTGGGACGGAGATCAAAATGTTCTTTGGCAAGCGCCTCAATTTTTTGATCTTCGATGCGTCCAGTGCCATAGGTGTTAATGTTAAAAGAGACCGGTTGTGCGACACCAATGGCGTAGGCAACCTGAATCTGACATTTGCGGGCAAGGCCGGCGGCGATAATATTTTTAGCTACATAGCGTCCCATATAAGCCGAGGAGCGATCCACTTTTGAGGGGTCTTTCCCGGAAAAAGCGCCGCCACCATGGGCGCCCACACCCCCGTAGGTATCCACAACAATTTTTCGACCGGTCAAGCCGGTATCGCCAGCAGGCCCTCCCAGCACAAAGCGGCCGGTGGCATTGATATGATATTTTGTCTTTTTGCTGAGCAGTTTTTTAGGAATAACCGGCTTAATGACCTCTTCGATGATCACCTCTTCGATGGTTTTATGTTCCACATCAGGTGCATGCTGCACAGCGATAACCACGGTATCGATCATCTTTGCTTCGCCATTCTCATAGCGGATGGTGACCTGAGATTTGGCGTCCGGGCGCATCCAGGGGTGTTTTCCTGATTTAAGTACTTCAGCCTGTTTTTCCATTAAGCGGTGGGCATAATAGATTGTTGCGGGCATCAGGACTGGGGTTTCATCGCAGGCGTAACCGAACATCAAGCCCTGATCACCGGCACCCTGTTCTAAGTTGAGTCCTTCACCTTCATTGACGCCTTGCGCAATATCGGGTGACTGAGCGTGAATGGCGGTGAGAATGCCGCAGGATTGATAGTCGAAGCCAAGATCTGCACTGGTGTAACCGATATCTTTGATCGCTTCGCGGGCCACGGCATCGTAGTTGATCGATGCAGAGGTGGTGATCTCTCCAGCCATAACAACCTGGCCTGTGGTGACCAGGGTCTCTAGAGCGACCCGCCCTTTGGGGTCTTGTTCAAAAATGGCGTCGAGTACGGCGTCGGAGATTTGATCGGATACTTTATCGGGATGTCCACCGGAAACAGATTCAGATGTGAAAAGAAAGTTGCCTGCCATAATATGCGGTTCTCCAATCGGAAAGTAATGGTTCTGATATGTATAAAATAAAAAATGGGGATAAAACGGTGATTCGTGACAATGCGTTTATATTACCCCATTTGAAGAAAAAGTTTATCTGTAAAAATAATTAATCCATCATAGAGGAAAGTTATGATGAATGACATACAGATTGAGAGACTATTCTGTGGGGAGAAAAAAGTCAATCAATGAAAGGTATAATCTTCGCCAAAAGTTTTTATGAGAAGATTGCGAAGATATTTGCTGATCGGGGAGGGGCCCTGCCACTGGAGCACTTTTTCAGCAACCTGTTTCGCCTGACTATACTCAATACCGCGAATGATTCGGTTGAGTAGAGGGATATGGTCGGCGGTGATGGAGAGTTCATCAAGCCCCATGCCGATAAGAAGGATGGCATGACTGGGATCAGCGGCCATCTCGCCGCAGATTGTTACGGGAATCTTATAAGCATGTCCTGCTTCAACGGTTATCCGAATCAGTTGAAGAACCGCTGGATGGGTGGGATTATAGAGGTAGGATACTTCATCATTCTGTCGATCAATACCTAAAACAAACTGAATCAGATCGTTGGTGCCGATGCTTAAAAAATCGACGAGAGGCGCTAAACGGTCGGCACAGAGGGCGGCGGCGGGCAGTTCGATCATGGCTCCTAAAGCAACCTGTTTGGCGAAAGCGATATGCTCTCTCTTTAGTTCGTTCTTCACCTCTTCCACAATGGTTAAAACCATTTCAAGCTCTGAGGCACCTGAAATCAGTGGAAACAGGAGACGCATATTGTTGCTGTCGGCGCCAGCGCGTAGTAGAGCGCGCAGTTGTATTCGAAAAAGTTTCTGCTCCTCTTTCAGGCAGAGTCTTACGCCCCTTAGTCCTAAAGCGGGGTTAATGCTGTTGATGCCGTTTTTATTTAGAAAGGATGCCTTTTTATCGCCGCCTAAATCCATGGTGCGAAAGGTTACCGGTCGGCCTTCCATGTTGAGGAGGGTCTGATGATAATGGTAGATCTGCTCCATCTCATCGGGCGGGGTTGGACGGTCCATAAAGAGGCTCTCTGTACGAAAGAGTCCGATACCATCGGCGCCAAGATCTTTGGCCTGCTTAGCATCCTCTCCCCAGGCAATATTGGCTTTTAGAAGAACGGTGTGATGATCCCGCGTATGGGTGGGGAGACCAGAGGCGCGTACCAGATTGCGTTTAAAGATATCAAACTTGCTGCGTCGGGTTTTAAAAAAGAGTTGGCTGTTTGGGGAGGGGTTGATATGGAGCATTCCCGTGACGCCATCGACAATGAGCATATTCTCAGAATCGACCTTTTGGGTGACGTTGGCCGCGCCCACGATGGCTGGAATCTGCATTGAGCGTGCAAGGATTGCGGTATGTGAAGTGGCGCTTCCTGTCTCTGTAACAAATGCAAGCACTTTATTGCGTCGCATGGCCACCATATCGGCGGGCGTAAAATCTTCGGCAATTAGAATCACAGGTTCTTGGAAGGTGGCAAAACCATCCGGCAGGTCTCCGGTGAGGTTGTAGAGAATTCGTTTGCCCTCCTGTTCGATATCAAGCCATTTATCTCGCAGATAGGGGTCGGCAACGGCGGCAAAGGTTTTACTGATCTCATTGAGGTGGCGTTTTACCGCCCACTCCGCATTATAGTGCTGATCAATGGTATTAAGTACGCCCTGATGGAGGGTGGGATCTTTGAGAATCAGGTGGTGGGCCTCAAGAATAAAACTTAACTCCTGGCTCCAGTCCTCCTGGTTGGAGAGGGTCTGTTTAATCTTCTCCAGTTGACTCAGAGAGGTTTGAATCGCCTCTAAAAAACGCTTTTTCTCCTGTTTTACCTGCGCGGGCGCAAGACGATACTCAGGCGTATCGGGCATGCCGCGTTCAACGAGGTGCGCTTTTCCTGTCACGATGCCTGGAGAGACGCCCAAACCTTGAATGGTCTGTTCTGTATTGTTTTTATCTTGATCGGGGCGGGATGGCGTGGTTCTTTGCATTGGTGATATCTTTAAATAAAATTATGCAGGCGCTTTAACTTTCTTTTTTCGTTTTCCCACCAGGGCGATGAGTTGCTCCAGAGCCTCTTTGGCTTCGGGGCCTTTGGCTTGAATGATAATCTTCTCCCCGGAGGCTGCCCCCAACATCATGATGCTCATGATGCTTTTACCATCAACAATAAGGTCATCTTTGCAGACGCGGATATCGGCTTTAAAGCGCGATGCAATCTGAACAAAGCTGGCGGCGGCACGGGTATGCATGCCTAAGGGGTTGGCCACGGTAACTTTACACTCTTCCATGATTTTAACTAAAATTAAGTTCGTTGGATTGACGGGCGCTTTAGGGAGATGAATTTTGGCTTAGTGATACTGCTGCTGCTCTTTTTTCATGTCGCGGTGACGGACAAAGGTTTTCCACCCTTTTTGTCTGAGGGATTTGGCCAGTTTCTCTACCAGAAAAACGGATCGATGACAACCACCGGTGCAACCGATATCGACGGTGAGATAGCGTTTCTTCTCCTCCTGGTAGCGGGGAACCAGAAAATCAAAGAGCGTAATGAGTTTATCAAGAAAAGCAGGTGCACCACCATCTTTTTCGAGAAACTGACACACTGCTTCATCCTGTCCAGAGAGGGGGCGTAACTTGATGTCGTAGTAGGGATTGGCCAGAAAACGGGCATCAAAGACCATATCGGCATCGGTTGCGGTGCCATATTTAAAGCCGAATGAGCGCAGAAAGATATTTAAATTTCCAGCTTCTCCCTCCTTATAGAGGCCATCAAGACGGCTTTTTAAGTGAGGGATTGTGAGGCGTGTGGTATCAATGATGGTATCCGCCACCGCCCGTATGGGAAAGAGCAACTCTTTTTCGATGCGGCAGGCTTCTTCGATGGTGCGTTCCGCCGCAATAGGATGGCGGCGTCTGGTGGCGCGATAGCGGGTGACGATGGTATCGGATAGCGCCTCTAAATAGAGGATGTTGACATGATAGTCGGACTGCTCCAACCACTTTTTGAAGGTTTTAAACTGAGAGAGGCAGACTTCATCGCGCAGATGGAGTCCAATGGCCAGACGCGGTGTTGTATCGCTTCGCTCTTTAAAGTGGTTGATGAAGGCGGGGATCATTTCTGGTGGCAGGTTATCAACCCAGAAAAAGCCGAGATCTTCAAGGTAGTGTAGTGCACTGGATTTTCCGGCGCCAGAGAGACCGGTGATCAATACCACCTGTTCCATGATGACATATCCTCTTTTAAACCTTTTAGAAAAAGTCAGTCGGTCAGCAGTGGCCAGAGTTCACTGGTGTGATCGGTTGCAAAGGCCAGATCTTCCCTGACTTCTTTTATTTCTCGCAATTTTCTTGCCAATAGAGAGAGCGCTTGCAGATGAAGCTGAACTGGCTGGTGTGGCGAGAGCAGGGCTGCGATAAGAAAAACCTTGCCGTCATCCATCGCCTCAAAAGCGATGCCTTTTTTTGCATAACCGATGGCAACCACAGGGTGGGCGAGGTCAGAGAGTTTTCCGTGAGGAAAAGCGATTCCCCCTCCAATACCTGTTGTGCTGACTTTTTCACGTTCCCAGAGCGCGTCAAAAATTTGTGTGGTGCTCAATTGACAGGTCTTATCTTGGGCGAAGAGGTGGGCTATTTTTTGAATGGCGTCCTTTTTTCCCGTAGCATTAAGGTTAAGGTCGATGCGTGATTTAGAGATAAGTTGAGAAAATTCCATGGGAATGGGGCTATTCCATGTGAGGAGTTATCTAAGGCGAATCTTTTAGGTGAGTCTTTTTCTTCGAGAGGAGGCGGGAATACTCATAGCTTCACGATATTTGGCCACGGTTCGCCGCGCTACCTTGATGCCTTGCTCCTGCAACATTTTTGCCAGTTTTTCATCAGAAAAAGGTTTTTTTGCGGGTTCGCTTTCGACCAGTTTACGGATTTTATACTTTACCGCTTCAGAGGAGTGGGCTTGACCCGAGCGGGAGGAGAGTGAGGAGGAGAAAAAGTATTTAAGCTCAAAGATGCCTTGAGGGGTATGCATATATTTATTGCTGGTCACCCGGCTGGCGGTTGATTCATGGACCCCGATATCATCGGCCACATCTTTGAGAACCAGAGGTTTTAGATATTCTGGTCCATCTTCCAAGAACTCCTGCTGGAAGCGCACAATGCTTTCCGCCACCCGATAGATGGTCGAGGAGCGCTGTTCCAAGCTTTTAATCAGCCACTGGGCGGAACGGGCATTCTCTGTGAGAAATTTTTTCTCTTTTTCAGAGATGTTTTTACTGACATCTTTTTGATATTGCCGGTTGAGACGTAATTTAGGAACGGTATCGGGGTTGACTTCAACAATCCATTCGCCTTGATGTTTTCGTACATGAACATCAGGGATCACATAGCCGGTATTGTTATCGGAACTGTAGGTTAAACCAGGCTTAGGATTGAGCGAGAGGAGAACAGAGACCGCTTCAGCGAGCTCTTTTTCGCTCAGTTTTAAGCGGCGTCCCAGTTTGCGATAGTCTCTTCTGGCCAGATCTTCGAGGTTTTGTAGAAGATCCGTATAGGGTGATTTTGCCAGCCCCAGAGGAATCAGTTGCAGCTCTAAGCACTCGGCAAGACTTCTGGCACATATACCAGGGGGGTCAAAGGATTGAATCAGCGAGAGCATCGCCTCCATTTCGTGCTCTTCTACGGAAGCGAGTTCTGCCAGTTTATCCAGCTCAGAGGTGAGATAGCCGTTCTCATCAATGGCTTCAATCAGGATCATGCCTAAAGCGCGCTGTTCATCGTCATCAACAGTACAGCCGAGCTGTTCAATTAGGTGGTCCTGTAAATTAACGCTGCTGCTTAAAGTATTCTCCAGTGAGGGGAGTTCTGATGGATCAATGCCGCCGCCGCCCATGGGCTCGCCATAGATATCTGACCACGAAGCATCGACGGGAAGATCGTCGGGCAGATTGGAATTTTCAGCCGGATCAGCGGCTGTAGGGGGGGCTTCAACGACCTCTTCTTGCGTGCGCTTTTTGTCGTCGGGGGGGGTGTCGACGCTTGTTTCGCGTGCCTCTTCGCGAGGATTTTCTCCTTCCTGTTCCAGCAGAGGGTTTTTCTCCAACTCTTCTTGGAGATACTCTGCCAGATCCAGACTGGACATCTGCAACAAGCGGATTGCCATTTGCAACTGAGGTGTCATTACCAGCTGCATTCCCATCCGAAGTTTCAGTTCCAAACCCAGCGCCATAGTTGCCTCATCACGATATAGGGTTGATCTTTAAGGAGCAGTTGTTTTCCTGTTCCGTAAATGTCTATTTTTTTCTGATGCTTTAAAAAAGTTAAAGAACCAGGAACGTGATTTTTATCACGTGTTCACGCTTAAAAGAGTGCTTCACTTCATCCTTGAAAGCGTGAAGTTACATGCGAAAATCTTCGCCTAGATAGAGTTTGCGCGCATTAGGATCATTGATCAAGGTTTCAGGACGTCCTTGGGCTAAAATACGCCCCTCGGTCAGGATGTAGGCTTGATCGCAGATATCCAATGTTTCGCGGACATTGTGGTCCGTGATCATAATGCCGATATTTCGATTTCTCAAGTGGCGGATGATCGATTGAATATCACTTACAGCCAGAGGATCGACGCCTGCAAAGGGTTCGTCAAGCAGGATGTAGCGTGGATCAATGGCGAGCGCGCGTGCCACCTCGACCCGTCTTCGTTCACCACCGGAGAGTGAGGCGCCTTTGGCGCGGGAGAGATGAGCGATGCCTAGCTCTCCCATCAACTCCTCCAGTCTCAGCATACGCTGGCGGTGGCTTAAGGGCAATGTTTCGAGAATGGCTAAAATATTATCTGCCACGCTCATTTTGCGAAACACAGAGGGCTCCTGCGGGAGGTAGGAGATGCCCTGCCTTGCCCTTTTGAACATAGGTTCTTCGGTAATATCCCGACCATCAAGAAAGATTTTCCCTTTGTCTGGCGCAACAAGTCCGACAAAAGTATAAAATGTCGTTGTTTTTCCAGCACCATTAGGGCCCAGTAATCCGACAACTTCTCCGGGGCGTAGCGCAAGATCAACATCGGATACCACTTCAACGCCACGGTAACTTTTGCCTATTCCGCGTGAGCAGAGGCCGCGTTCGATGAGTGCGGCTTGAGGTGGGCTATTTTCGGAGCGGGGTAGATCATCCGGATGGGGCATAGGTGATGTCTCTAGATAAAGCGTGATTAAACGAAAATTTATTAAGGTCCGCTCATGGTTTTCATGCCGGAGGAGGTGATCTGTGCGGAAACGCGACCGCCGGAACCGCCTCCTTTAACCGATACTTTTTCGATGCGCTGCTGTTTATTGAGCGTCAGTTTGATGCGTTCGCCCTCTAAGCGATCCTGTCCGCGGCGGATAATGGCATTTTGGCGTTTATGATTTTTTTTCGCTCTCTTTCCGATAAGCTCCAAAACATTGCCATTGATTCGGTAGATGGCGGTCTGGGCCCAGCCTGTGTAGTCGGTGTGGTGCAGAACCACATTGCCATCGGCGCGGATTTCACGGATTCGATCTCTTTTTTGTCCACGATTTTTTTTCGCCATATAGTGCACGGTCATGCGGCCGGCGCTTAAGCGTAGATCGCCTTCCGATACCCGAACATGGCCAGAGAATATGGCGATATGGCGTTTATCATCCATCTCTAAACTGTCTGCCGTGATTACAAGACCTTTTCCAATCGCCAGAAGTGGTGAGGCTGAGAGCATCAGGGGGAGTATAAGCCAGAGCGCCAGGCGCCATGGAGCGTATGCGGATTTATTCATTATGGTATTCCCAGATGGTGTTTTACCCAGAGATGTCATTGAGTCCTTTGGGGAAAATAACCTTGACACGATTGCGAATCTTGAGTAGTTGTCGCGGATGGGAGACATAGAGTCCTTCACCTTGAATGCGCACATGGCTACTGATCATTTCAAAAGGGCGGTCGGTGGAGAGAGCGCGGGCTTCAGGATCGAAACGCAGTTTACGGGTTTTTAAGCGTCCGCCATCGGCATCGACCATCACTTCGCGGGTAAAGGTCACTTCGCGGGTTCGTGTGTTGTAGATCCCCTCTCTGGCGGTGACCGATATTGGCCCCACCTTCTCACGGTAGAGCACCAGACGTGGATCATAGATGACGGTTTCAGAACTGTTTAAACGTTCGGCTTTGGGGGAGGTCAGGGTCCATTTTGCGCGGTGGCCATCATATTGTATCAGATTGATGTCTGTAAACATGGCGCCTTTTTTGCCCATTTGCAAGGATGCAGAGCTATTTTTTATATCGATCCCTGCATTAAAGTAGAGAAACCACGCAACGGTTGCTGAAACAGCGATCGAGATGAGGAGAAAAAGCCATTTAAGGAGTGTGCGCGTCATGGCGTAGCGTCTTTTAAGGTGGCAGGATAAAAAGGAGCAATGGCTTTAAGCCAGCGATTTTGTTTTTTTAAGAGTTGTTCCGCCAGTTGGCGTACAGCGCCTCTTCCACCGGGATAATCTGAGGTCCAATGGGCTTGATCTTTGACCTCTTGGGCGGCATCCGCGGGGGCTGTTGCCAGTCCGACATGGTGCATCACCTCAAGATCAATGAGATCATCGCCCATATAGGCGCACTGCCAGGTTTCTCGCTCCCAGAGGGAGAGTAACTCTTTAAGGCAGAGCCATTTATCTTTCACGCCTTGGCGTAGCGCAGTAATCTTTAACTCTTCGGCGCGTTTTTCAACCAGGCTGGATCTCCGGGCTGTGATCAGGGCCACATAAAAGCCTTGATCAAGCAGGAGGCGGATGCCTAAGCCATCACGGACAAAAAAACGTTTGATCTCCACCTGATCACCCAGATAAATTCCGCCATCGGTCAGAACGCCATCCACATCCAGGATAACTGTATTGATCTTTTCTGCATGCTTAGGTAATGATATCAGCTTTTCCATGGTTTTGACTACATTAATCCCGCTTCCAATAGCGTGTGCAGATGAATGACGCCAATCAGTTTGTCTTCTTTAACGGGGGGCTCAAAGACAAAAAGACTGGAAATTTTATTCTTTTCCATCATTTTGATCGCCTCGACGGCCAGTGCTGTGGGACGGATCGCTTTAGGGTTTGGGGTCATCACCTCTTTTGCTGCTCTTTTGAGCAGTTTTTCATCCTGTTCTAAGTGGCGGCGCAGATCGCCATCGGTAATAATCCCTGTTAAACGGTTCTCCTGGTCGAGTACACCGGTCATGCCTAAACGTTTGTCGGTCATCTCTAGGATCACATTTTTTATCTTATCTTTTTCAGCGACCAGCGGGATCTTCTCCCGCGTGTGCATCAGATCTTCGACGCGTAAAAGCAGCTTTTTACCCAGACTGCCGCCAGGATGAAACAGGGCGAATTGATCCTCATTGAAGGCGCGTTTTTCTAAAAGAGCCACAGCCAAAGCATCGCCCATGGCTAAAGAGGCGGTGGAGGAGCAGGTGGGGGCCAGATTGAGTGGGCACGCCTCACGGGCGACCGAGGCATCCAGAACCGCATCGCTCATACGTCCCAATGTGGAGTTGGGATTGCCTACAATGGCGATCATGGGAATGGCAAAGCGTTTCACTACCGGTAGAAGTTCCAAAACTTCAGAGGTTTCACCACTGTTGGAGAGCGTAATGAGAATATCCTCTTTAGTGATCATGCCCAGATCACCATGTCCCCCTTCTGCAGGATGAAGAAAAAAGGCGGGTGTACCTGTACTGGCTAATGTGGCGGCAATTTTTTTACTGATTAACCCCGATTTTCCCATACCGGTTACCACAACCCGTCCTCGACAGGAGAAGAGAAGGTCGATGGCGCGGATAAATTGCTCATCCAGTCGGTCAGACATCGCAAGGATGGCATCCGCTTCCATCTTGAGTGTCCGTTGAGCCTGTTCCAGTATGGTTTGCATCACTACCTTTTTTTGTTTTAAGTTTTAAATCATTCAGATGGAAATTTCCACCAGGGTGATATCGTCATCAAAATGATCTTTTTGTACATATTGTTTTAAAATAGGCACCAGGGCATTTGGGCTCTCTTCTTTGGAGGCGATCTCTGCGAGATGTTTCTCCACACGCTCCATGCCAAAGAGTTCTCCTTGGGGGGCGGTGGCTTCAGCGATGCCATCAGAGAATGCATAGATGGTATCTCCTGCATTTAAGCGTACCGTTCGATAGAGCGTATTTAAAGGTGCATCCTCCACAATCCCCAAAGGCAGATGGGTGGAGGGTAGATGACGGTTAATCTCTTTTTCACGGATCAGGATACACTCTGGCATGCCCGCATTCCAGTAGGTTAATCGATCACGTGTTGGTGAGATCTCAAAGAGAATGGCGGTTAAAAAACGGTCTGCTGGGAGGTGATCGCAGAGAACAGTATTGATTTTACTGATGATCTCTCTTGCTTCGCGGTCTTCGGCGGCCATACTGTAAAAGATAAAAGAGATCAGTGGGCCACCGATGGCGGCGGTTAAGCCGTGACCGGTAAAGTCGCCGACAAAAATTAGTTGTCTACCGCTGGGGGTGTAGGATGCCAGTAGGATATCGCCGTTGGTCTCCTCCACAGAGGCGATTAAGTAGCGGATATTCTGTTCACTGAACTGTTCACAGGAGCGCATGCGTAAAAGAATATTTTCAATCAGTTTACGTTCCCGGTGCAGGGTTTGATTTCTTTTCTCCAAATTGAAGCGGGTATTGCAGAGTTCTAAGTGGGTTTTGATCCTGGCCTGGATGACCGGCGGACTGAACGGTTTGGTGATATAGTCCACAGCGCCTAAAGCCAAACCTTTGAGTTCATCTTTGATCTGTGATTTGGCGGTGACAAAGATAATGGGAATATCTTTGGTGTGATCATCGGCCTTTAAGCGGCGACAGACCTCATAGCCATCCATGCCTGGCATCATGATATCCAGCAGAATAAGATCAGGTTTTGGTGTGCTTCTGGCAAATTGAAGTGCCTTTTCGCCATTTTTAGCGATCTGTGTGCGATACGCTGTGCTGAGAATGCCGACTAAAATGTCGATATTCTCCTTAATATCATCAACAATCAGAATATGGTTTGTTTTTGCCATTAAAGATCTGTCTGGGTAAGAGGTGTCGATTGAGGTGTTATTTGGCTTTAATCGGTTCTCGATTAGAATCAGCCAGATTGATCAAAAGGGCATTACCTTCTTTATCGGCTTTAAACAGCCCATATTTTGCTTTTTCATAAAGTTTACCCAACCCTTCTTGAAAAAGAAAAGAGCGTGGTTGGATTTTGACCCATTTATCCTGGCGACGAAAGCGTAAACGGACTTCTCCAGGTTTAAGTGGCGCTCTTTCCTTCTCAAACCTTAAAAAATGGGCGACATTTTTATCGTCGCGTTTAAAAATCAGGAAGCCGCTCTTAGCAGGATAGGCGCGCGGTTCTGATTGTTCAATAAAGCGTCCCTGCTCCTCTTTGTAGGCGAGTTCCATATAATCACCCTGAATCAAGGAGCGGGGATCGACAGGGGCTAAGGCTAAAAGAAATGTCTGGCCATGGTTAATAATCTGCTCTTTTTGCACAATCTGTAGGTTGAGCAGCAAGAGGACGATGAGCGAAGAGAGGATAAACAGTTTTTGTTCGAGCGTTTTAGGTGTCATGAAGACGCGCCTTGTTTTGATGTTCCTGCCAATACTTCAGATACCACGCCAGACCAAGAAGGGTGATTCCGCTGAGAAAGAGGTAGAGTGATTTCTCCAGCAGTGTCTGATTGAGACTATAATAGAAAAAAAAGAGAAAGAGGGGCAAGAGAATTGTTCCTAACCGCTGAAGTGCCCGACGCTTTAGGTGGTAGCCGATAACTGTTAAAATAATGGCGTAGATAATACCAGCGTTACTGATCATGCCTAAAACGATGATGGCTGGCAGAAGAACTGAAAAAGGCGCTTTTAAAAAAAGGTCTTTATCTTGATTGATCCAGAGCAGTAAAAGCAGCAGGGTGAAGGTTAAAATAATCTTGATGAAAATAAAGTGAGGTGGTGCGTTGAGTAGATGCTTATCCAGACTGCCAAGGAGTGGTGCGAGTAGATAAAAGCTAAGAGAGAGGGCAAAACCATAGGCGAAGAAGAGCCACTGCTTTTGACTTTTTTGGTGCAGGAAAAGCAGTATAACCAGTGCGAGTTGCGTCAAAATCAATAAGTCATAGAGGTATCGATCAACGAGATTGGAGGCGCCATAGGCTGACTCTTGAAGGGCGGCTAAAGAGGTGAGGCCGATCATCAATGCGGAGAGTAGATGGTCGGCGGCGGAGCGGATAAATGGTGCGGTGCTCAGAGAGATGATCAACAGGGTGACGGGGATGGACCAGAAGCCTTCAAGATGGATGAAACTATTGATGCAGAGAATCACTTTTCCTGAAAGAAGCAGGGATAAGGCGAGTTGACTTGTTCCTGCGTGCCTTACGGTCTGTTGTTCGGGGCTTCCACGGAGGGGATAGAGAAACAGGGCAGAGAGGATAAGAAGTAGACCTGTGATGATCATGGCGGGGGCACTGTCATACTCGATCACCGCAAGCAGAAGAAAAATGATGAAAAAGATTGAGGTGAAAAAGGCGCCAAAACCAACCAGAAGTTGCGGAATGCGCGAGATTGTGGATGTTTTTTTCTTCAATAGATCGGTAAGCTTTTGCTGCTCTGTTTCTGGTATTCGCGCTTTAAGTTGATCTAAAAGAGCTTCATCGGTGAGGGCAGAACGCTTTTTAGGAAACATGACGTCTCTCCATGAAGGTGAGCAGTTTTTTGAGTGTCAGACCTGCAAGGGTGAAGTTTATCAGGCTGAATAGCGCAATCAGTAAAAAACCGCTGTCGTCTGCATCCAGATGTTCCCAATATTTGATCAGGAGCAACTCAATCTGGGCGGCGATGGAGAGGGTGGCGGTGATAACCGGCCAGGGATCTGCTTGTTTGAGAATAAAAAACCAGAATATTAAGAGGTGCATCAAAAGGTTGACAAGCCAGATCCAACCGCCATAGGGAGGCATGCTCTCTGCATCAAACATCGTGATGATGATTGGAATATAGATAAACCCAAGGGCGGCGATGGTGAGCGCGATGCGGCTATAGCGGCCAGAGAGCCATGGTTGTTTTTTAAAAAATGCGATGGCCTCTTTGAGCAGGAGAAAAAAACTGTTTAATAGAGCGAGTGCTGTGTAGATGATAAAAAACTCATTTTGATGGGCAAACTCTTGATCTCCATAAAAAAAGGCGGCGAGATTGATCACAACGATCCAGGCCAGCCAGTTTGGTGCGCGGCGTGAGAGCATAACCCAGGGCATGGTCAGTGCGGCCCAGGCTGTAAACAGCATATAGCTATCGGCGCCAGTCTGATAGGTCTGACCAAAAACAGCGAGAAAAAGCCCCACAAGAAGGGTGCCGCTTAAGAGGGCTAAGTGGCCTTTTTTGCTATTGATGCCGAGAGTATAAGCCAGGGCTAAGGCGATGATGAGCAGTGTTTCTGTGGTGGCGAGCTTGAACCAGGAGGGCATGCTGTGCCAGTTGTAGGCGAAAAAAAAGAATGCTGAAGCCAAGAGTAGGG
This sequence comes from Magnetococcales bacterium HHB-1, assembly GCA_052043475.1. Classification (GTDB taxonomy): domain Bacteria; phylum Pseudomonadota; class Magnetococcia; order Magnetococcales; family JBQGBW01; genus JBQGBW01. Next base: position 24,712 of record JBQGBW010000035.1, read on the forward strand.
TGATGCCAAAAACACGCAGCCAGAGTATGGCGCGGGTAATCCAGGGAGGGGATGGATAACAGCGCTCCAACATCTCCTGACGCAGCTTTTGATCGATGATTTTTAAAGCAAAGAGTTGCTCTAAAAATGGCTCATGATGAAGCGGGCTGTCTTTTTTCATGATCTTCTTTTGAAGGGGGTGAGAGGTCAAAGTGGATAAAAGCTTTGAGTGTGGCTAAAAAAGTATAAATCAGCGTGAACCAGAGGAGAGCGACAGGATAAAGATAGATTAGATCGATTTTAAGATAGAGTGCTCTTGCGAGTAGGGCGCGGGGAATGACATCAATGGTGAGTAGTGCTAAGGCGGTGATGATGAAAAGTGTAAAAAAACGAGTGCTTGTTTTCTGGAAACTTCTTTTTACGCTTTTAATTGGCATATCCTTATCAATCAGAATATGGGGTGCGGCCGACCAGAATCTTGTATCGACATAGACCGGAATGAGAAGGAAAATTGCAAGAAAAACAACCAAAACAGGTGAGAACAAGGGGAGTGAGAGAATCCCTGAATAGATAAAAAATAGAAAAAAGATTCCGATTGCCAGCACGATGTAGGTTAAACTTCCTAGAAAGATGAGCGCAATCAATTTTGGCAACGCTTTTAATCCTGTGAGGATGCTCTCTTTGAAGGGGGTGTGATCGATATGGCATGCGAGAACACCTTGCAGAAAAGAGATGCTTAACCGACTGTAAAACAACAACATCATAATAATATAAAAATTGGTGGACTGTTTTGACCAGTGGGTATCGACCATATTGATCTGGCTGTAGAGGTAGGGTAGAGGGAGCGTTAAAATAAGTGCCAGCAAGAGATAAAGTTTCCAGTGGTTACGGTGCTGAGCGATCGTCTGACTGATTTTTTGCTGAAGAGAGAAAGTGGCCATAATTAAAGATAATCCGTTGTGGTTTCTTTCGCATTGATTCACCCTTCTAGACTTTATCTTAAAGCAGATCGCTTTTGCAATATAGATCTGCTTTTATTGTTTTTTTAAAGGCGAGAAAAGGTAAGCGATTGTGTCTATAAAAAAGTCGGTGGATACTTTAGATCGCTGTGTGGTGCAGGCGATTGATAAATACCAAGAGGTGATTAAGCGCTATCCTCAACTGATTGGCGGGAAACGTAAACGGCGCATCTGTACGGATCGTGAAAAAATGGTTCAGTTTGCCCTGGAAAAAGGTGAGTCGGTGGGCATTGTGGGGGAGAATCCCTTTTTTTACTATATTGCCGATCTAATTGAAATCACGCTTCCCTCTGGGGAGATCTCCCGACAAAGTTTTTTTCGTATGGTAGGAAAAGGCTATCTGCAAGGATTGCCAGGTGTTGTGGTGGTGGCTGTGATCAAAGATCCCCAAGATATTGCGAAGGATCGATTTGTTCTGGTGCAGTTAGAGCGCCACGCTTCAGGGGAGGCGCGCTGGGAGTTTCCCCGTGGATTTGGTGAGGTGGGGCAGAGCGGAGGAGAGACCGCACTGCAGGAGTTACAGGAGGAGACGGGGTTTCGGGGAGAGCAAGCGGCTTTTCTTGGTGAGTTGGAGGTGGAGAGTGCGCTCTTTTTTGGCTCGTTGCGCTACTATTATATCCCTGTGACCGGAGCGGGGAGAGCGAGGCCCGGTGCAGAAGAGAGTATCTTTGCCACCCAAACCGTTACTCTGGAGCGCTTATGGGAGAAAATTGCTTCAGGAGAGATCACCGACAGTGCCACACTACAGGGCTTGGCACTCTATGCGCGCTATCTGGCATTAAAATCACGTATGGATAAATGAAGATACTTTTTGCTTCTGTTTTCTGATACCATAAAAGGATCGGTTATATCGATTTTTAAGTTGATGAGGGGAGAAGATGAAAGCGCAGGTTCAATCGGTGATCAAAGGGCTGGATGAGGAACTAAATGCAGGTGAGCGCGAAGGTGCGGCGCTTTTTCGCTACTGGTTTGTGCAGTATAACCCGCTCTATCTTTTTAGTGCACTCTTTGCTTTAAGTGGACTCTTTTTAATTACGCTCAATATGCATGAGGTGGCGAGAGATGATTTCTATCTGGCCAACTTTGCTTTTATGGGCGCAATTCAGCTCTATGAGTTCCTGCTGATTTTAGGCGCGCTTTTTCTTGTTCGGATCGTAAAACAGCAAAGGCCCGCCATTCTCTTAGCACTTTTAGAGATGCTCTTTCTCTTAGACTGCTCCTTTCGATTAGAGAATGTGCATCATCTAGGCGATGCGGGGCGATGGGTGCCTCTGCTCTGGTCTTTTCTGGTCTTCTGTAAAGTGGCGCTGCTGCTCTGGGTCTTTAAGATCAAACCTAAAAAAGGGTTCTGGCTCTTTCTGTTTTTGATTACTTTAGGCATCGCAGGATTGACACCGCTCACCTCAAAATTCTCCTTTTTAGAGTTACAGCCTATTCTGTGGTTGATGCACACCTTTGGTCTTTTCGCGGCTTACCATTTCCGTCGTTTAGATCTTTGGGTTAATGTTGATGGTCTAAATACCGTATGGAGCCGACTGGTCTTTAAACGGGTTGTTGCGGGATGCGGTTATCTCTGGAGTGGTTTCTTCTTTTATCATCTCTGGAACTATATTCTCTGGTTGGGGCCTGAAGGGCTCTTCTTACCCGCGATTGCATCGGTTGCTCTATTAATGGCTCTGGCGAAGGATGATCGCCGTGAGGTGTTGGCTTTTCTGGCCGGGGCGATCTTCTTAACTCTGCCGACATCCCCCTTATTAATCTATGTGATCGCCGCGGTAGGGATTGTCTTTCTTCTTAAGATCTGGCAGAAACTGGATGATATCTATGCCATTATGGCGGTGATGGCCTTCTATATGGTTATTCTGCTCTCTTTGAGTGGTGGCGATTTTCCTTTAATCTCTATTCCCTTCTTCTCCTGGCCTAACGCTTTGGTGGCACTGGCTTTGGGGGGGATCGCCTGGATTATGCGCTCTAAGCTGGCGGCATTTCTTTTGGTGGTTATGCTGGCTTACTTTCCCCACTGGGAAGAGCTTCTGCCAGAGACGATGTTAGGTTGGGGTGTTTTTCTCTTTGGTAGTGGTTTTGTTTTCCTCCTGGCGGGCTTGGCGGTTAACTTCTTTTTACGAGGAACATCCGAAGAGCCTCCCTCGACAACGAAGCCACCTGAAAAAAAAATGCCTGAAGATATGGAGCCAGAGAAAAAGGTGCAGGAGGAAAAGATTCAGGAAAAAGAGGATCAAGATGTCGTATTTCTTGGTCTTGAGAAGGAGCCTGAAAAGACCGTTGATGGAGAAGGTGGAAAGTGAGTTTTTCTGTTGAAAAAAAGTTGGTGTAGAGCCCTTTGATCCGACAATTGAAGGGGGGATCTTCGGACGGGCTCTTTTTGATAAAAGGTGAAATTTAAAAATGTCTAAGATTCAGGGAATTAAAATAAAGAACTTTAAGGTGTTAAAGGATGTTGTGCTCGGTCGATTGTGGAGTACAAAAAATATTGATGCTTTGACGCCTATGACGGCTGTGATTGGCAAAAATGGTGTTGGAAAAAGTACATTCTTTGATGCTTTTGGCTTTTTAGCGGATTGTTTGAAGATTGGTGTTGAGGAGGCATGCGATGCCAGAGGGCGATCGGGGTTTGAAAGACTTCGTTCTCAGGGAGAAAACGGGCCTATTGAGTTTGAAATTTATTATAAGGATGAGGTGCAAGGACAGCCTGTTTCTTATAAATTGCTCATTGATCTAGATGAGAGGCAGAGACCTTTTGTCTTGAAAGAATCTCTTCTTTATCATAAACCAGGATTTGAGCCAGATAAAAATACAGACCCTGTTCTTGAATTAGAGAGAGGTGTGGGGACTGTTTGGATAAAAGGTTTTTCTGAAGGGGAGACTGTGGTACTTCAAGATATGAGAAAGCTTGGAGTTACAACGCTTGGTGCGCTCAGGAGACACCCTCAAATTTCTGCTTTTTGTCAGTTTATGGAAGGATGGTATCTTAGCTATTTTTCACCCGATGCAGCGCGACACTTGCCTATGGCAGGGCCGCAAAAGCGTTTGAATCTTCATGGTGATAATCTTGCTAATGTTGTTCAATTTATGGAGCGAGAATATCGAAGTCGATTTCAGAGTGTCCTTGATCGTATATCTCAGCGTATTCCTGGTATACATAAGATTGATAGTGAAAAAACGCCAGATGGACGGCTTTTGCTTCGCTTTAATGATCAAGGATTTGCCGATCCTTTTTATGCGCCCCAGGTTTCCGATGGAACGCTAAAGCTTTTTGCTTATCTTTTGCTTCTGGAGGATCCTTCTCCGCCGCCCTTTCTCTGTATTGAAGAGCCAGAAAATGGTCTTTATCATAAACTACTAGAAATTTTGGCGCGTGAACTTCGTGAGCATGCTTTCCGCGGAAAACATGGATCACAGATCTTTATTACGACGCATCAACCCTACTTTGTTGATGCGCTTGATCCTGAAGAAGTTTGGGTGTTGGAGAAAGGTTATGATGGCTTTTCTTCTGTTTTTAGAGCCAGTGAACGTTCTCTTGTGAAAAATATGGTTGAAGAAGGGCTTCCTCTTGGTGGATTATGGTATAGTGATTACCTTGATGAGCGATAAAAAAAAATGCATTTTGAGATTCTTATTGAAGATCAATCCGGTCAGAAAGCTTTAGAGATCCTGCTACCAAAAATAGTCGATGACCATCACACGTACCGGATTATATCCTATATTTATCTATTTTCGCGATAAATTACGTGCGCTGATTCAATCTGCCGATTAAAATAGATTGATGGACATTCTAATTGATAAAGCCCTTCATTGGCGTCAGAAAAAAGAAAATGGTTTAACCATTCACTCTATTGGTGATGAAGCGCCTGTCGATCATATTGTGGCGTTTTTTATTGAGCACAGTCATCTGCTTGATGATGACATGGCGCCACTGGCACTCAATCAATCGTTTAAGGCATGTGTTGGTTTTTTTTCGGTGATCATTGCATCGGATAATCATGTTCTCGCAGTGGTGGACTCCTGTGGAAGTACGCCCATTTTTTATCATGATGCGTTTGAATCTTTAGCGATCTCTAATCAAGCATCTCTCTTAAAGAAACGTTTTAATCTTTCTCTCCATGAGTCGGGAAAAACTGAACTTCTCTTAGCAGGCTATGTCACTGGAGAGGAGACACTCTATAAAAATCTAAAACAGCTCCAGCCCGGATCATGGCTGCTCTGCAATAAAAAACAGCGTCTTTATAGTTCAGGTTTCTATTTTCAATATCTCCCCTCGACCTTTTTTTCCGGTACACTTAAAGAACAGGATCCTGAAAACTTAAAAAAAACGTTCAACACGATCATGGATCGGGTGACTGATCGGCTGATTAAAAAGGCTTCTGGTGCACCGATCTGGCTCTCTTTGAGTGGCGGCTTGGATTCGCGCCTGTTATTGGCCAAGTTGGTGGAACATCAATATCCAGCGCTCTATAGTTATACATTTGGTCCGCCCAATAACCGTGAAGCGTTAAGAGCGGAGGCGGTGGCTAAACTTTTGAATGTTCCCCTGCATAAAGTTTATCAACCTGCAAAACTTGCGAGAAGTTACTTCTGGTCTGAAGAGCGAAAAAAATATTGGCAGACCCACGATGGTTTGAGTCGTTTGCCCACAGTTCAAGGGTTGCAGCCGATACGTATGCTGCAAGAGCAGGGGGTGATTTCAAAAGATGCCCTGATCATTAATGGTCAGAGCGGTGATTATGTGACTGGAAAACATATTCCAGAACATTTTTTTGATCCTGAAATTGAGGCAGGCTATGTTTCTCTGGCGCGTCTTTGTGATACGATTATTGAGAAGCACTTTTCGCTCTGGAGAAACTATCTTACCCCTGAAAACCGTCAGATCATTATGGATCGATTGCAAGAACAGTTATCTTTTTTGATTCAGGGGCAGGAACAGTTCTCTCCTGAGACTGCGGCTCAGATCTATGAATATTGGGAGTGGATCGAGCGGCAGTGTAAATATGTGGTGCGCAGCAAGAGTATGTATGAATTTTGTGGTCATTCATGGCATATGCCTTTGTGGGATCTGGAGTTGGTGCGTTTCTGGCGGGAGGTTCCTATTCCTTTGCGGCGGCGTCAGTCGCTCTACGCAGATTATCTTATGGAATATGATTTTCAAGGGGTATTCAGTCGTATATCGACCCATATCTGGCGTTGGCCGGGTTGGACTTTGGCGGCGGTTCCAGCGGCTTTTTTGGTGGGTAAAATCTTTGGCGCGCAGAAAAAAGAACGTTTTTATCAGCAGGCGCGCTATTTTGGCCATTATGCCAATCTCTATCGGGCGTACCCTTATGACTATTTTAAGGCGCGCGCATCTCACTTACGAAATCCGATCGCTCTTCAGGTGCTCACCCTTTTTGAAGAGCATGATATCGCTCTGCCACCGGAGTTTGACTTTTAATTTTTAAGCTGTTTTTTTAGAGGGAATGATTATGGCGGCAACATTTTCTGAAGCGCAAGCCATTTTAAAAAAGATTCATGACAATATGGCTCAGGTAATTCAAGGGCAGGACCTAGGTCTGCGCTGGTTATTGGCCTCTTTTGCCGGTGGTGGACATGTGCTTTTAGAGGATGTGCCAGGAACCGGTAAAACCACCTTGGCAAGGGCGCTCTCTGTGAGTGTGGAAGCGGTTTTTAAACGGATTCAGTTTACCCCAGACCTTCTGCCTTCAGATATTCTGGGGGTTTCGATCTATGATCAGCGGGCCGAACAGTTTAACTTTCATGAAGGGCCTGTATTTGCCAATATTGTTCTGGCCGATGAAATCAACCGTGCCTCTCCTAGAACGCAATCGGCCCTGCTTGAAGCGATGGCGGAGGGGAGTGTCAGTGTTGAGGGAAAAACACGGATATTAAAAAAACCGTTCTTTGTGATCGCGACACAAAACCCTGTGGAGTATCATGGCACCTATCCTCTTCCTGAAGCGCAGATGGATCGCTTTGCCATGCGTTTCTCTTTGGGGTATGTCTCTAAAGAGCAGGAGATGGCGATTCTGGATGCGCAGACAAAAGAGCATCCACTCTATCGTTTGCAGAGTTGTGCGACGTTACAGGATATGAAAAATGTCGCAGAAGCGGTGGCAAAAATTTCTGTCCATGATGATCTAAAGCGTTATATTGTTGAGCTGGTTAGAAAAACAAGAGAATTTAAGGGGGTTAAACTGGGCGCAAGTCCCCGGGCTTCACTCTCACTGATCTGGATCTCTAAAGCATTAGCCCTCATTGATGGTTTAGATTATCTCACGCCAGATGCGGTGCGGGAGTTGGCGGTTCCTGTGATCGCCCACCGACTGGTTTTAGATCCTCAGGCTAAATTTTCTGGACTGACCGCTAAAAAGGTGGTGAATGAGATTATCTCTCTTGTGGAGCCGCCCAAATGAGTGGGCTCTCCTGGACAGACCAGGAATCTCTACAGCAAAAAGAGTCCCCTCCTAAAAAAAAGCGTCGTGGTTTTATTCGCGGCGTGCAGCGCATTGTCTTTCCCTCCTATCGCCATATTGCAGGATTCTCTTATCGTTTAAAACGCCGTTTAACGCCTCAAGGACGGCTGTTGGTTATTGCGCTGATTGGTGCAGGACTTTTAAGTGTGGATCTGCGCGTGGTGGTGATCTATCAGCTTTTTGCACTTCTGATTGGTGTTTTTGTTGTCTCTGTTTTAGGTGCGGTGTTCTGGCGGGGGGCGAAGTTTTCAGTAACGCGGCAACTGCCCCGTTTTGTCACCGCAGAAGAGGAGTTCTTCTACGATGTTTTTATTGAAAACAGAACCGGAAAGCTGCAAAAAAATCTTTCTATCATCGAAGAGATGGCCGATCCGCGCCCTACCTGGTTAGAGTTTTCAGCCGCCAGGGAACCTTTCGAGGAGAAGCGCAACCTCTATGACCGTATGATGGGATTTTATCGTTATATGTGGTTATCCAATCAAAAAACAGGGGCGGATATTGAGCCTGTATCATTGGATGATCTGGCGATTGGTGTAAAAGCACGGGTTGAGATTAAAGGGTATGCTCTACGTCGAGGATGGATTCGCCTGCAACAGACCACGGTGAGTCGTACCGATCCTTTTGCCATGGTGCGTGGTGTGGTGGCGATTAAAAAGTCGGATGCCATTCTGGTGCTTCCTAAGCGCTATGCCATTCCTCATGGGTTTGATTTGGCGGGGAGTCGTCGTTATCAACCTGGTGGTGAGGCGCAGGCTTTCTCCGTGGGGGATTCCAATGAGTTTGTCTCTCTAAGGGATTATCGGCCAGGAGACTCTTTGCGTCATATTCACTGGGCGAGTTGGGCGAAGCGAGGCAAACCGGTGGTCAAAGAGTATAATGATGAATATTTTGTTCGCCATGCCCTGGTTCTGGATACCTTCTTAGAGGAGGGGGTCTCTTTAGCACAGTTTGAGGAGGCGATCTCTTTGACGTCTGGATTTGCCGCAACGGTGGATTCTGGTGAAAATTTATTAGATTTTCTCTTTGTAGGGCCTGCTGCAAATCGTTTTACTGCTGGACGTGGTGTGGCTCCCGCAGAGCGCATTCTAGAGGTTTTGGCATCAATCTCTTTCTGTGAAAAGTGTGACTTTAATGACCTGGAGCGACTGGTGCTGCGTCATGTAAAAATTTTCAGTGGTGGTCTGTTGGTGCTGTTGCAGTGGGATACGCTTCGCCAGGAGATGGTAAGAAAAATTCAATCCTATGATCTGCCTGTGATTGTGTTGGTGATCGTTGATGAAAAAGCTTCTGTTAACCTTGATCCAGGACCGATGAAAAGCCATCCTGAGCGTTTTCATGTGCTAAGGGTTGGTGAGATCCAGGAGGGGGTGGATCGGTTGTTTCAATAGATCATAGGTGTTTAATCTATCTGGATAGAACAGACCGTTTTCTCATCAAGCTTCTCCTGATTGCAGCCCCAGAGATCATTATCATTGAGCTGATAGCTTTTTTTGCCTGAAACAATCTCGCGACACTCCAGCAGAAAATCAAAAAAAGAGTCGTAGGTATAATCTTTGAGGACGATTTTTCTGCGTACATCTGGTGTGTAGCCGTGGATTAAGCGATAGAGTCGAAAGAGTATGGGGCGTAGCGGCCATGGTATTTTGTTGGCGATTTTCTCAAAAGGTGTGGGCATATTCAGACGTTTTTCACTGCGTGTGAGTTGGCTGTGGGAGAATTTAAACAGTTTAAATTGCTCTTTTGGTAGTACAATCTCTTCAAATCCAGCCGCCGCCGCCGCAAAGCCGGTATAGCCATCGGTTCTAAAACTGTTTACATCATCGGTTTCAAACTGGCCATGAAGATGGTGCCAATCTTTTTTGCTCATCAGTTGAAAATCTCCCGCCGCATTCATTTCAAGCTGGGGAAGATCATCAAAGATGGGATCTAAGGGCAGGCGCTCATTGATGTAGGTGATGTTCTCAGCAAAGATCTTTTCTCTTAAACTTTCAGTTTGTGCTTTGATTGTTTCTGGATAGCAGTTCTCATCAATATCATAACGTATAACGCGGTAGAGCGTTTTCTCTTTGAGTTTTTGTTTGGCGATAAAAGGGATGATTGAAGAAGAGTAGAGCGCGTCAGAGGCTTTGGGGAGAATAAACCGGCCTTGAGCTCTTCTGATACCGACATTGAATGCTGCGGCGACATGGAAAACCTTTTTCTCCCACCCCTTATACTTTTGATGAATCTCTTTTGCGACAGTGATCAGGCGTACCGTGCAAAATTGACTCTCTTCAGGCCAGATCATCGCTTCGGATAGGCTTGGTCTGTCCTCGGGGGGATTCCACTCAACAATAATAATCTCGGAAGGGAGTTGATGCTTTTCCAGTTGATTGTAGAGATGATCAAAGCAGAATTGAAAACGTTCAATGCCGCCGCCATAGCCATCGTTACGACTGATGGTGACAAAGCTGATGTAGGGCTCTTTGTTCATGGAACTCGTGGGTGTTGATGATTGGTCTTAGAAGGTGGAGTGAAAGAAAAGAGTTGTAGAACAGATGGTTGAAAGATGGTTTTGTGTGTCTTACATATCGCTCTTTTTTTTGTCTTGCTTATTTTCTTTTCCGATGATTCCTATTGAATATAGAGATGTTTTTTTCCTTTTTATTGCTATGATCAGCTTTATGTTTACGCTCTCTTGGCGGAGTATTTTTAGATATAGAAAAAATGAGTTGGATGTTGAAGTGCGTAATGGTTGGGGAGATGGTGGCGGTGTCATCTAAACTGATTGAAATGGCAGACGACATTTCTCACCCTATTGACGTCCTTCTTCTGAAGGCAAGAATGAACAGGATAAAATTTTCTCCTGATGTTGCCTCGAATAAAGGGCGTATCCCTATTGTTGAGAGGACTGGTTTGGGGGCGCAATCATCTTAAAGGTTTAGATTATGACTTTCTTAGAGATATGCGCGTGCTCTCTTTGATCTCAGCTAAAGTCTGTTCCATCATCTGATTATTATATTTTTTAACGATCAACTGGGAGCGGATCAACTCAAAAAACTCCAGGATGAAGAGAACGACGATCAGGCCGATGCCGATCATATCGAAAGGGTAGGGCTGAAAATAGATAAAGTTGATTGCCACCAGAAGGGTTGTGATCACTACGGCCGCAATTTTATATTGTTTCATATAGAGGTGGTGCAGTGCCACAGGCAGAGACCAGGCTAAGGTGGCGTAGGTATCTGGATCTTTGAGACGCTTATTTAACAATTTGAAATAGGCTTTTCTCTGTTCGTCGGGGAGTTCGCGTACCTGTTTACGCAGATTATCTTCCTGTTGATCGAGTTCATCGCTTTTTTCTAAGGAGGTGATCATCAATTTTTTCCGGCAGGGGGTCTGAGATTTTCTGGTAGCCGTTGGGATCGTTGCAGCGTCGTATACGGTTGAAGGCGAGTTTTGTACCATAAAACAGGCCATACTTCTCTATGGCCTGCTTGCTGTATTCGGAGCATGATGGCGTAAAGTTGCATTCAATCGATAGCTTTTTGCTGATCTCTTCTCTCTGATACCAGGAGATCGCACGGATAATGCGTTTTTTAAGCAAGGTTAGCGTCCAAAGGTAATGATCACCGCTTCACGTTTCCAGAAGAGCATATGGCGCTTTTGTTCAATCACCTGAAAGACCATCTGCCAACCATCGGCGGCTTCCTGGTTGAGGACAGCCTCCATCTTTTGGATAGGAATGCCTGCTGAGCCTAAAAGCATGGTGCTGCAACCGCTTTCGACCACATGAATCACTTTGTACTCTTTGAATGCCATGGTGTGTGTTCCTTAAATCTGGATTTAAACTTGCGTATTTTTATGGTTATGATGCCGTAAATCGATTGGTTAAGTCAATCATTATGGCCTGTTTTTGCATCTGTTGCTTTTTTTTTGAGAAAAGGGCAGAGCCTTTTCTCCTGATTGAGTAGGTTAGGAGAGCAGAATGCGCTCTAACCAGAGGTCGTGCAGATTGCAGAGGCTTGCCACAAAGAGTGGGCCTTGATAATCCTGTAGTGTAAAAAATGTATGAGGATGGTCTTTGTTGGGATCGAAAACCTTCTCCTGGAGAAAACGGAGGTTCGCATCCAGGAGTTGATGTTTCACAATATGGTGTTTTGGGGTCATGCCATGTGGTGTCACCACCTCAATGTGGTAGGTGCGTGGTTTTTTTTGTTGGTATTTAATCTGGGGAAGATGGCTGCCCACTTTTTTTGCCCAGCGTCCAGGTGCCTGGCGGGTGTAGAAGAGGCCGCCACCTAAGTTGAGCAGGGTATCGTGGTTGATCTGTGGTGGCGCACTGCTTTTTGCTGTGGTGGATATCAGTGCTGTGGTCGCCAGCGTTGTGGAAAATAGGGCGGTGGATCGAATAAAATCGCGACGTTTCATCTTTTTGCTTTCATAAGTGGGGGTTAATGTTCTGCGGGCATTTTTTCACCAGCAATTTTTTTATGGATATAATCCTGAAAGTTCTGCTTTTTATAGAGTCCTTTTTTTACAAACTCCATTGAAGCTAAAAAGTGAAAAGGTTTCCAGTAGCCGCTGATACGAAACAGTTCCTCTCCTTTTTTATCAAAGTAGGCCACGGTGGGGGTAAAATGAACACCTAAGCGCCTGGAGAACTTTTTCTCTGTAGCGGTTCTGTTTTGAAAATCTGTTGCAGAGCGAGCCCCATAGATATCAATGAGAACAGCGTGGAAGTTTTTCGTAAGATAGTCGATCACTTTAGGATCTTTGAGGGTCTCTTTATGAAGTTTCGAACAGTAGGGACAGCCATCCTGCTCGAAGAAGAGCATCAGTATTTTACCGCTATCGGCCGCATCCTGGGCATCTTCACTCATATTTAAGAAGGAGTCTTGGAAGAAGGGTTCCATTTGCAGTGCATGGGAAGCAGGTGTTGCGAAAAAGAGCAATGTCAGGGTTGTGATTGTTAACAGGAGAGATCTCTTTTTAGGCATGATTTTAAATCCTGGGGTTGGTGTTTTGTTTCTTGGCAATATAAAACATTTTATCACTATTTTTAGCCAGATGCACTTGTAAGTGCAAGTATCTATAATCTTTTTTATGGCTATCTTTTTGCGTCTTTTTAAGCGCTTGGATTATGATCAAGAAAAAAAATAGCTGCTATTTAAGAAAAAACATTTACAAGAGTGCGATGTTGCATTAAAAGAAACATTTATATCGCGGTGAGCTATTTTTATGGCGATCTGTTTTGAGCACTGTATTATTTTAAG
>JBQGBW010000036.1:0-36763 GCA_052043475.1 Magnetococcales bacterium HHB-1
CTTTCAAGCAATAACCTATCTATCAATCCTTTAGTCTTATCAGATATAGGTTGCTTTTCCGGATGTAGGACAAATTGACGGCCACATTCTTTGCATTTGTAATTTTGCTTACCATTATGAATGAAACCGTTTTTGACAATAGCTTTGGAAAAGCACTTAGGGCATTGCATTAGGGAATCTCCCACCAAACTTTAAATTGAAGATTCTCCTACTATATCAGTATGGTCAATCCTTATCAAAAGAGGACTACCAAAAAATGGGCACATAGCACTAAAAATACCACACAGGTCATTGTTATATCCTATGGCCGTTATGTTGGTCAGGCAAAAGATTTTCTTGAAGAGATGAAAAACACAAAAATACACAAAGACATACATATTCTAAAAAGAAACGGTAAACATGTTATTTTCTATGCACTAGGCAATATTCAATCTATCGATGAGAAGCGAATAAAGGAACTTAAATCTACTCTACAAAAAGAGTCTATAACCTGGAACAAATATTATCGAGAATATAAACACGTTGTAGAAGAAGGTGATGAGTTTCGCTATCTATTCCCTAGTTTCCTTGGATTTTCATATAATTATGACAAAGACCTGGAAAAGAAAATTCTGGAAATAAATAAATCGCGAAATTTTGGAAAGAATAAACAGCTAAATAATCTGAATACCCTATCTATAGGATTGACAATCTATATTCCCAACCTCCTGTTCCGCAGCACATTGCACGCACTTCTCAAAGATGAAAAAAAATATCTAACTATCGAGTACGCCACCAAGGCATCTCAATAATTTTCATCAGCAAAATAGAGCAGAGCAGCCATTCTAAAGAAGCTAAATAAAAATTATGTACAAAAAGATGCAGTTCACCTTTAACATTTTTCTTTCCGCTCAAAGCTCTCCGCTTCCTATTCTCGAAACCACGCCTTTCCCAGCAACATCCCCCGTCTTACATCCTCAAAAACTCCATAAAGACAAGGCACCAAAATCAATGTAATCATCGTGGCAAAGAGCAATCCATAGCCTAAAGAGATTGCCATGGGAATAAGAAACCGCGCCTGACGCGAGGTCTCAAAGATCATCGGCGCCAAACCACCAAATGTGGTTAATGTGGTCAGAAGAATAGGACGAAAGCGCCGCACGCCTGCCTGAAGAATAGCACTCATGGCATCAATCCCGCTTCGTTGCAGACGATTGGCAAAATCAACCATCACCAAGGCATCGTTGATCACCACGCCTGAGAGTGCAATCATGCCCATCATTGAGATCACACTTAAGCTGTATCCCATAATCAGATGGCCAAACACCGCGCCTACAAAACCAAAAGGGATCGCCAACATCACCACAATGGGTTGCAGATAACTGCGAAAAGGGATCGCCAGTAAAATATAGATCATCAAAAGTGCGAGAATAAAATTATTTTTCAATGAGAGCATTGATGCCCGACGATCCGCCTGCCGCCCTCTCATCTCCAGACTCAAACCAGGATAATCACGCAAAAGCTGTGGCAGAACCTCTTGCTGTAGCGTCGTTAAAACCTGGGTCGCTTGATTGCGCGGCACCACATTGGCACTCACCACCACCACCCGCCGTCCATTATGGCGGGTAATCTTGGTATAGGCACGCTTCAAGGTGATCTCTACCACATCTGCCAATATCACCTCCGCCCCTGTGGGGGTACGAATCATCAGGTTTTCTAAATCCTGAGCTTGGATACGCTCCTGCTTTGTGAGCGATATCCGAATGGTCACCTCATTAAGCCCACGAAGTTGCTTGAGGGCTTCTGCACCATAAAACGCATGACGGATCTGACTTGCGATCTCACGACTGGTTAAACCTAGATGATACGCCAGAGGCTTTAGCTTCATCTCCCGCTGTGATTTTCCTGGAGAGAAACCATCATCCACATCCTTAACATTAGGAAACTCTAAAAGGCGCGAGGCTAAAGCCGCACTGCTCTTTTGCAAAACCGCCAAATCCTGATGCGCCAATCCTAAAGAGATCGAAGAGCCACGCCCCGGACCTCCGCGATCGGACTCAAAACGGATCGATTCTAGACCACTGATTTCACCCACCCGCTTTCGCCAGAGACGGGTCACCGCTCCGGTTGAGATCGGCCTTGTTTTAGGATCCGTTAAATAGAGTGTTCCCTCCACCTGATTCTCTTTAATGGAGAAAAAAGAGCCCAGCACCAGACGCTTACCACCATGATTTTTTTTAATCCACATGGCCGCATCCATCAAACGTCTCTCGACAGCGATCAACGCCTCTCTTGGAGCGCCTAAAGGAAGAACTGCGGTCACCACCGCACTATCGGACTCCACCCGTGGCATCAACGTAAAACCTAAACGGCCGCTGGCAGTATAGGCCATCATCACCATTAAAAGCGCAACGCCTAAAGCCAGCGTTACATAACGATAATGCAGGCAAAAAGAGAGAAAAGGCTTATAAAACCGCTTAACAAACCGCGTTAATAATCGGCCCATCGGTTTTTCTGGCCTCACACCTTGTTTTTTCTCTCCTGTAGCAGAAGCCCCCAGATGGGCAGGAAGAATAAACAGCGCCTCAAACCAAGAGAGCAGAAAAACGGTACTCACCACCACCGGAATCACCCACCAGATTTTTCCCATAACGCCAGGCACAAACATCAGGGGAAGAAAGGTAACAATATTGGTGAGAATACTAAAAAAGATAGGAACCGCCACCTCTTTGGCACCCAGAATAGCCGCCTCAAGCGCAGAATAACCTTTTAATCGATATTCATGGATATTTTCTCCCGCCACAATGGCATCATCGACCACAATCCCTAGAGAGATGATAAATGCAAACATGGAGACCATATTGATCGACGCCCCAAAACCGGGTAGAAAGAGAAAGGCACCTAAAAAGGTGGTGGGAATCCCCATGGTTACCCAAAATGCGAGACGAAACTCCAAAAACAGTCCCAACAGAATAAAGACCAGCATCAAGCCAATAAAAGCATTTTTAAGCAGCAACTCAAGACGCTGACGATAGATGGTTGAGCGATCTTTATGAATAGCATAGCCCACACCTTCAGGAAGTTTAACCTCCTGCATCACACGGTGTACCGCATCAGAGACTAAAACCGGTGTCTCCTCTCCCACCCGGTAGACCGCCAGAGAGATCGCGGATCGATCATTATATTTTGCCCACGTTTTTGATGATTCAAACTGTTCAGAGACCTGGCTCACCTCACCTAAAGCAATAGAACCACCAGAGCCTGTTGTAATCAAAGGCAGTGTATCTAACTGCGAAGCAAAATCACGCCGCTCATTTACATTGAGTAAAATATCACCACCACGACTCTGAATATCTCCCGCTGGCCTCTCCACCGCCTGCGTTGAGATCACCTCTGCCATATCCCCAATCGTTAGACCATACGCACGCAACATCTTCTGACTGGTTTCCACATGGATCTCATAATCCCTCGCGCCAATCAGTTCAACCTGGGAGATCTCTTTCTCCAACAACAGACGATTCCGAATCAACTCGGTTATCTGACGTAGACTCTGGGTATCCACATCAGCGTAGAGAATCAGCCTTACCACCTCACGACGGTGTGTCGCGATACTCACCTGGGGCACTTCACTCTCTTCGGGCAGCGTGGTAATACGATCCACCGCCTGCTGAACATCCTGATACACCTGTTGCGGATCAATATCCGGCATCAGCGTCACCACTGTGGTCGCCAACCCTTCAGCGGCTGTGGAGTCGATCTCCTCAATGCCATCAATGGCACGCACCGCCTCCTCGACCGCTAAAACAATCCCCTGCTCCACCTCCGATGGACTGGCGCCAGGATAGACAATGGAAATGTTGATCGCATCTAATGTAAATGCAGGAAACACCTCCTGTTTGATGGTGCTGGTCATCAGCAAACCACCCAACAGACAGATCCACATCAAAAGATTTGGTGTCACCCGGTTATGGGCCATCCAGGCAATCGGACCACCTTGTGTGAGACGTTTATCCTTACTCATGGAGATCCTTTATCTTAAAGGCTGTTGCTTTGATCGCTCTTTTTTAGTATGGACTCTTTTTTTCTCTTCATCCAAAAGGCGCAGCGGCATACGGGCCACAACAGAAGAGAGGTTAGAGATCACTAAGCGCTCTCCCACATCAACGCCCTTAAGCACCAGAACATGTTCTCGATCCTGATAGAGTCGTTGAATGGTTCGTTTTTCCAACCGGTTCTGTTGATCCAATAACCATACCTGTTGATTCTCCCGCACATAACGCCGTGGTATAACAATCACATCCTGCACAGTTCTTGCTTTAATATTCACCTGCACAAAAGCATTCAACAATAGAACGTTACGATCTTTCTTATCCTTTTCTAAACCCAAAGGATCTTTCACCTCAACTAAAAGCTGTGCCAACCGTCCTTCATCACTTAGATTGCCTAACAGGCGAATCACACGGCCATGAAAACGGTTCTCCCCAAAGATCACCTCAACGAAGGCGCCCTGTTGCGGTGAGGTCATAATCCACTTGAGTTGCGATACAGGCAGAGCGACTTTAACCCAGTAACGGTCTGTGGCCACCAGGGTTGCCAACGCCGTGGAAGGGGTAATTTGCGCGCCAACCTCCCCTGCCTGATCAAGAACCAATGCATTAAAAGGCGCACGAATTTTAGTCCGATCCAGATCGCTTTGAGCGCGCACAACCGCTGCTTTGGCGGAACGGTGAGCCGACTGTACAGTCAACCACTGCGGTTTTCTCAAAGCCAGTGCGGTATCAATGGTTTTACGGGTACTCTTTTTTAACAGACGATAATCTCTTGCCGCAATGCGCTGCTTTCCCGCCTCCAGATCAAGGTTGGCCTTGGCTAAGGAGAGATCACTCTGACGTTGCACCCACACCGAGCGGTAATCTTGATCATCAATACGTAGAATCTCAACGCCCTTCTTAAAGAGGCCGCCCGGCATAAAATCGGGGTGCGTAGACTGAATTTCACCGCTCACTCTGGATTGTAATGTGATCTTCTGTGCGGGTTCCACCACCCCCATGGCGGTAATGGTGATGGGATAGTTCGTTTTTTTAAGCGCGATAATCTCCACTAAGGGGGCCTGTATGGGCCTTGGCTTGCGCACCGTTTTGGGCGCAGTTTTAATCAGTTGAATGGAGAGTGTGACACCGCCTACGATAATGAGTAACGGTAAAATCCAGCGAAGTACGCGTTTCATTTAAGGATCACCAAAAGTTGAGAGACCAACCTGTTTTCAATTATTGATCAAGAAACTGCTGCGATATCTTAAGAAATTGATCTGAAATCTCCTCAAACTCCTGCACAATACGCGGATCAAAGTGGCTTCCAGAGCCCTCCAGGATAATTTTCACCGCCTTTTCATGCGGGAAGGGCGGTTTATAAACCCGTTTACTGATTAAGGCATCATAGACATCCGCCACCGCCATTAAGCGGGCTGGCAAAGGAATCGCCTCCCCTTTCAGACCTACAGGATAGCCTGTGCCATCCCACCGCTCATGATGGGCATAAGCGATCTCTCTCGCCATCTGTAGAAAGGATTCCGGTTCATCAAGAAACGCTTCAGCGGAGATAATTGCATCATGACCATATTTTGCATGTTTTTTCATCTCGACAAATTCATCATCGCTCAACCGGCCTGGTTTGAGCAGGATATGATCCGGCACCCCCACTTTACCGATATCATGCAAAGGGGCTGATTTATAGAGTAACTCAATAATCGAGGGCGTCAGATAATCTGCAAACAGAGGATCATGCTGCAAGGATTGCGCAAGCAATTTGACATAGTGTTGCGTTCTACGAATATGGTTCCCTGTTTCAGGATCACGAAATTCTGCCAGCGTTCCCATGGCCGCCATAGTAACATCCTGAAGCTGTGCCAACTGCCTTACCCTTAGCTGTACCTTCTCCTCTAAAATGGCATTCTGATTTTTAAGCTGATCCTGGGATGCTTTCAGTTTCAGGTGGGTCTCCACACGGGCCAGGAGAATGGGCACACTGATCGGTTTATGGATATAGTCCACCGCGCCCAACTCAAAACCCTGCTGTTCATCTTTAATCTCAGTTTTGGCGGTTAAAAAAATAATGGGAATATCCCGCGTTCTCGCATCTTCCTGTAGATGGCGGCACACCTCAAAGCCATCCATCTCAGGCATCATGATATCGAGAAGTACCAGATCTGGCAGAGCCCCCATATGGGCAATTTTAAGCGCCTTCTCACCACTATTGGCAATTTTCACCCGATACTGTTCATGCAGTACACCACGCAGTAAGGAGAGATTATCAGGCGTATCATCCACCACCAGAATGGTTTTCATTGCACGATCTCTTGTCATTATTTTATCTCACATATCAAAAACAGCTATTGAACACGCGCCAATTCATCACGCAACCGCTGGTTCTCCTGTCGCAGTCTTATAACCTCCATCTGGATTGCCGCCAGATCCAAATGGGTCTTGATGCGCGCTAAAACCAACGGGGGATTAAATGGTTTGGTGATATAATCCACCGCCCCCATCTGCAACCCCTGGATCTCATCACTGGTCTGTGTTTTCGCGCTCAAAAAGATCACCGGAATATTCACCGTCTTAGGATCCTCTTTCAAGCGCCGACACACTTCAAATCCATCTAACTCCGGCATCATAATATCCAAGAGAATAAGATCTGGTAACGCACCCACAGAGAGCGCCTGTAGCGCCCTTGTCCCATTGTTGGCAATACGAAGGCGATATTCACTCTTAAGCAGTCCGCTTAAGAGTGAAAGATTATCTGGAGTATCATCAACAATTAAGATGGTTGCCCGCCCGTTTTTCATCGCTCACCCCTCTTCGGATGCGGTCTGATTTAAAATGTCCATCGCCTCTTCAAAGCTGACCACCTTTTGTAATGGAATATCCGCCTTCTTCGCCATCTGATCTAAGATCTCCATCGCCTCATCAAAGCTGAATGCCTGCATCTGTCGCTCAAACGCGGAAATCTCTGCAGGAGAAGCCAACTGGATCAGATCATCCCGGATCTTAAGAAAAACTTCTTCGGCTTCACCATCAAACTCTGCCAATAATCCACGCAACTTAATCAACTCCCGTTGCAGCTTCTCAAGATCCAGATTTCGAGAAGCGGTCAGCCGTTTCGTCTCCTCTTTCGGCGCTTCTAAGGCGGTATTTATCCCCTCAATCACCACATTCAGATGGTGCTGATAGTCTGGCATCTGCTCAGAAAAACGGTGTTGATCCTGCTGTAAGATGATCGCTTCGATGGTTTTAGCGATCTGGTGCAGTTCTTGGGCACCAATATTGCCACTCACCCCTTTTGCGGTATGGATCAACCTTTTTGCTTCCTCCCACTTAGCCGCCTTAACACAGGTCTGAATCTCCATCGCTGAATGCTGTTGACTCTCTACAAAGCGTCTTAAAAGATTGTGATAGAGATTCTGATTCCCCGCAACCCGCACCAAACCAATCTCCTGATCAATCCCCGGCAAATCCAAAAGCTGGTTTTCATCCAAAGATAAAGAAGATTGTGGCATATCCAGCGTAATCCAACGGCTCAAAGCCGTAAACAACGCTTCAGGATCAATGGGTTTTGTCACATGATCATTCATACCCGCATCCAGACAGCGTTGCCGCTCTTCAACCATCGCATGGGCGGTTAAACCAATAATCGGCAGATTTTGAAACTTTTTCTCCTGACGAATACGCTTTGTAGCCTCATAGCCATCCATCTTGGGCATCTGGATATCCATCAGGATACCATCAAAGGAGAGCGTATCCTGCTTCAAAAGAATATCCAAAGCCTCACGACCATGATTCGCCACCGTCATCTTAACCCCGGCACTGCTTAAAAGCTCCACGGCAACCTGCTGATTAATCTCATTATCCTCCACCAGCAACAGATGCGCACCCTTCACCGCCTGTTCCGCCTCAGAAGAGGAGACCAGTGCACGCCTTAAGGGTTGTTTGGTTGCACCATAACGGGTCATCAAAGTATCAAAAAGAAGCGATTGACTCACCGGCTTCACCAGAAAGCCATCAATCCCCACCGTCTCTGCCCGCGCTCTTACCTCATCCTGATTAAACGCGGTCACCATAATCACATCGGGCATCATTGAGAGGCTAAGATGGGTTTTAATCTGTTCGGTCGCCTCAATACCATCCATTTTTGGCATATGCCAATCCATCAAGACCAGATTAAAAGCCTCTCCCTTTTGATCGGCCAGAACCAGCGCATCCAAACCCGCCTGGGCAGAGGCCACTGCTTCGGCTTTCAGATGCAGATTGTTCACCATCTGCAATAAAATTTCCCGCGCCCGTGCATTATCATCCACAATCAAGATATTCAGATCATTAAATGCGGAGCGATCCTCTTTAGAGAGTGACCGCTCTTCTTGCTCTTTAGAGATACCAAACCAGGCATGAAAGATAAAATCGGAGCCCTCTTTAAGTTGACTCTCTACAGAGATATCCCCTTTCATCATCTCCACCAACTGCTTGCTGATTGAGAGCCCTAATCCCGTCCCCCCATATTTACGCGTTGTGGAGCCATCGGCCTGGGAAAATGCCTGAAACAGCTTCTGCAATTGATCTTCCCGCATACCAATGCCCGTATCTTTGACAGAACAGCGAAGTTTAACCCGCCCTTCCGCCATTTTCACCTGCGCAATGGTGATGATCACCTCACCATGATCGGTAAATTTAATCGCATTACTGGTCAGGTTAATAATCACCTGACTTAAACGTAAAGGATCACCAACCAGATGATGCGGCACATCTGAAGCCACAGAGATCAATAGCTCCAACCCTTTCTCCTGCGCTTTTTCTACCACCACATTAGCGACATTATCCAGCACTTCATCAAGAGAGAAAGCGATCGACTCCAGTTGCAGTTTGCCTGCTTCAATTTTAGAGAAATCGAGAATATCGTTAATAATACCCAACAGATTATCGGCAGAGGATTGGATTTTACTTAGATAATCCTGCTGCTTAGATGTCAGATCGGTTTTTAACGCCAGATGGGTCATACCGATCACCGCATTCATCGGTGTCCGGATCTCATGACTCATGGTGGCTAAAAATTCACTTTTTGTCCGGTTGAGCATCTCGGCGGCCAGCAGACGCGCCTTATTCTCTCGAAGATCTTTCTGCGCCTCTTTATAGATTGAGATATCTTTGGCCACAATAATAAAGCCACGCACCACCTGTTCTGCATTCCGCATCACCGAACCTGAGAGTAGAATGGGAATTTTATGGCCATCTTTGGCAACCATTGCGGTCTCCACATTACTGATGGACTCCCGATGACAGAGCAGACTCTGGGTACGGATTCCCTTGAGCAGATGATTGTCACACATCAGAAGCGTGATCACCTCTCCCAAAACCTCCGCTTCCTTATAGCCTAACAGTTCCGGTCGGTTGATCCGTTCGATGGTGCCCTGAGGAGAGACCACCACCAGAAGATCATTCATTGAGGCCAGAATGGTTTCCGTATATCCCCTTGCAATATCCAGCGCCTCAATATATTGGGCCATCGCCTGGTGCACCTGTTGAATCTCCAGGCTGGAAAAACAGCCGAGATCCGGTAGACGTTCACCGCGCTTTTTTGGATCCAGTTTTAAGAGTGCGCCAGAGAGAATCTCTAAGGGGCGGACCATCCGTGTCATAAAGATCATCACCACCCAGACAATAACCAGAACAAGCGTGATCCAGGAGAAGAAGCCCTTAAAGGCATGTTGTTGCAGCTTTTTAAAAGCGTGGAGACTGTAGTAGAGACGCAGTTGCCCCATCGGCATGCCGGTCTCCTCAGAGACCATCAGCATTTCAGAGATCATCCCCTCAAAGTTTTTATCTTGAGGCTTACGATCGACAATGTTCACGCCCTCAACAGTCGTTACAACCACCCCTTCAAAAATCGGTGCTTTGCTGTGGGGATCTTTCACCAGCATAAGCGATGCGACCATCTCCTCTAAATTGCCTTGCAGAGATTCAGGAACCGACTCTTCGATTACATCGAGCACCTCTTCGGCATAGAGCGGTGTTAAAAGATTGACTTTATTCTCTTCTAACATTTTGTTATGCCGCTCCATATATTGCCAATGGAGAAAGATGATCACCACAAAGAAGAGTGCCACAAACAGCAGTAGCAGCACGATACGTGTGGTCAGACGTTGCAGACTTTTTTTCCCAGGTTTAATCATGGCCAGATTTTTAGTGAAAAATTTTAGCAAATCGATAGAAGATCGAATTAAACTGAATTTTTGATTGAACAATCGTTGAACGGTTGAGTGCGGGGCGAATACGGCTGGAGATATCGATACCGCTCAAGATACCGGCGGCAACATCCCCGACAAAAGGGGAGAAGGTAACAATTTTATGTTGAATACCATACTGGATGATCATCTTGCGCTGTTCTTCCGTGTGTTTTTCCACCAGAAAGATGCCCGCCACCCTTTGATGATCGACACTCAACTGATTCGCACGCAAAAGGGTATAGGGGTGGCCATAAACCGTTTTGGTCTTTCGGCGCAGGCGTTGTGAGGCATATTTCGCCAGTTGAGGATGCTGGTTATAGAGAAGCAGAAGATGAATGTTGCCATCCTTATTCAACTTCTTCTCCAGTTGTTGATTTGCACCGATCATGGTTGGAAACAGCCGCAATCCTAACCAAAGACGGTCTCTTTTTGCCTGATCCATCATCATAAAGGGGCGTGCTTCACTCTCTTGCCATAAAAAGAGAACACAGCAAAACACTAAGATATATTTCAACAGGCACTTCATTCTTAAAATCCAACCAAAGCGCGTAACCAAATAAAAAGAAAAAAGAGGCACCCTCCTTAAAGGAGAAGCCCCTCTTTAGTATTAAAAACCACGCGCACACTTTTCGCAACCAAAATGCAAAAAGATCACCTTTATGAAATCCCAGTTAGGAAAGAGACGCTAAGAATTTTTCAGCGCATCCCTCTTCCATATGCAATTCTAATTGTCGAATATCTGGCAATTGAGCCGCTGAAAAATAGTCGTGATCATTAAGATTGCTCATGGCAAAGATCGCCTCCATGGAGCGCACACCATGTCTGTAACGCACTTCAGGGTCCAATAGAGCACGAACCACATTGCTGTCAATATTCAGTTCCCCATCTCCTTTCTTTTTATCCTTAAACAAATGTTTGGCATTTGTTTTAGCCAAGCCACGCAAGAGTAGAGCACGACGAATACAAAGCTGAAGCTCTGACATCTTATCTTGAGATGCATCTGTCCTCTTCGTATCCTCTTTCGACTTTTTTATATTCTCTTCCAAATTGATCTTAAGAAGTTTAGATCTGCTCTTACCATCTGAAGATTGTAGCGCTAAAGTTTCTGTAAAGGTTTTCTTTGAAACATCCTTTTCTTCAGAAGAATCGATATTGATCCCTTTGATATCCAACTTTCCTTTAAGACGACTGATAAAGTCAGGCCCTTTCACATTTTTAAAAAACGTTGGGTCTGTCTTGATTTGGTCTGCAAAGTCATCAAAACGCTCACTCGTACCACCAGCAAAGACAAAAATGCTACGGCCAATTCCATACGTAATGCCATTCTCCACAAATTCGCCATCTTGCGTTGCTTGTAGAAAATATTTGAGCCATCCCAAACGTTTCTCTCCAAAAGAGGAGTCAAATTCATCCCAGAAAACAAGCGGCACTTTTCCTGTGATTGAGATATTCCGCACCTGTTGCAACGCAACAAAAAGATCTTTTTCACTCGAAAACTGTGAAAGATTAAAGGTTTGAAACTGCTCCTTCTCCATACCAACCATCTGGCCAATCTGTATCACAGAGAACGACTTCCCTGCACCAGGAGGACCAAAGACAGCGATAGCCAAGGGAGTTGAGGAGTGACCCACCAGATAGTTGGAGATCAATGAACGAAGAATATTAAGCTCTTCGATCTCTTCACGGTCAACGGTGGTGAGATTGTTGAACCTTCCAAAGGGAATTTTCTTTTGATGAAGATATTTTTCACCTTTAAGAGCAATCTCTATAGGATCAATTGGATCCTCGTTTTTATCTTTCAAATCCTTTTTTATACGTTTAAGTACAGACCATGCATTTTCCTTCTCTTTTTTTTCTGCCTTAAGCTGAGCGTGTTCAAGATTAAGACAAGTGAAGGGAAAAGGAGGTTTTCCATCTGAATCACTTTTTTTCTCAACAGGATACGACACATTAAACACATTTTTGAACATCTTTTTATATTTTATGCTATTCTCCTTCTCCTCAGGCTCTTCCTTCAACTTAACAGGATAACCCTCTCTAAAAAGAATACGGCTGTATTCCATCCCTTCAATGAGCGCTCCTTCAAGCGTCTTCTTAATCACTCGATCAATATCATAATTTTCTATCTTAAACGCTTTCGTAAGCGTTGCAGCCAACAGACCACCATAGCCCATCATCCTTCCCTCTTCTTTATTCTCTTGACGACACTTCTCAAGCAGGAAAGTCTTTGGATTGTATACAACTTTTGCACTAAATTTCTTTGACCCTCTTGCTCTATGAAAACAGATAAGGCCATGAGGCGCTGCATGAACAATAACTATACGACATCTAAACAAATCTTTGAACTGCTTATCCAAAGCCTTATAAACATCGTTTACAGTGCTTTCGATTGAAAGATTGTCCCTAATCTGTGCACCTGAAATGCGCAGATCATCAATTTTTGTAATCAAAACAAGTCGATTGAGAATCTTCCTCCAGTTATCACGTGTCGTCTTATAATTTGAGTTATTCCTAGAAAAGTCTGCCGATTTTTTTGCACCATTAACAATAGAATGCCAGAAGATATTCTTTTTTTTCTCTTTTTTCTGATCCTCCTCCTCTGTCACTGTTTTTGGAATAGGATGATGCATAAGCAGGATAAAGCCTTTAGGGTTCCCAATGGAAGCGGAACGGGCATCATTCGCTGTGTTTATATTCTTCAATACCTTATTAACTTGTATCAAGCCAGCATTTCTTTTTTTCTTTCCTGTACACTTTTTCCCTTCACCGATATAAATATCCGTATTTTTTTTGTTTTCTGTCAACATAAAACGATTTTTATCACGGAATCCGAAGTCTTTATCATCAACAATAAAAAGATCAATCATTCCTTTTTTCAACCATTTAGCAAATCTCTTGTTTTGCTTTTTTTGGCATTCAAACGTATCCTTAGGCAGACATGCTTTTTCGTGTCCGCTGGAATCACAAGTGCTGTTACGGATTCTCTCTTCTTCTTCAGGAGGATTGGTCGAACCCTTATCCACACCAATAAAAAGATTATCCCCACTCACATCACCGCCATGCGTCTTATAGATGCGCCATACAGGTTTTTTGAGTTCCTCTGAATCATGTTTATAGAGCATAAAATACATACTATTAAAGGTGCAATATTGTGCACGCTTTAAAATGCAAACATCTTTCCAAAACCCTTTGCTCTTCTTTTCATCTTTTATGGTTTTCTTTAACTTCTGTTTGCTTTGTTTGGCTCGTTTTTTATAAGACCGTCCTTTAACCTTCTTTTTATACTTCTTGAGAGATGCCAACTGTTTTTTTGTCTCTTCAACATTGATTTTAACCTGTTTTAAGATCTCACCATCACCTTCTGTATATTTCTTAGACGCTTTTATATATCGATCCAGTATATAGGCCAGAAGGTTTGCCCCTCCCAATTCACGCGAGGAGAAGGTCTCCGGTAAAACTTTCCAGATATATTTTTGCTCCGAATCTTTCAGATTCACTGGTTTCAGATGATCAACAACAGGATCTCCTGTGATCAAAATTCGCTCACTTTTCGACACAACTAATTCCCCATAATATTCAGAGTTTCATTGAAAGTTAGATTAAGATCTATTGTAACACAAATGTCTCTGTGATACAGGATGTTTTTCCATTGATATAAATAATTTTTATTATGCCCATATAAAACTCAACACACCACTGTAACACTCAAAAGGGCACTTGTCCTTCACGGTATGTCACAATACGAGCAAACGGTTCCTTGATTCAGAAACATACTTTTTTCAAATACGCGCACCATCTCAAACAGCAACACCTACCCGTCTATGCAATTTTTACCCACCAAGAAAGGTATTTTTTTCCTAAAGACGAATCCATTTTATCAACCATCATGCACTTTATCATACAAAGAAACATCTGTTTAAAACAAAAAAACAGTTGTTTTTTCAGACAGATAATCATAAACCACTCAACAAAAAACAGGTTCATCAACCCACTTCATTATGATAGGTCTAAAGTTTGCTCTTCTATTCGGTGCGGCAAGCAGTGAACATAAAAAAAACGCACCCTTATAGAATTGGGGTACGTTTTTTTAGAACCTTAAAAAATAGGCGATAGGTTAAAACGCGCTATTCAAACCGGTGCTTCTTAGATATGATCAAATCGCAGTACACTAGGCTCTTTCACGGATCAACGCTTGAATGCGCCGCATTGAGGGAGAGAGCTTCTCCGTATCAATCTTGAGCATATAATCATCCAGGCCGCCACAACGATCCAGTGTACGCAACTCCTGGGTTGTGATCGTCACCTTAACCGAGCGATCCAGAACCAGGCTATAGAGATTTTTGCGCTGGATATTGGGATACCACTTACGCCGTGTTGCGCGATGAGAATGGGAAACACGATTACCAGCTTGGGGTGCTTTGCCTCCCAATGTACGTTTTCTGGACACAATGTCCTCCTCTAACGTGACTTAAATAAATCCAAATGTATCGATAAAAAATTTTATTTCTCTTTGGAGAGGGGGCATGTTATCAGGTAAAATGAGTGGATGCAAGGATTAAGAGACGCCAAATCCTTACATCGAAATTCACTGAAAGCAGATCAATCATAAGCGCATCCTTATGTTAGATCGCCAACCCTAAAAACACCACCCAATATCACACCGCCTGAAACCAGATGGATAAAAAAAGCATTGGGGTATCTTTTTAGATGGCTTAATATTAATCTTATAGGTTAAACCATCCTAAACAAGAGCCCACAATCAAAAGATCGCCATCATATGGGAACCTGAGCATGGCCAACATCGATTTTAAAAAAAATATCGCACAACTCATCCGTGAACACCCCGAACTGGGCGTGGTTCTCGCCGAGATGAAAATTCAATGCGCCGACTGTCTCGCCTCTCAGGTGGATACACTCAACGATGTCATCCGTATGTATCGATTGGATGCCAAAGAACTGATGGCACGCGTCGAGAAAGCGCAAAAAACCTGAATAACCCAATAAAAAAAACAAAATAGCCATCATATCGCTTGATGGGGTATCTTTGTATAGATACTACGTATACTTCTTAGTCTCTTTTTGTGGTCAGATAATCACCCTATCTTTAAGATAAACGACGGATCACTCAACGTCCCACAATGATAGAGACTTCTTGAAATAAAACAGCACCTGATGTTTAAGGAATCGGGATGTTCAAAAAACGACCCAAAAAGGTTTGCAACATGTCGGTCATCGGTACAGGACAACGCTTTATTCTTTTCACCGCGCTCCTTTTAACCACCATGGGCGTATTACAAGGGTGCGCTGGTGCTGCCGATAAAAATCCAAAAGCCGTTCGCCTTCCTGTCAGCGACATTCAAACCGCCAAACAAATTGATACCCAAAAAGGCCAACCCTCAACGCCCAAAATCGCCAGCAAAAGCGAAATCAACGAGCGCGCCATTTTCTCCTTTGTCTTAGGCCATCTCTTTCTCAGAGAAAACAACTGGCAGATGGCCGAATCAGAGTTTCGCAAGGTGGTTAAGGCAGATGACAACGCCGTTGAGCCCCGCATGCTCATTGTGCAACTCGCCTTCCAACAGGGAAAACTACAGAAAGCCGCCCGCTTCGCCCGCGAAGTGGTGGAGAAGAAACCTGATCACTATCGTGCGCGCCTGCTTCTCGCAAATATTCTGGTCTCCTCAAAACAGTTCCCTAAGGCGGTTAAACACTACACCTATCTTCTAGAGAAAAACCCGAAGAAAAATAAGATCCGCTTTCCCTTAGCCCTGGTCTACGGCCATCTTAAACAGATCAAAAAAGCCCATGATGTGCTCGCACCAATCATGGATCACGATACGCTGGGATGGCGTGCACACTTAGCCTTGGGGCGCGCTTACAGCGGTGTTGAGCAGAACGAAAAAGCGATCAAACATTTTCGTCATGCCCGCGAACAGGCCGAAGATGAACTGGAGCCAGTCATCGCTCTGGGAACCATTCTCCAGCGATTAGACCAGCCTAAAAAAGCAGAAAAGGTCTACCGCGACTATCTGGCCAGCCACCCCAATGATCTATTGATCCATCGCAGCTTAGGCCGTCTTTTGCTCAAACAGAATAACAGCGAAGGCGCGCTCGAAGAGTTCCGTATGATCTCCAACATTATTCCCGATAATGTGCAGCCGCGCATGACAGCAGCAGTCATCCTGATGGTGCAGGAGCGTTATAAAGAGGCACTCAAAGAGTTGCGACTCATTGAAGCTTTGCAGCCAGAGAACGGTGGTGTACGCTACCTTTTAGGCCAGACACTCGAAGCGCTGCAACAAAAAAGTGCCGCAGAAAAACAGTATGTGCGCGTCACCTTAGATCAGCCTTTCTATATGGAAGCCCAGATGCGCCTGGCCCATCTGGAGGCAGCCTCTAAAAAACGTAAACAGGCGATTAAACGCCTTAAAGGGCTGACAAAAAAGTTTAAGAAAAATGAAGAGATCCTGCTGGCACTCAGCTATCTTCTGCTCCAGGAGAAACGCTATCAGGAGGTTGTCGATACCACCTCAACAGGACTCACTTTAAGTAAATCCCGGGACCGCTTCCTCTTTGATCGCGCCATGGCCTTAGATAAACTTAAACGGTGGCCTGAAGCCGAAGAAGATCTGCGCGCCTATATCAAATTGAGCCCCAACGATGCCCACGCACTGAACTATCTTGGCTACTCCTGGGCGGATCGTAACGAAAATCTCGATGAAGCCTATAAACTGCTCAAAAAAGCCTCCGCCTTAGAACCCAGTGATGGCTATATCATGGATAGCCTGGGATGGGTCCTCTACCGCTTAAACCGCTTCGATGAATCGCTGGTGATTATGCAAAAAGCGATCCTCTTAGAGCCTAAAGATCCCACCGTCACCGAACATTTAGGCGATGTACTTAAAGCGCTGGGACGCATCAGTGAAGCGATCCCGATATGGCAACGGGCTTTAAAGCTCAATAAAAAGAATGAGGCTCTGCAAAAGAAGATTAATCGTTTCTCCCACCATACCTTTAAAAAACAGGAAGTGGAATGATAACGCATGGTGAGCAGCACGCCAATCATAACCAACACCTGGTATAAAATGACACAACCGTGGCGCTTCACACTCCTGTTCATGCTACTGATTACAGGGTGTTCAACCATCCCAGATCAAAAAACGCGCCTTCTCTCCCTGGGAGAGAAGGCGCGCCTGGATCACTATAACCAAGACCAAAAAACGCGTGAAAAGATCCGCGACTGGCGGGTCTCTGGCATCCTTGAACTGGTTCCTAAAACCGAGAGCCCTTTTAAGGTGCGTTTTAAGATGTTAGGACGTGAGGCACACTCTGCTAAACTACAGATCTTCGGTGCATTCCGGCAGATCGCCAGAGAACTCTATCTCGATCCTGACTATATCCATATGGTGGAGCCCGATAAAAAAAAGGTCTACCGTGTCAAAAGCCATGGTGAGGGGTTGAAACAACTCTCCGGCATCCATGTCGATCCATTGCAACTCATGCATATGCTTCTTGGTAAAGGAGGTGCACTGGAAGTGCGCCCGGGCCTGAAAAAAGAGGTCTTCTTAAGCCAGGATAACGAAACGATCAAGCTCAACGATCAAAATCTTATTCAGGCGCGTTCCGGTATCACCAAAGAGGGAAAGAACTATCATGTGACCTATCAGTGGCAACCGCTGGATGGTGAACCGCGCTGGATGGCCAAAAAAATTCAAATCGAGACCGATGGACAGATTCTACGTATGCGCTTTGGTCGCTGGATATTAAACCAAGGCACCCAAAAAGACTGGCCTGGACCACCTGAACACTTTACCCTGATTCATGCCAAGGTAGATTAAGCATGACCCTCCCAACCCAGATCACCCTGACTGCACCTGCAAAAATTAATCTTACCCTCCATATTGTGGGCCGCGAACAGACAGGCTACCACCAACTGAGATCGGTGATGGTCTTCTTCCCACTCTTCGATGCGTTGCACTTTGATCTTAACAGTAGAACCATCCAGGTTAACACCACACCTGCGCTCGATATTCCCCTTGAAGATCACCTGGTCTATCGTGCAGCCAAAGCGCTGCAACAGCATGGTCGAACCGATCAAGGAGTGAAGATTAATCTCTATAAACGCATACCTCAAGCCGCTGGATTGGGCGGCGGCTCCTCGGATGCCGCCACCACCCTTCTGGCACTCAACAGACTCTGGCAACTCAATCTACCCACCCAAGCCCTCTGCACGCTGGGCGTTCAGTTGGGTGCAGATATTCCCTTCTTTATTAAAGGACATGCCGCATTTGTTGAGGGAATTGGTGAGCGACTTACACCGCTTGAAAGAATTCCCTCCTATCCTGTGCTACTGATAAACCCCAACCAGCACCTCTCCACCAAAGCGGTTTTTCACGCCTACAGAGACAGTAAAATCCCCTTCAATAAAGAAAACTACACACCAACCCAGAAACCTTATGATCAAATCGATACCTGGGTTCATGGCAACGATCTGGAAGCCAGCGCCATCGAAATGAAGCCAATTATCGCCGATATGATCACTGCACTCTGGCAACAGAATGCTGAAACCGTCCAGATGTCTGGCAGTGGTCCAACCGTTTTTGCTGTTTTTAAGGATAAAAAAAGGCTCTGGCAGGCAAAAAACAATATTGAGAAGTCACACCCCAGATGGCAGGTGATCGCTGGTGAGAGCATGAAAAAAAGCAGTCTTTACACAGATATCAAACCGCTTACAGAATAAAAATAAAAAAAATGCAAAAAAGCCTTGCAGCGAAACCAGGAATTTGATAAAAAATGACGTGTTAGCGATGATGGGTCGTCGCCAAGTGGTAAGGCACCGGATTTTGATTCCGGCATTCCCAGGTTCGAATCCTGGCGACCCAGCCAAATTAAAGAAAGATGCGAATTTGTTTTTCGCATCTTTTTTTATGGGGTTAATCCATCGGCAATGATTAAGCAGTGCTTATCTACTGAAAAGAAAAACTTGCCTATTTGACGCCGTTCGGTTACCTTGCCTGCAAACACTCCTCGATGGATTCTGTTGTCTTTGAAGTTTTGGATACCCTAATCCCCCATGGCCATACAACGCATAAAAATTTTCTCTGGAACAGCCAATCCCGCACTTGCTGCACGCATCGCTCAATATCTGGGACTGCCGCTGGGTGAAGTTTCTGTACGTCGCTTCTCCGATGGAGAGATCTTCGTACAAGTTGATGAAAATGTCCGCGGATGTGACATCTTTATTGTACAACCCTCCTCCCCCCCCACCAACGATCACCTGATGGAACTGCTGATTATGGTGGATGCCCTGCGTCGCGCTTCAGCGGGACGCATTACGGCGGTTATTCCCTACTTTGGCTATGCCCGTCAGGATCGCAAAGAGGCCAGTCGTACGGCCATCTCCGCTAAACTGGTCGCTGATCTCCTGGAAGTCACCAAAGTTCAACGTGTACTCACCATGGATCTCCACGCCGGACAGATCCAGGGCTTCTTTAATATTCCTGTCGATAATATCTACGCCTCACCTGTGCTTCTCGAAGCCTTAAGACAGCGCGGCATCGAAAATGCTGCGGTGGTCTCTCCTGATGTGGGTGGTGTGGTCCGTGCACGCTCCTATGCTAAACGGCTCAATGTGGATCTGGCAATCATTGATAAACGACGACCTGCCCCGAATGTGGCTGAAGTTCATCATGTGATCGGTAATATCCAGGATAAAGATTGCTTTATTATCGATGATATGGTCGATACCGCCGGCACACTGGTGAAAGCGGCTGACTTTCTTCTGGAAAAAGGTGCAAAATCAGTCACCGCTGCCTGTACCCACGGTGTGCTCTCTGGACCTGCGGTAGATCGTATCACCAACTCACGCATCTCTGAACTGCTGGTCACCGATACCATCCGACTCTCGGATCATGCAGCACAGTGCGATAAGATTAAAACCCACTCGGTAGCCAACCTACTGGGTGAAGTCATCCGTAGAATCTCGGATGAGGAGTCCTTAAGCTCCTTGTTCGTATAGCGTAATATAACAAACACGTCGCCATTGCGACGTGTTTTCTCTTTTTTTGAAGGAACTCCGATCATGGCGACAATCAATGCACAAACGCGCGATCGATTAGGTAAGGGAGGCGCGCGCACGTTGCGCCGAGCCGGACGTATTCCTGCGGTTCTCTATGGCGGTGGTCATGACCAAAAAAATCGCCACCTCTCTTTAGATAGCAACGAATGGCAAAAACTGCTCATTGATGAAGGCAATAACCTGAAGATTAAGCCACAAAATCTGGTGGTCGATCAATCTGTACGCGGACGCGCAGCGCTGGTACGCTCCTTTCAGGTTCATCCTGTCTCTGGACAAACCGAACATATCGATCTGCTACGCTTCGATCCTAAAATGGAGATCGAAGTTGAGGTGCCGGTAAAAGTGGTCGGTGAGGATCTCTGCCCCGGTGTTAAAATCGGTGGTGTGGTTCAGGTGGTCCGCCACAGTCTTGAGGTGCGCTGCCAGGCCGGTAACATCCCTGAGGTTTTTGAGATCTCTGTTGCTGAGATGGAGATTGGTGATGTGTTCCATCTCAACGATCTCCAACTGCCCGAAGGCGTCGAGATGTTCTACGAAGGGAACTTTACTGTCGTCACCGTCGTCGGCGTGAAAGCCGAAACCGCTGAAGCAGAAACAGAAGGAGCAGAAGGCGAGGCCACAGAAGAAGCGGCAGGCGAAACCCAGGAACCCTAGGCTGCTTATAAGGGTCTCTTACTGGAGAACAGTTGTGAAACTTTTGGTTGGATTGGGAAACCCTGGTCAAAAATATCAGGGTACCCGCCACAATATCGGCTGGATCGCCATGGATCATATCATCCAGGATTATGCGCTCGCAAGCCCAACACAACGCTTCAAAGGACGCTTTGGTGATGGCCGTGTTCATCACCATCGCACCTTCTGGTTATATCCAGAAACCTACATGAACCGCTCTGGTGAGTCGGTGGCGCCGGCTGCACACTTCTATAAAATTGCGCATGAACAGATCTTTGTCTTCCACGACGATATGGATCTGGCCCTGGGTAAAATTAAAATTAAAACCGGCGGCGGCAATGCAGGGCACAATGGCTTAAAATCGATTCAACAAAGCATCGGTTCCGCCAACTTCACCCGCATCCGATTAGGTATTGGCAGGCCACCTGCTGGAGAAGCACCAGCTAAGTTTGTTTTACGACCATTTTCTACAGCAGAAAAAGAGATTTTTCTCTCCAGAGTAGAGCGCGTCTCCAAAGCGCTTCCGCTTATATTAGATGGCGATTTTGCCAAAGCCAGCAATCAAATTCATCTTTAAAATTATTCTCTTGTAAGGATATACAATCATGGGGTTGCAGTGCGGCATTGTCGGTCTGCCCAATGTGGGAAAATCCACAATTTTTAATGCATTAACCGCTGCGGGCGCAGAGATGGCCAACTACCCTTTCTGTACCATCGAACCCAACTTAGGCATGGTCACCGTACCTGATCCCCGGTTGGATAAACTGGCGGATATTGTCAAACCACAAAAGGTGGTGCCCACCTTTATGGAGTTTGTCGATATCGCTGGCCTTGTTGAAGGGGCGAGTAAGGGTGAGGGTTTAGGCAATCAGTTTTTAGGCCATATCCGCCAGGTGGATGCCATCACCCATGTGGTGCGCTGCTTTGAAGACAGTAACATCACCCATGTCAGCAATAAAATTGATCCCAAGGCAGATATCGGCATCATTGATATGGAGCTGATTCTGGCGGATCTGGCTTCCGTGGAGAAAAGGCACGCCTCCGTTACGAAGAAAGCACGCTCTGGTGAGAAAGAGGCAAAAATTTTCGATGAACTCTACCAACGTGTGATCGATGGCCTCAATGAGGGAATACCTGTACGCCGGCAACAACTCTCCGATGATGATAAAGAGAACCTCAAAGATCTCTTTTTACTCACCGCAAAACCGGTTCTTTATGTCTGCAATGTCTCTGAGGAGGAACTCTCCGAAGAAGGCGAAAAGAGAAACCCACATATTCAAGCGGTACGAAAGATCGCCCAACAAGAGCAAGCCGGGGTTGTGATCATCTGTGGTTCCATTGAAGCAGAGATCTCTGAATTGGATGAAGAAGAGAAAGGCCCTTTTCTGGAGGATCTTGGCTTAGAGGAGCCAGGATTAAACCGTCTGATCCGTCATGCATTTCGTCTCTTAGGACTCCGTACCTATTTTACCGCTGGAGAAAAAGAGGTGCGCGCCTGGAACTTTATTGAGGGCGCAACAGCGCCTGAGGCCGCTGGCGTGATCCATACCGATTTTCAACGGGGATTTATTCGTGCTGAGGTGATCGACTATCCCACGTTTATCGATTGTCACGGTGAGCAGGGTGCGAAACAGCAAGGTAAAATGCGTTCGGAAGGAAAAAGCTACATTGTTCAGGATGGCGATGTAATCCACTTTCTGTTTAATGTATAAAAAACAGAGCCGGTTAAAAAGAAGCGCGTCATTTGGCGCGCTTCTTTGGTGATAAATTTAAGCAACCTCTTTAAGAATATTACAATCCCAATGAAACGCCAGCCGATCAAGGTACTCTTGCGGCGGTTTTTCTGTGATCGTTAAACCGGTCCGTGGAAAGATCTGATCATGCAGCCTGGTCAAAGCAAAACGCAAAGAGGCTGCACGCAACGCCACAGGAAGAATCGCTTCCTCCTCTGGTTGCAGCGCACGAACCGCGCGATAACCCCGCATAAAGGCATTAAAGAGTTCTGGTAAAAACTGACCATCTTTGATGGAAAAACACCAGGCATTAATCGTAACGGCAATATCGTAGATAAAACGCTCTGTACAGGCAAAATCAAAGTCGATTACGCCAGTTAAGACGCCATTATCAAACAGCGTGTTATCTGAGAACAGATCCGCATGACAGATCCCTAAAGGGAGCGGTTGACGAAACAGCGTTTGCGAAGCCTCTTTGAGGGTACGACGCAACAGCGCCAACGTATCGGGCTGTGTGGTCTGTAGTGCCGGTGTCACGCGTGTTAAAAGACGCTCCCACTTTTGCGGACACATGGGATTGCTGCGCTGTTGATGAAATCCCTCTCCTGCAAGATGGATACGTGCCAGTACATCACCGATCTGTGAACAGTGCAGTGGTGAGGGCTTTTTCACAGAGCGGCCCTCTAAGAGCGTAATCAGAAAAGCGGGACGGCCATGCAGCTTATGGATCACTTTCTGATGGTTATCAGCCAGAGGAAGTGGGCAGGGAATATGCCTTACATGAAGATGGCGCATCAGAGAGAGTAGAAACGGCAGGTGGTTGGTATCCTGGCTCTCGACTAAAATGAGGACATATTTTCCCTTGGCGGTGGTCACAAAATAGATCGTATTGGTCAACCCTTCGGTCACCGGTGTCAGTGATTGCAGTGCTCCTAAAGGATACGCCTCTAGAAGCGGTTGCAGATCCTCAGGCGTAACGGACGTATAGACAGACACAAAGCTTCCTCTTCAACATAATCCAAACTCTAATGAAAACAGCCCACAATGAAACCAATATTTCTTTTAGAAAATTGAGATCATTGATCTCTCTTTTAAATCAATGAACCCTTTTCTACCACAGCAAGCAAGGTTCAGCCAAGAATCTTCACGCAATTTATTTTTACACCCCTTAAAAACACCTCTTAAAAAAATGATCCAACTAAAATCCAAGTAAAAATTGTGACCCAAAAAGCCTCTAAACCCCACTGTCCGGAAATCCACTTAAAGAGAAAAAAGCGTGTAAGAGGGGTTGTCTTTTGGGGCTATTATCCGTAAATTTAATAAGTTAATGTCGTGTGGACAAATATCACAGGCTTCTGATCACAGATCAATCACGTTTTGCAAAAGAAATCGTCACAAAACTGGTCGATAAATCATCACCGAACCATCCGATCGATGAATCGTTCCTTTTTCGTTTCCGGTTGCAAAAAATCAGTAGAAAAATCTCCGCAAACAAAAAAGATCGCTTTGCACTTACACAATAAGCAACCCTTTTTATGCTGCTTTACGCTTCTAAGGTCTGATAAACCTTTTTAAGTGGAGATCCAAAATGATCTTAAAGATCTAAGCGCGCATTGCATACAGACACACACCCGCCAGGATAGATACAGTGATGCTGCCTGTACCTGGACAGGCCTTATCATTTGGGACTAATGATGACAAAAAACGGTTTTCCGAAAGCAACAGGACTCTATAACCCTCGCCACGAACATGATGCCTGCGGCGTTGGATTTGTCGCAAACATACACGGAGAGCAATCCCATAATATTATTAAGATGGGCTTGCGTGTCCTTGAAAATCTGACGCACCGTGGTGCAGCGGGTTCCGATCCCCTCACCGGTGATGGTGCAGGAATCCTCATGCAGATTCCTGATACGTTTCTCCGCAACCAATGCACCGACTTTAAACTCCCCCTTCCTCCCATAGGAGAGTATGGGGTAGGCATGATCTTTCTCCCCAAAGAGCCCTCACTCCGCGCCTCCTGCTGTCGCGTTGTCGAACAGGTGATTGCAGAAGAGGGACAGTTTATCTTAGGGTGGCGCGATGTACCGATCAATCCAACCTCTGGCATCGGCTACGTCGCCAAAGCCTCAGAGCCCTTTGTAAAACAGGTTTTTATCGGCCAGAATAACCGCCCTGAAAATGCCGACCCAGACTGGTTCGAACGCCGACTCTTCATGGTTCGCCGACGGATTGAAAATGCCGTCATCGGCTACGATACCGAAGAACTCAAAGCCTTCCATATCGCCAGCCTCTCCTCACGCACCCTGCTCTATAAAGGGATGTTTCTGGCCGCACAACTGCCAGACTACTATCAGGATCTCTTAGAAGCCGATGTGATCTCCGCCTTCGCCATGGTCCATCAGCGCTACTCCACCAATACTTTTCCCACCTGGGATCTGGCACAACCCTTCCGCATGATCGGCCATAACGGTGAGATCAATACCCTGCGTGGCAATATCAACTGGATGCGTGCCCGTGAAGCCGCCCTCTCCTCGGAGATCTTTGGTAAAGATATCCGTAAACTCTTTCCCATCGTTCCTGAAGGGATATCCGACTCCGCCTCCTTCGACCGCGCTCTGGAGTTTCTTGTACTCTCCGGTCGTTCACTCCCTCACGCCATGATGATGCTCATTCCTGAAGCGTGGGAGAACCATCAACATATGAGTGAAAAGCAGAAAGGGTTCTACGAATACCACGCCAGCATGATGGAACCCTGGGATGGCCCCGCCGCCGTGGCGTTCACCGATGGCCGCACTATCGGTGCTACCCTGGATCGTAACGGCCTACGGCCCGCGCGCTACCTGCTCACCAAAAGCGGCATCTGTGTGATGGCCTCCGAAGATGGCACCATCACTTTTCCTCCCGAAGAGATCCAGGTCAATGGACGCCTGCAACCAGGACGGATGTTTATCATTGATCTTGAAAAAAAACGCATCATTGATGATAAAGAGCTAAAAAAAGAGATCGTCGAGAGCCAGCCCTACGATGAATGGGTCAGCGAAAACATGATCGATCTTAAAAACCTGCCTAAGGGTGAGAAAACTCCCGAAGAGCAGGAGTCGCTTAAGGTACGGCAAAAACTGTTCGCCTACACCGAAGAGGATCTCCACACACTCTTAGGACCGATGGCTGTTAACGGTCAGGAACCGGTAGGCTCCATGGGTAACGATGCCGCCTTAGCCGTGCTCTCCAATCGACCGGTACTGCTCTTTAACTACTTCAGACAACTCTTCGCTCAAGTGACCAACCCCCCCATTGATCCCATTCGGGAGGAGTTGGTGATGAGCCTCTATATGCAGTTAGGGCCAGTGGGTAACCTCTTAGAGGAGACCCCGGATCACGCCAAACGCCTGCGCCTTAAGAATCCTATTCTTACCGATGCAGAACTGGCTAAAATCCGCGATATTAATACCAATGGTCTGAAAGCGGAAACCTTCTCCATCCTCTTCCCCTTTGATGAAGGCGAAGCGGGTATGGATAAAGCCCTGCGCCAGGTGATGGATGATGTGGTGCAATCGGTGACCCAATCCGAATGTAACCTGGTGATTTTAAGCGACCGTAACGCCAACAATAAAAATTTACCAATCCCTAGCCTGTTGGCAGTCTCTGCGGTTCATCATCACCTGATTCGCTCTGGATTACGCAGTAAAGCCAGCATCATCTTAGAATCCGCAGAACCCCGTGAAGTTGCACACTTTGCTCTGCTGGTGGGCTATGGTGCAGGTGCCATCAACCCCTATCTGGCTTTTGAAACCCTCACCGATATGGCTGGACAGAAGCGCTTCAGCCAGGATATTACCGCAGAAGTGGCTCACGGACGCTACATTAAAGCCCTTAAGAAAGGATTGCTTAAAACCTTCTCTAAAATGGGAATCTCCACCCTTCAGAGCTACTGTGGTGCACAGATTTTTGAGATTGTCGGTATCAACAGCGCTGTAACGGACCGTTTTTTCACCGGCACCACCCCCCGTATCGAGGGCATTGGACTCAAAGAGATCGCTCAAGAAGCCATCAAACGCTACAATAACGCCTACGGCCAGACACCACAAAATCTGCTCGCCTTACCCTTGGATCTTGGTGGTGACTATCAGTTTCGCCATGGCGGTGAGCGCCATATGTGGACCCCTGAGACAATCACTAAACTGCAACACGCCACCAGCAGCAATAACTATAAAACCTATCAGGAGTTCGCCACCCTGATTAACGCGCAGAACCGTCAACTCTGCACCCTGCGTGGCCTTTTTAAACTGAAAAAAGGCAGAAAAACCATCCCCCTTGATGAAGTAGAACCTGCCTCTGAAATTGTCAAACGTTTCGTGACCGGCGCAATGTCGTTTGGCTCAATATCCAAAGAAGCCCACGAAACCCTGGCGATTGCGATGAACCGGATCAATGGCATGTCCAATACCGGTGAAGGGGGAGAAGATCCGGAACGTTTTAAACCACGCCCGAATGGCGATCTGGCGCGAAGCGCCATCAAACAGGTCGCCTCTGGCCGTTTTGGCGTATCATCACACTATCTGGCCAATGCCGATGAGATCCAGATTAAAATTGCCCAAGGCGCCAAGCCTGGTGAAGGGGGGCAACTCCCCGGCCATAAAGTGAATGCCATTATTGCCAAAACACGCAATACAACCCCTGGCGTTACCCTGATCAGCCCCCCACCCCACCATGATATCTACTCCATTGAGGATCTGGCACAACTGATCTTTGATCTGAAAAATGTCAATCCTAAGGCGCGCATCTCGGTTAAACTGGTTTCTGCCATCGGTGTCGGTACCATTGCGGCAGGCGTATCGAAAGGACACGCCGATATGATCCTTATCGCCGGCCATGACGGCGGTACTGGAGCCAGTCCTTTAAGCTCTGTAAAACATACCGGTTCACCCTGGGAGTTAGGGCTTGCAGAAACCCAACAAACCCTGGTACTCAACGACCTGCGCGGTCGGGTTCGCCTCCAGGTGGATGGCCAACTCCGTACCGGACGCGATGTGGTGATCGGTGCCCTCTTAGGTGCTGAAGAGTTTGGCTTTGCCACCGCACCACTGATTGTGGAAGGGTGTATTATGATGCGCAAATGCCATCTGGGCACCTGTCCTGTCGGTATTGCCACACAAAACCCCTCTTTAAGAAAGAAGTTTACCGGCCAACCGCAACATGTGGTCAACTACTTCTTCTTTGTCGCCAATGAGGTGCGCGAAATTCTCTCTGAAATGGGCATGCGCTCCTTAGATAAATTGATCGGTCGTGTGGATCTCATTGAGATTGATCAAGCCATCGATCACTGGAAAGCCAAAGGGCTCAACTTCTCCCGCATCTTAGAAAAACCTGACGTGCCTAGCCGCGTTGCCATACGCTGTGTACAGCAACAGGATCATGGGATCGATAAAATTCTCGACCACAAGCTGATTCAACTGGCCGATATCGCCTTCAATACCAAAGAACCCATTGAGATGCGCCTGCCCATCCACAACACCGACCGTACCGTGGGTGCCATGCTGGGTGGCGAAATCTCCAAACGCTTTGGTAAAGATGGCCTGCCCGAAGATACCATTAAGTGTTACTTCAGAGGGATTGCCGGACAGAGCTTTGGTGCTTTTAATGTCCGTGGTGTCTCACTCCACTTAGAGGGTTCCGGTAACGACTATGTGGGTAAGGGGATGTCTGGTGGACGTATCGTCATCCATCCTCCAAAAAAAGCCACCTTTAATGCCGCCGATAACATTATTGTCGGCAACACCGTTCTCTATGGTGCCATTCGTGGTGAAGCCTTCTTCTCCGGCGTCGCTGGAGAGCGCTTTGCTGTGCGCAACTCCGGTGCCCATGCCGTTGTCGAAGGACTTGGAGACCATGGCTGTGAATATATGACCGGAGGCATTGTTGTGGTTCTTGGCTCCACCGGAAGAAACTTTGCTGCGGGCATGAGCGGTGGTATCGCTTATGTGCTCGATGAAGATGAACAGTTTACCTCCCTTTGCAACCAGACGATGGTTGAATTGGGCGCTGTCAATGATCCAAAAGAGCAGGAGCAACTGAAAGAACTGGTGACACGCCACCAACAGTTCACCCAGAGTGAACGCGCAGAACGACTTCTAAACAGTTGGGATACCTACATTTCACGTTTTGTGAAAGTCTTGCCCCTCGAATATAAGCGGGTTTTAGAAGAGATGAAAGAGAAACAGAGGAAAGTGGTCAATGGGTAAGATTACCGGTTTTATCGAGATCGAACGCGAAGTGCCACAGACACGCCCCGTGGCCGAACGGATTCAGGATTGGGATGAACTCTATCAGGAGTTCCCTTTAGAACGCCTACGCCAACAGGCGGCACGCTGTATGGATTGTGGCGTGCCCTTCTGCCATAACGGTTGTAATCTACATAACCTGATTCCTGTATGGAATCACTGGGCCTACCAGGGCCGCTGGAAAGAGGCGCTGGATGTGCTCCACAGCACCAACAACTTTCCAGAGTTCACCGGCCGCGTCTGCCCAGCACTCTGTGAAGCCTCCTGCGTGGTGGGATTGAACCGCGAACCGGTCACCATCCGTCAGATTGAGCAGACCATCATTGAAGAGGGCTTTAAACGCAATCTGGTGCACCCCTTCGAGGTGACTGAGAAAAGCGGTAAAAAAGTAGCGGTGGTGGGCTCAGGGCCTGCCGGAATGGCGGCCAGTCAACAACTGGTTCGAGCAGGACATGAGGTCACCCTCTTTGAGAAAAATGAAGCGGTGGGTGGACTGCTGCGCTATGGTATTCCAGACTTTAAGCTGGAGAAAAAAATTATCGATCGCCGCTTAGAGCAGATGGTCAACGAAGGACTCACCATTAAAACAGGCGTTCATATCGGTATTGACCTGCCAATCACCCAGTTGCGTGATACCTTCGATGCCATCGTGCTCGCCGGTGGTGCGGAGAATCCCCGTGATCTACCTGTGGCAGGACGCGATCTCCGAGGCATTCACTTTGCCATGGATTATCTCGCACAACAGAACCGCCGGGTTGCCGGCATTCAGATCCCTGAAGAGAAGGCAATCTCTGCGAAAGGTAAAAAAGTGATCGTCATCGGTGGGGGTGATACCGGTTCAGACTGTGTGGGTACCGCATTACGCCAAGGAGCAGAAAGGGTCACTCAGATCGAACTGCTCTCCAAACCACCGAAAGATCGCTCCCCCGATACACCCTGGCCCCTATGGCCCCATATGTTACGCACATCCAGCTCACACCAAGAGGGGTGCGAACGTCTATGGAGCGTGCTAACCCAATCATTTGAAGGTGAAAAGAGCCAAGTTAAACGCTTACACTGTATTCGCGTTCAGTGGAAAGAGCCTGAGAATGAAAATAAACACATGGAGATGGAGAAGATCCCCGGCAGTAACTTTACACAGGAAGCGGATCTGGTTCTCTTAGCCATGGGTTTCTTAGGTCCTGTGCAGCGCGGTATGCTCGAAGCGCTGGATCTTAAGCTGGATAACCGGGGTAATGTAATGATCGATCAAAACAGTATGACCAGCGAAGCAGGCGTTTTTGCCGCTGGCGATATGGCAACCGGTCAATCTTTGGTGCTTAGAGCCATTCAGGGTGGACGCCAAGCCGCTACAGGCGTCGATAACTGGCTTAAGCAACAAAAATAGTGCTGCTTATCCAATAGATAAAGGGGCTTGCCTTGGGCAAGCCCCTTTTTAATCATTGCAGTAACCATCAAAGAAAAATAGGTAATAAAAACATCGCATGTTGAAAAAATAGACGATGATTGATTAAATAGACTAAAAAAAACACATTACTTTCTTCAAAAGATATTGAATGAGGATCAGCACGATGAAGCAAGATAACAGTGCCAGACAAGGGGCCATCCAAGAATGGTCAGAGAATCCGTGCGGAACAGTGACGCTACCAGAACAATCAACCGAAGCCTCTTATTTTAAACGTGTTGAGATCGAACGCTATAAACAGCAACATTGGATGCATAATTTTTTTCGCTACGAGACATTTACAGATAAAAAAGTCCTTGAAGTGGGCATTGGCCATGGAACAGATCTCATGCAGTTCTCAGATGCTGGAGCACACTGTTTTGGTATTGATATTACACCACGCCATATTCAATTAACGCGACAGAACTTTATTCATAGAAACCGTAAAGTGAACCTATCCTTCCAGGATGCCAGCCAAATCGCTTTTAAGGATCACAGCTTTGATGCCGTCTACTCTTTTGGCGTCTTGCACCATATTCCTGAAATCGAAAACTGTATTCAAGAGATCCACCGCACCTTGAAGCCTGGAGGCACTTTTATGATTGCACTCTATTATAAATGGAGCGCTTTTCACATTATTCTGAAAATTCTTTATGAGGGTATTCTTCGTGGAAAACTTTTTAAATTAGGCTATAAACGGCTTCTGGCAACAATCGATACCGTGGATTATGGTAAAGAGGGGCCCGTGCCTTATGTCAAAACCTACGATCAAAAAGAGATGGCGCAACTGTTAAAATCATTCTCTAAAGTAAACATCTCTGTCCGCCAATTAGAAGCCGAACATTTTGAGCCAATTCTTATGGCCCGAATCATTCCTAACCGTCTGATTAAATGGCTTGATTCTCGATTGGGATGGTATGTTATTGGCGTTGCCCAAAAATAAAGACCCATAAAAAGATTGCACGAAAAAACAAAAACTTATATCTAGTATAGAAGCAGCAAAACCTAGAGAAGAAATCACGCACAGCACACATCATTTTCTATTGTATTTTAAAAAGATCAATAGCGCCCCCATTGAGGGCGCTATTTCTTCATTAAGAAGTCACCACCAGAATCACCTGATGACAACCGCATTGATTTAGATATCAAGCCACTTTTTGATCAACAGAAACTTACCCATTGTTTTCAATCCTATATGTTAGAGTTTGCGATACAAAATATCGAAGTTGCTCTAGGTTAACGCAACAGCCAGACCAAATATCCATATACTAGATGATAAAATCGTTAGAGATCAAAAAGACGCACCTTAAAAAAATCCTCTTATCTATTAAATAACATCATGTTAGACGATAAAATCAAGGCAATTTTTCTCTCTTCTTTTACTGCAAATAAAAAATAAAACCATCCAAATTAATAGACTTAAAGCCCCTACACAGACCATCGGTTTGATGACAAATTACAGATCGACAAAATTTTGTCATCACTTTAAAGATTGTGCCATCAATCAAACAATTCACAGTACCATCTATTTTAGAAAGCAAAAAGGCGCGCATTAA
Source organism: Magnetococcales bacterium HHB-1 (assembly GCA_052043475.1). Taxonomy (GTDB): domain Bacteria; phylum Pseudomonadota; class Magnetococcia; order Magnetococcales; family JBQGBW01; genus JBQGBW01. The sequence goes on from JBQGBW010000036.1 coordinate 32,017, forward strand.
ACACGCCGATGAAGCGCTCTATCAAACCAAAAAACAGGGGCGCAACCGCGTGATCCATGCGATAGCCGCATAAAAAAGATCCCTATTCAATCAAGAATAGGGATCTTTTTATACGCTATGATCGCTGATTTAATTAGACTATTTTTTACCAATCGCCTGCCAATAATCCACCTGACTGACACGATGACAAGCCTGGGGTAGAGGCCGCATCTTTTTAGCCGTTTTCTTATAACCTTTAACCGGTTTTTTGGGTTTGGAGGTTTTTGCCACCTTTTTCAGCCACCACTGTAGAGGTGCACCACAATCGGTACTGACAGGTGGCGTCTGAGGTGCGCATCCAGGAGAGTCGGCGGGACATTTCAGACGGACATGAAAATGGTAATGGTGGCCATACCAGGGACGAAGCTTCTTTAACCACGATGCTTGCGGATATCGGCGGCACATCTCTGCTTTCACCACCGGGGTCACCAACAGTCGCTCAACCTCCGGAGGTTCTGCGGCATAACGAATCAGACGTACCGTATCCTCATTCCACGTTTTAGGATTTAATTTGGTCATACGCCAGTTCGCCACCGAGTACGCACTAACGGTCTCCACGCCATGCATACTAAAGGGTGGCTTATTCCGTGCACGCAACAGATACCATAGATCCACATCCAGGCCATTTTGATGACTCACATGGGCACCCGGTAGCGGACCACCCCGCGCTTGGGAGAGATCACTCACCAAAAGCCTTCCTACACCAGCGGATTTTAAGCGTTTTGCCAGACGCTGAATATAACGGACCAGATTGGGATGACCATAGTAGCGTTTCCGGCTTAAACGCATCATCTGGTAGCCTTCGCCAATCGGCGCCAACGAGACACCGCCATCTAAGCATCCCGCAGAGTAACCACCATAAATCTTGGCCGATTTTCTTCCTGTTGGCGTAGAGAATTGGCTCCATAATTGTGCTGAGCTGTTTACCGTCGGTTCCGATGTCTTTTTACTCGCCCAAGCTGAATCATACCCAAAAATCAACAGCATAAACAGCAGCCACCATGGCCAAAAGCGCTGTTTCAAAACCATCCTCCTCATTTGTTAAACCATCTCCGTTTCTGACTGTAACATAAAGTATTCGACTCCCGCCTAACCGAAGGGTGCTGTTGATGGATCTCGAACGCCTCTTCACCAAGAACAAGAACCTCATGTCCCGCTAAAGTGAGATAGTCAGCCAGGATCAAACCATGCCCACCAAGAGGATCCTCCTCGCCAACCAACATCAGGGTAGGAAACCGTCGTGCCAGATTAAGCAGCAACGAAATCCCTGTCTCAAAGGGGTGGGTTTGGCTATACTCTGCATAAGCACGCAGGGCAGGATCGTCTAAAGCCTGTTGGCGTTGTCGTATCCGGTCACTCTCTTCCGTCGGCTCAACCTCACCCAGATTTTTCCCCCCCAGATGATATTGAACACCTAAACGATCCATCGCCACACGCAGATAGGGCTCACAAAACCACTCAGGCCCTCCTCCTGCAAATGGCGTTCGTCGTAAATCAACCACCGCCACAATAGAGAGCCTTTTGAGCCACTGCGTCAACCACTCCTGGGGCCGTTCACCCAATCCAGCCATATAGATCCGCATCCAGGGTATGGTCGCCGGATCATCCATCCTGTTCTCTGGCACAATCAATCCCCTTATGATCCTCTTTTAAGCATAGAGCATGGGTGTTATCTCTAAATTTTTGACAATGTCCGCCTCAATCAAAGCCAGCACTTTTACGCGCGATGCAATCTCTTCATCGCTAAAATAGTGTCTGGCCTGAATCAGATAAAAATCGCCATGACGCGCCTCACAGGCGGTGAGTTCACGATAAAACTTCTGAAGTTTAAGATCATGATCCTGTGCACGCGCCACCATAGAAAAACGTTCAGCACCCCGGGTCTCCACAATGGAGCCCATCACCAAACGATCCAGGAAACGGGCATCCCGGCCATGACGCAGTGCGGGTAAAAATTGATGAATATAGGGATCTCTACGCTCTTTAGCAAGAGGGATGCCGCGTTCCATCATAATCTGATAGACCAGACGAAAATGATCCAACTCCTCTTGAGCCAACTCGATGAGCGGAAGTAAAATTTCGTCACGATCCGGGTATTTGGCCAGATAGCCCATCGCCTGGGCCGACGCTTTGCGCTCACAATTGGCGTGATCCGCCAAAAACAGGTTAAAATTTTCCATCACCGCATCAATCCAGCGGGGATCTGTCTCACACTGTAGAATGACCTGCTTCACAACACCACCCCTCTTTTTTTATAGTGATCAATAACGATGAATAGTAACATCCATAAGTATCTGACGCAGCCACATATTCAACTGAACACCTTAGATACACCACCCTCAACCAATCTCGGATTGATTATCACCATTCCCTGTTATGATGAGCCCGATATTCTCCCCCCCTTAAAAGCCCTCTTTAACTGTCAGCCCCCCAAAGCGGATGTGGAGATTTTCCTCGCCATCAATGCACCTGCCAATGCAGAACAGTCTGCTCTGGATCATAACCAGAAAGCTTATCATCAGGCGCAACAGTTCGCCAAGGACCATAATCGTCCCGGTTTTAATCTCCATGTGCTCAACTTTCCCAATCAACGCGCCCACCATGCAGGCGCTGGACTGGCCCGCAAAAGGGCGATGGATCAAGCTGTGGATCGGTTTAATCAGAGCGGTCATCCAGAAGGCGTTATTGTCTCCTTCGATGCCGATACAACCTGTGCTAAAAATTATCTCTCGACCATTGAACAGGCTTTTCAACAAAAGCCCAAAGCTTCCGGCTGTTCGATCCACTTTGAACACCCCTTAGATCAAGTGACAACAGCCCATTTAAGAGAGGGTATTGTACAGTATGAACTCTATCTGCGTCACTATGTTCTCGGGTTAAAATGGGCGGGCTCCCCCTATGCTTTTCATACCATAGGGTCTGCGTTTGCTGTACGCGCCAAAGATTATGCTAAGGTGGGAGGAATGAATCGCCGTCAGGCGGGAGAAGATTTCTATTTTCTACAAAAACTGATGCGACGCCATTTTTTTGTCTTAGGGGCCACGGCCGTCTATCCTGCCCCCCGTTTTTCACACCGCGTTCCATTTGGTACGGGTGCAGCACTCACCAAATGGCATCAGGAGCAGTGGTCCTACTATCCTGGCTATGATCCACAGGTCTATCATCTGCTGAAAATTTTTCTTGGCTCTACACCACAGTATGACCCACAACCGCATGCAGAGGCTTTCCCTGTGATCATCACCGATTTTCTAAAATCACGAAAAGGGTTTGAGAAAATCGCTCAAATCAGACAACAGACCGCATCTCAAGCAACCTTTTTAGATCGTTTTCATCAATGGTTTAACGCCTTTGAAACCATGAAGTTTATCCATTTTGCCAGCGAATACCATACACCAAGACCACCGGTGATCAAAGCAACGCAAAAACTGCTCTCCTGGTCTACCAAGACCGCATCTCTTCTGCAAACCAGTGAAGATCTTTTGATGATGTTAAGAAAAAAGGAGCAAAAAGAAGCATTTCATCCGTACGGCTAATCTGATTTCAGAAAAACCAAGGTCTCTTCATCGGAGTCCTCTTTTTGAAACCGATAGCCATTCCAATTAAACTGCTTTAAATCTTCCGGCCGCTCCAGACGTTCTTTAATCATAAAATGCGCCATGGCACCACGCGCCCGTTTTGAGGGAAAGCCTAAAACCTTGGCCACACCGTTACGCATCTCCTTAAACACCGGCGTAATGACCCGTGGTTTAAGACAACGCCTTGAGAGGGCACGAAAATACTCCTTTGAGGCCAGATTCACCAGCACCGTGCAGGATTCCTCTTCTGCCAGTCGGTTGATCTCTTCTGCCAAAAGGTCGCCCCAAAAAACATACAACGATTTTCCCGCTGGATTCTCCAATCGTGTGCCCATCTCCAACCGGTACGCCTGTATACCATCTAAGGGACGTAACAGACCAAACAGCCCTGAGATAATACGTAATCGCTGTTGTGCAAAGAGGATATCCTCCTCTGAGAACTGTTCTGCACGCAGACCCACATAGGTATCTCCCTGAAAGGCAAACAGTGCAGATACGGCCTCATTCATGGGCATCGGCCAGATAAACTGCTGAAAACGTTGATAGGTGAGTTCCGCTAAAGCGTCACTGATTTTCATCAATTGACGAAAATCATCCACATCTTTTTTCTGAACCAGATCCAACAGTTGGCGAGTCTCTGATAAGAATGCGGGTTGCGTGGGTTGCGGACGTCCTTTTGGGATATCCATCGCCAGCTTTTTAGCAGGAGAGAGCACCGATAACATAATCAACCTTTTTTATAAAGCTGTTTTATCAACATAAAAACTTTCTAGAATGGTGAGATCGTCCCAACGCCAACAGGCCAGAAAAGAAAAAACAGCGAGAAGAGGATCACCAGAAGCACCACTCCTGATAGCTTTAAAATACGCAAAAAATGTTTTTTACCAATATCACTGTCACGTCGAATCTGAACCCGTCTTATATCTTGACGCCGATCAGAGAAGGCAATTTTAGTCTGCGCTTTTCTGCGCTCGTCATGACGACGATCGGGTGCCTCCTCGCGCCGATCAAATGAAGATGATGTAACCATAATTCAAACCTTCGCTTTAAAAACAGAATTTCATCAAGTCTTGCAAAAAAACGCCAAAGCTTTACCATTATCCACAAACGGCGGCTAAATTTATCCCTTTTTC
>JBQGBW010000037.1:0-36465 GCA_052043475.1 Magnetococcales bacterium HHB-1
ACCTGTCTGCAAGGCGTGATGATAACCGATTTGTTGAGGTAAAAATAAAGTGCGCAATCCTAAACAAATTCACATCCCTTGGAATGCCTAAAAGCTACCCTGCTATGGCGTAATGCGTCTGGAGTAAGAGGCTTTATATCAAAAATGCCCTTTGCGCAACAAAGCCTCGAGCGGGCTTTTTCGGGAGACTCAAAATTGACCCAATCTTTTTTTCTTGATCGGGTCATCGTTGCGCTCTTTGACACAACCTGTCATCCTTAAATCACATAATTCTCATAATAAGGTCTCATAAAAGGAAGACAGCCATGAAAATCCTCGCCATGGATACCGCCTTTATTCCTGGTGGTATCGCGCTACTCAACCACAATACCTTTGAAAATATGGCCTTGCTCACACAACCCCGTGGTCATGTGGTCTCGCTTCCAGAAACCCTCGCAAAACTGATGCAGCAGAGCGACTGGCATAGCGCTGAGATTGACTGTATCGCAATCACCCATGGACCAGGCTCCTTTGTGGGTCTTCGGGTGGCAATGGGTGTGGCTAAGGGGATTAATCTGGTTCATAAAACCCCCATTCTGGCGCTCTCCACCCTGGAGGTGGCGGCATTTGCTTCTGGAGAAAAAGAGGCACCGATCATGGTGATCCAGGATGCCCGCCAAGGAAAATTCTTCGCCGCCATCTATCAGTGGTATCACCGGGATCTCCACCTTATTCAAAAACCACAACTCTGGACACTCGATGCGTTTATCGAGATGCTCAATCGGGATTATAAAGAAGTACCCTACTGGCACTTCTCCGGTGATGGCAGTGATCTATTTCGAGCGGATCTGGAATACCGTTTAGGGGAGCGCTATCAACCTGGATATGAAGATATACTGCCCGCCCGTCCCACACAGTTAGCAACGCTTGCACGGCATCGTTTTCTTCAGGGAGAGAGTCATAAGGCAGATCGCTTAGAACCTTTTTATATCCGCCAACCCGATGCCGTTGAAAAACGGAAAGAGAAACAAGAGAACGTGTGATCTCTATTGCCCCGTTTGGGGTAACCATGGTAAAAATAGAGAGTTTTTACATGATCACATCAAATTTTAAGATCATGAATCTTTAGCTTGCCTTAATTATCCAGAGGATCACCATGGCTGTGGCGCGATATAATCCACAAACAATTGAAAAAAAATGGCAGGAGATCTGGCACAAAGAGAACGCCTTTGTCGCCACCGAAGACCCCAAAAAAGAGAAATACTATCTCCTAGTGATGTTCCCCTACCCTTCAGGGCGCATCCATATGGGACATGTACGCAACTATGCCATTGGTGATGTCTTGGCGCGTTTTCAGAAGATGCGGGGTAAAAATGTATTACACCCCATGGGGTGGGATGCGTTTGGTATGCCCGCCGAGAATGCCGCCATCAAACAAAAAATTCATCCCGCCGACTGGACCTATAAAAACATCGATACCATGCGCAAAGAGCTGCAATCAATGGGGCTCTCCTACGACTGGAAGCGGGAATTAGCAACGTGTGATCCCAACTATGCCCACTGGGAACAGACCCTCTTTTTAAAACTGCTTCAGAAAAACCTGGTCTATCGTAAAAAATCCCTGGTGAACTGGGATCCTGTGGATCAAACCGTACTCGCCAATGAGCAGGTGATCGATGGTAAAGGCTGGCGCTCTGGCGCTACTGTGGAACGACGCGCACTCTACCAGTGGTTCTTCAAGATTACCGATTATGCAGAAGAACTTTTAAATGGTCTTGAAAAACTGAAAGGGTGGCCAGAAACTGTACGCACCATGCAGACCCACTGGATCGGTAAGAGTCATGGTGTGGAGTTCGCCTTTCATATTAAGGATCATCAACAAACCCTCCCAGTCTACACCACCCGCCCCGATACCATCATGGGGGTCACCTTCTGCTCGATTGCCGCAGAGCATCCCCTTGCTCAAGAGGTGGCAAAAACCGATGAGCGGGCCGCACAGTTCTGTCGTGACTGCCAATCGAGTGGCACCAGTGAAGAAGCCTTGGAGCGCATGGAGAAAAAAGGCTTCGATACCGGTTTAAAAGCGATCCACCCCTTTACTGGTGAAGAGATTCCCATCTTTATCGCCAACTTTGTGCTCATGGGCTACGGTACTGGTGCGGTGATGGCAGTGCCAGGACATGACCAACGCGACTTTGAATTTGCTAAAAAATATCAGATTCCCATAAAAGTAGTGATTCAACCCAAAGAGAACCCGCTTGAGGGAGATCTTACCGAAGCCTACACCGGTCCTGGAATCTTAGTAAATTCCGGTGAATTTAATGAGCTGGATAACGAAACCGCAAAAGAGAAAGTTGCTGAAGCCTTTAACCAACAGGGCATTGGTAAAGCCACAATCAATTATCGTTTACGCGACTGGGGCGTCTCCAGACAGCGTTACTGGGGAAATCCCATTCCAGTGGTGCACTGTAAACAGTGTGGTGTTGTCCCTGTCCCTGAAAAAGATCTTCCCATTCCCCTCCCCAAAGATGTCTCCCTCTTAGGCTCTGGCAATCCACTGGAGCAGCATGAAACCTGGAAGAGAACCACCTGCCCAAAATGTCAATGCGAGGCAGAAAGGGAAACCGATACCTTAGATACCTTTGTAGAGTCCTCCTGGTATTTTCTCCGTTACTGCTGTCCTGATCTTAATGATGCCGCCTTGGACCGGGAACGGGTCGATTACTGGATGCCGGTGGATCAATATATCGGTGGCATTGAGCATGCGGTACTGCATCTGCTCTACGCCCGTTTTTTTCATAAAGCGCTACGGGATGTGGATCTCATCAGTTGTGATGAACCCTTCACCAACCTGCTCACCCAGGGTATGGTGCGCAAAGATACCCACCACTGCAAAGAACATGGCTGGCGTTATCCCACAGAGGTACGCGAGAAAGAGGGCAAACTCTACTGCATTGAATGTGATCAACCCATTACGGTGGGACGCAATGAGAAGATGTCTAAGAGTAAACATAATGTCGTTGATCCCACGGCACTGATCAACAACTATGGTGCCGATACCGCACGGCTCTTTATTCTCTTTGCCGCGCCTCCAGAGCGAGATCTGGAGTGGAGTGACAGCGGTGTTGATGGTGCCTGGCGCTTTTTAAATCGTCTCTGGCGTCTGATACAGGATTGCCAACCAATAATTGAGGGCGTATCTAAAGCCACCAGTATGCCCAAAGCGTCACACAGCAAAGCGCTGCGCAGTAAGGTGCATCAAACCATCGCCAAAGTAACCCATGATCTAGAACGTCACGCCTTTAATACCGGCATTGCAGCGATCATGAGCCTGCTCAATGAAGCGAGCAACTTTATCAATCAACAGGGCCATAAAAAAATTGCCAGCGATTCAATTATGGCCTCTGTGGTCCGGGAACTTCTGGAGAGTGCGGTGTTACTGCTCCACCCCTATGCGCCCCATGCCACTGAAGAGCTTTGGCAACATCTTGGCCACACCAACCGACTCTACAACCACCCCTGGCCAGAATATGATGACCAAGCATTGATTCAGGAGAAAATCACATTAATTGTACAGGTGAATGGTAAATTGCGCGGTAAACTTCAAGTCTCTCCCGATGCCGATAAAAAAGAGATCGAGGATCTGGCAAAAAATAGCGAGAAGGTCATGCCCCATCTGGAAGGTAAAACCATCCGTAAGGTGATTTTTGTGCCTAAACGGCTGGTTAACTTTGTCGCCCAATAGACTGTCACATCTTAAATAAAAAGTCGCGCCCCGAATGGATAATCCATCATGATTTTAAACCCGATCAAAGCCCACCATACCCTCTGGTTTCTGGTGCTGTTCACCCTGACAGCCTGTGGTTACCACTTCCCCGGTGAACAGTCCGCAGCATTTACTGGAAAACTCTTAAATGCCCGCATACAGATCTCTGGTCCTGGTGCCAAAAAACATCCCTTACTGGCCAGCATTCTTAAAGAGAATGTTGAAACCCACTTAGGCATCACACCCAATCAATCGCGCAATGCATCACAGGTTATTGCAATCTATCTGCAGGAGATCACCCACACAGAGGTTCTTGAAAATCGTCAAGGACTTGCGGAACAGTATAAAGTACAGATCTCAGCCTCTGTGCAGATGCAGCAATCGGATCGTAAAAAAACAGCACCAGAGAAGGTTGTATCAAAAGCGACAACCAAGAAACCTGACTCAGAACCTACCCAGGATAAAGCAACCAAACCCACACCAAAATCAGCACAGAATAAAGCAACACAGCCCAAACAGTTTACCGCCTCAGGCACCACCACCTATTACGAGTCCACCGAACCCACCACCAGCCATACCATCCGCCGGGCCGCTGAATCTGAAGCACTGGATAATCTGGCAGATAATCTTGTTTCGCTACTGGCCAATGTTCTCTGATATCTGTTAGACTTAAAAGGTAGATTTAGTCTGGAGAAAAAAGCACATCAGGAGGATAACAACATGCCCAAAAAAGCCAAAGTCTTTGCTACCGCTTCTGCCAAGGGATCATCAGGATCTTCCGGCTCTAAGGCAAAAAACATCCATATCAAAATGAGAGCAGCACAAGGGGGACAGAACAGCACCACAGTACCCCTTAAAACCAGCATCAGTATGGGCTCAGCAGGTCAACTGCAATTTAAAAATGATGGTGGTAAAATTGCCATTGATGCCCGTGACGCTGCCGCTGGAGACAGCATTACCATCGAGTTCTCCTAGTGGTATCGCAAATAAAAAACAGCACAGCGACAGACACTGAAAAAATGCTTGTCGCTGTCTTTGATATCAATGGCACCCTGATCAAATCCAATATTGGCGTGCGTTTTGTCTCTTTTCTGTTCAAAAACAGAAAACTCTCCCTATATGCCATTCTATTGATTGCACTGCTCTATCCCCTGATTAAACTCCGGCTACTCGATTTTCGCTTTGCCATCTGTTTAGGTCTCTGGAGTACAGTAGGACTCTCACCAAAAGAGAGCCAAGCCTTAGGAGCAGAGTGCTTTGATCGGTGGATGAAACCGCATATTTTAGCCGATGGTCTCAAAGAGATTCAATCCATCCGTGAACAGGGCGGATCGATTATCTTAGCAACCGGTAGCCATATCGATATTGCCCGCCCTTTCGGCCAGTTTGTGGGGGCAGATGCAATCATTGCGGCCAAACCAAAACAGCAAGAAGAAATCTACACATCAGAATATTACAATCCCCTCCCCTACCGTGAAGGTAAAAGAGACCTTGTAAAACATTATATTGAGAAGCACTTTAAAGATGCCCATGTTTTAGTTTACAGCGATACCTTCCGTGATCAACCGCTCTTAACCCTTGCGGATCACCCCATCGCCATCAATGCGCCTCCTGCGCTGCAAAAGACCGTGCGCCAATGGGGTGGTGATGTTAAATTTTTCTCTTAAAACAAAGATCTTTAATAAAACGATTACCGATATACCTGGGATTAAATAAAGGTCCATGAAACTTTCAATTCGTGATTTTCAAAACCGTTGGCAACAAGATCGTCTTCCCCATGTGATTTTACTCCATGGGAAAGAGCAAGGGTTGGTTCAGGAGAACTTTCAACGCCTGCATAACCGCCTGCTCCAAGAGGAGTTGGCACCCAATGAAGAAGACCGCGACTTTGATACGGCCTCTTTTCATGGCGATCAGATCGACGATGAACAGTTGATTATCTCCTGTGGCGGCAAACCACTCTTCTCAAAACGCCGTGTGATTGTGGTTAAAGATGCAGAAAAACTCTCGACAGGTGGCCGCAATGTACTGATTAACTACATTAAAGACCCACTAAACACCACCTGTCTGCTCATTACAGCCGATATTCTAGAGACCAAAAATCCACTGCGCCGCGCCTGTGACTACTCTAAAAATGCCTGGAGTATTGCTTTCTTTCCCTTAGAAGGTAATAGTTTTCAACACTGGCTTCAGGAGTGGCTTAGAACCCGCAACCTACGCACCACGCCTGATGTAATGCGTGCACTGCACGACCGTTTAAAAGGCAATACCCGCTTTGCCAACCAAGAACTCTCTAAACTGAATCTCTATCTTGGTGATGAACGTCAGTTCACCCTGGAGCATGTCAACGATATCTTAGGAGAGACCCCGGATCAAAACCACTTTGAGTTGGTTGAAGTGCTGCTCCAGAAAAACACCCCCCGAGCACTCACCATGATCCGCCACTATATCGCCTCTGGTGAAGAGCCAATCATGCTCATTGGACTCACGCTAAACCGCCTGCGCCGCATCGCCCAGGGACAGGCCGCCATTGCACGACGGGAACCAGTACAGGCGGTACTCAAACGGTTGCATGTCTTCTGGAAAGAGGAGCAGTCATTTCTCGCCATCTGTCGCAACCTCTCCCGTGAACAGATGTCTACCGCATTTATGCGCTGCTTAGAAGCAGATATCCAGCTTAAAGGGGGAAGCCAGAGACCTAAAATTGAGATTATGGAGCAGTGGGCGATCAATATGTTCAAACCCTTTGACCCCGTCACAGAACTTTAAATGAAATCTCTACATAAGGATCTTAAAAATCCACGCTGGATCATCATCAAAGGTTTTCTCTTTCTTATCTCAGGCGTCTTAGGCGTACTCATTCTCTGGTTAGATCACCCCTCCTGGAAATTTCTTCTCCTGCTTGGCGTGGTGATCTTCTCCTTTATGCGTTTCTACTACTTTATGTTCTATGTGATCAGCCACTATATTGATCCTAACTACCGATTCTCAGGCTTAGGCTCATTTTTGCGCTACTGGTGGCAGAAAAATAGACACAAAGATTAAAATTAATGAGCGTTAAAAGAACCATTTAATCCAAAAATCTCTCTATGGTCTAGATCTAATCCTCGAACACACCGAGCATTTAGACTAGCTAAAAGTTAAGAAGAGCATGGTTGCCGATAGCTGTGGATGTGCATTGTGATACAAAGTGATCTGTTTATTCCACTGCAAGCAATCAGTTGCATAGAACGCCTATTTTCAAAAAAATTAGAAAAATAATCTCAGTCTTGCTAGCAAAAAGAGATTCTATAATCTTGGTGAATCTTAATATATATTATTGATAATATTAAATATTTTTCTCTCCTAAGCGTTATTAGAACAGGGAAATATTCTTTATACATCATAGAAGAAATGGATTGACAGTGATATTTCGTGTCTGCTAAGGTTATTCTTAAAGAAAGTTAGAGACAAAAAGAAAAACACCAAGAAAGCATTAAATATGTTATCTTGGTGTTGCAGTTGGTAACGTCACAAGCATTATTCAGGAGAATCAAACATGAGTATGATTCAAAGAACGACAAGCAAGGCAGCCAAATCAATCATGGCGCTTGCATTGCTATGCACACCAGCTCAAATTATGGCTGAGGAGACAGCCACACTTCATCTCGAAGGAAAAATTGAATCAACGAATAACCTCGAGATCAATCCAATGCCTGGTTCGAACGCATTAAATATCGATGATGGTGTCAGTGCACAACACGTAGCTACAGCCAGCATTTTCTCTAATGCACCGAACGGAATCTCTATTGACTTAAAATCTCTCAATGGTGGTCTTTTGGGTGCCAGTAAGGGTGAATTAGTCAAATACACAGTTCATTTTGGTGGCACATTTCATTCTGCAACACTTCCCGCAGGTTCTCGAGTCAACGTGAGAAAAGGAAGCTCCCCTGAAGGGTTGGTCAACAGAAAAGTATATATTACAGTTCAAGGAGACCAAACCAACACGCCAGATACCTATGCTGATGATATCGAGGTGATCTTAGTACCCAACTAAGTTCTTCTCTGACTATGTGTCATTGCTACTTATTATTCTGGTCTATTATATTTATGGAGTTCCAGCTATCTTGATTAATATAACGTATGATAGATATTGATGGAACTGTATAATCTCTCCAAACACCTATAAAAAGATCCATCTGAAAAGTTAATATTGTGGTTCCTAATTACGCAATCTTTAATGCCGTCGGGAACCACAATACGGGATTAAGAACAAGCTCTATAAAAAGAGAGGTAACAAATCGCTATGACAATATCATCTAATGCAATCAAAAGTAGAGTGAGACAACAAGCTAGAAAATATTTTGCTCTGATATTAATAGCAACAAGTCTTTTTACCTTATCCGTTGCTCAGGCCACATCGATCTACCCTACCGTGACCTCGATCACACCAAACAGCCAACCAATCTCTTTGAAAGTTATCAATAACAGTAACAAGACAGTTACATATCAAATTCTTGTGCAGAAAAGAGAAATGAACTTAGATGGAACAACAATATATACGCCATCCAACGATCTAAGATTATCAAAAAGGACCATTCGTCGTCTCAAATCTAAAGCACAGCGTGTGATTAAAGTCCGTTGGAACGGAGGAAAGAATCTAAAGACTGAACAGGCATATTATGTTATCGCACAAAACCTTGGGCAGAAAGTAGATAAACCAACCACGCTAGAACAAAGAAAGGGAGGTATCACACTACGGGTCTCTGCTGGCGCATTGATTTATGTTACACCACTTGGCGTAAAAGCCAAATTAGAACTCTCCTCTGTACAACGTCGATCAAAAAACGAGATTGTCCTGGATCTATTTAATCGTGGTCATAAGCACATCTATCTTGATAAGCCATCAATTAAAACAATTTTCTCATCCATTCATCACCAAGGCATCACGCTCTCCACCTCTGAGAAAAAGAAGATATATCAAATCTTGACAAATCAAAATATTCTTGCTCAAGCAAAACGCCATTTCATCATCAAAATAAAATAGCACCCCACAGATGCACCATATGCCTATAGGATTCCCATGTTCTCTATGCATTCCCTAAAAACTGATATCTCACGCTACTTGATAGCAATTGTGCTTCTCCTTGTCTATCCTAAGATACTGTGGAGTCTAGAACAAGAGAATGATTTTCCCTATGGTGTTTATGATGGTCCTATGCGTCTTGGCTCTGTCTATGCACAGTTTGCAGAGAATGATGATCAACTGCTTATACGATCAGACCACTACCTGTTCTCTGTGCTATCCAGGGCACTACAACCCTCCACAGTTAAGAATATCCGTAACAAAATAGTCTCTCAGAGATATCTTTCTCTTAAGCAACTGCATTTGGCTGGGCTCGACCTGTATTTCGATGAAAGCAATGACAAACTGTTTCTCAAAGCTGACCCAGCAACACGTAAAGAAAGAGAAATTTCTCTGATTGAGAAGACGATTCCAGAAAAGCCAACCCACTTTTCCTACCCAACCAGTGCTTATCTTAATATATATAGTGATATTGCTCTTTATGACTCACAAGGTGAGTCGCCAGACCCTACATGGCGTTTTGAGGGGGCAACACATTTCAAAGACTTTGTTCTGGAATGGTCTGCTAACCATACACCGCGTAATGATCCTAAAACACAACTTGATTCTATAAGATGGATCTATGATGATCAGAAAAACCTAATCCGATATACATTAGGCGACCTTAAACCACGACTATCAACATTTCAGACACTTCCTCCTTTAGCCGGCCTTGGTGTTACAAAATATCGAACTATGCAGCCTCATGATGTAACTTCTGTACGGCGCAAACAAACCTTTACCATTCATAAGCCCTCCAAGATTACCATCCAAGTCAATGGTATTGATCGCATCAAAGACCTGCGACTTAACCCTGGAAACTATCGACTGACCGAATTAGAGTTAGAACAGGGTATCAATGCAGCAAAGATCATTGTTACTGATGAAAAAACAGGAGCCACACGCAATATTTTTATAAAAGATCCATTCCATTCTAATCAACTGCTGGCCACAGGACTCAATGACTTTGCACTCTATATTGGTATTCCTCCATCAACTGATCAATCTCACCTCATAACCTCTTATAATTTCGCAGATCCGGTTCTATCCATGTTTTATAAGCAAGGAATAAACCCTTGGCTTACAGCAACCAGTAGCATTCAATCGAATCAAAAACAGCGCTTGCTAGGAATGGAGTTACTGCTAACATCACCATTGGGTATCTCTACAATCGAAGCAGCAGCCAACCAATCAGACCACTCTTCTGATGGTATGGCCCTGACATGGCAACAACAATATCGTTATGCAGCAGACAAAAATTGGTCTCAACATGATTTCATGGTCAATTTCTCCTACTGGAGCCCCTATTTTAGTACCATTACAGATCAATTATCCTTCAACAATATAGCATGGCAAACAACAACAAACTATCGATTCTTATTCACAGAAGGCATCCTAAAAGGTACAGGAATCAATCTTGGCAACACCTATACAGTCAAACGTGATGGAAACAGAGATGTCTACAATATTACAGGCCAACTAAGCAGGCAGATCCTACCAAATCTACACCTCAATGCACAGATCTCAAAGGAAAAAACAACAATACCTGAACAAGAAATACGGGGTACCATAACTCTTTCATGGCACCCTGTTAATCGCCAATATAGCGTACGAACACGCCATAACTTGTTTGATGACATCCACTCTATTGCCGCCAGCTATACACCAGAACAGCAAATAGGTACAGTCCAAAGTGGATTGTCTTTATCGGAACAAGGAAATGCTTGGCAGATTGATACCTATGGTACCTATACCGGATATCGAGGAAAGGCTCGTCTTACAACACGCCATACCAAATCAGATGAAGGAAAAGAGCAACAAAATTGGCAACTTGGATTACAAAGCGCTGTAGTCTATGCTGGAGGAAAATTCGCACTTGCCAATACCGTACAGGATAGTTTCTCTATTATTCAACCAGGAAAAAGCATACAGCATAAAAAAATTAATGTTGATTCACAAACATTAACATTACCATCCTTTACACAAAGCCTATTCCAAATCAAATCAAAGGAAAATAATACAGCAAAGACAGATATATATTATCATGCAATGTCTGATTTTTGGGGACCAGCTGTCCTCTCTGATCTCTCCTCCTATCAAACACGACGCATCCATATTCAAGCAGAAGATATGCCATTTGATGTTGAAAGTGATCAAACCGTGGTCATCCTACCAAAATATAAAAGCGGCTTTATAATGGCATTCAATCCTCCTATTATGCTTAAGGCAAAAGCAACACTTTTAGATCAACAAGGATCTCCTATCACACAATATATTGACGCATTCGTCATACCATATGACAAAAAAGACACCATTGTATCTTGTGTATTCAGTATGGATGGTATCATCAATGATATCTTGATACCCAGAGCAGGAGCCTATCGCATTGTTTTCAAAACATTACCAACCTATGAAGTAACACTCACAATACCAAAAACCCAAACAATTGATAGCACACCCTTCGATGCAGGCACTCTGACAATCCGCCCAAGCAAACAAGCATGGAGCAAAAAATGGACATGTCCCGACGAATCATAACGTTCTCAAATCTCAGCCTACTATTCATACTATCCTCCATCACCAACCTCTTAGCCTGCGAAGGATTAACACTTGATACACTCCCCAATCTATTAACGCCATCAAGCCATATAGAGCACGGAATCTTTGACCCTCTCGCAACACAGAATATTCTTGAACCTTTTCGGATCAAAGTGACAAAGGACTCAGGAACCTGTCTGTTTTTCATCACATTTTCGACAGGTCATTCTGGACACCCTGCACATCGTTATCTTACAGCCGGCTCTAACCGATTGAACTATGATCTCAAAGCACACGCCAAAGCCTCTGCTCTCCCTCTGGGGGAACCATCTTATGGTGCAGTTGACCTGCTTAATGGCACCTTTACCACAGAGGGGCGCACATCATGGACAGGTACAGGCTACTTTTTTATAGCAGCCCGTCAACTTCTTCAAGCTAATCACTATCAGGATACAATCACCGTTACATTATATCAGGGCACTACCACATCCTATATAAAAAAGGATAGTCAGTTAATAACAGTCCTTGCAACCATTCCTCCCGTAACTCATCTTGCAATTAACAGCACACCAATTATCGGAAGATCAGCAGGAACATTAGACTTTGGCTCACTTACACCCGGACAGAAAAGAACAATACAACTCAATGTTTTTGCCAATATTTCCTATAGCATTCAATTCAATTCAACACACCAAGGATACCTACAACTCGATCATCAACCCAATAGCAACAACATCTCCTTAAACCACCATATTCCCTATCGCTTCTCCGTGGACAATAAGCCACTCATCTTAACATCCGCACAAACTATACAACTAAAGACCATATCTTCAGAATTTCATACCACACACTCTCTCGCAGTTACAATCCTCCCCTTTGATCATACAAAACTTTCATCCGGTGTCTACAGCGATGATATTCATATGCTTATTATGCCAAACTAATTTTCGTCTTAGGACCTTATATCGCCTAAACATCCTTTCTAAATCTTTAAAGGCAAATTACAAAGTACCCAGGAGCATCTACTCCCAGGCTTTCTAAAGAACCTACAATCAATATCAATTCATTTTATTTGATTGACACTAGATAAGGATGCCGTGAGCACAGATTGCTTAGCCCCATCCGGTTTTACCTTAGGAGATACGGTCGGCAGTGCAATAACACGCCTTGTTAAAAAACGGGCAACCCACCCCACCCGACCTGTTTTATCCTGCACATAGAGCCAACCATGCTTCTCATTTAAAATCCGCAGTGTCGTCCCGCGCTTAAAAAGCGCGATCCGCTTGGATGTGGTAATGGGATGTTGACGCAAATTTGCTTTAGGAAAAGCCACCGTCGCCCATAAAAAAAGATCACGATCTTTAGAGACCACATAAGGATCGACAACAGGTAGAGAAACAGTGACAGCCTTCTTTTTTAAATCGGACTCTTTTCGTTTAACAAGAATCGCCTTCTTTTGATCCAAAGATTTTTGTCCAGGTTGCTTCTCTTTTGGAATATATTGTGTCAAAAAAGCGGCAACCCAACCAACCAATCCTTGAGGATCTCGAACCTTAATCCAGCCCTCTTTATGCGCTAAAATATGTAATGGCGTATCATATCTGGCATAGCCAATCACCTTGGACCTTATTTTCGGTTCTCTTCGAAAGTTGGCACGACGACGAATCACCCGCACCCAACGCCAAGCGTCTGAAGAACGATGATTCATCATCTCCTCTGGTGCCCTCGGCGTCTTATATTGTGTCAAAAAAGCGGCAATCCATCCCGTTTTTCCATAGGCATCTTTGACTTTGAGCCAATCCTCCTGTTGATCCAGGAAGTCAAGCCGTGCTCCAGATAAGACCCGACCCACAACTTTTGCACCAGCAGCGGGTTGTGCACGCAAATTAGCGCGTTTTTTAATCACCCGTAACCATATTGCTTTTGTTGGGCTCGCTTTTACAGAAGCCTTTGAAGTGGCTACCGATTGCTTTATCAAAGGCGTGAGCATCGTCGCCACAACTTGATCCTCTTCCGAGCGGATCGGTGCGGCCAGATCAATATACCCCACAGCACGCTTCTGCTTCCGATCCGGTATATGTTTCACCATCGTCGTAGAATGCTTCTCAGGTTGCATTTTCCCCTCAAGCAGCGCCTGGCGAATACGCCCCATATAAAAGAGCAGATTAAATTCCGCTAGCCGCAGATCATAAGAGACATTATTCACACTGTTCTCTGCTGCAAAGAGCTCATTCTCCGCATTGAGCACATCCACCAAAGAGCGCTGACCCAGATGAAACTGCTTATGATAAGCCTTTACCACCTGCTTTCCTGTATCTAAATGCTTCTCCATATGGGCCATCTGCTTCTGCAATGACTGAATCTTCCACCAACTGGCATGCAGCTTCTCTTTTAATATCCGCTGCTCTTTATCCAACGCACTCTGTTCGGCCCGCAGACGGGCATAGCGCTCTTTCACTAAAGCAGGCGTTGCACCACCCTGAAAAAGTGGATACCTCATCGAGATTACCGCTTCTGCAGAACGGTTGACTCCCTCAGATGAACTATTGTTCTTTGTATGTGTATAGTTGGCATTCAAATTAAACTGTGGCCAGTAGTCCGCTTTCGCGACAGAAACCGACTCCTTGGCCGCAGAAACATTCTCCTGCGCCTCTTTGATCGGTGGATAGTGTTGCAGAGCATAACGCTGCACTTCATCCAATGTTTTAAAAATATATGTGGTGGGACGGGAGATTATCGCCAGTTGATCCGGCGGCTCAATACCAATGACACGCTTAAAATGCACACGCACTGCTTCTAAATTATTTAAACCCGCTGCATATTGTGCACGACTCAATTCAAGACGACTCTGGCTCTGGAAAACTTCTGCTTTTGTCCCTCCTCCACCGTGATACCATTTTTCCATCTGCTTTAACAAACGGTTCTGTAGATCAACCTGTTTTTTAAGCATCTGATAACTTTTACGCTGTCGATCCAACTCCAGATAAGCCACAATCGCATCCAGGGTTGCAATATCCAACGTTGAACGCCATGCCCAAATGGCCGCACTCACATCGGCTTTTGCTTTACTCAAACCACGCAATGCGGAAAACCCATCAAAGAGTAGTTGAGAGACCGCAAGGACACCCTGGCTCTGCTCCTGAGAGAGTGTTCTTACGCCATTTCTTCGCAATGCTGGCGTCGAAACATACTCACGACCAAAACTGGCGGTCACTGTAACCTGTGGAAAAAAAGAGGCACGCTTTTGGGGAAGTCGCGCATTCATCGCCTGTTTGGTATAAAGTGCCGCATGGACATCTGGATGGTTTGTCAAAGCAGATAATACCGCTTGAACCAGGGTCAACTCCTCCCCTGGCGTACCAGAATCCTGGGCCAAAGCGGGTAGACTCCAGAAAAGAAGCAGCAGTAAAGAACCTATTCGTAGAGATTGCATGACTCACATTGATCTATAAAGAACATGATTTTATAGTTTTTAAGAAGAGATATGATTATTCAGATGTCTATAAACTAGCAAATAACCTGCCAACCAGATTTATAACCCTGATATCACAACAAATAATGGATATAGATAAAAGATCAGACACCTCAACCCTTTTGATGGCACGACCAATTTTTCATTAAAGATTATTTTTTATATTTTATTCTGGAGAGAGGATCGCTATGATAATCTGATTAATGAGAAAATCGTTACACCTCCTTGCTCACCTCCAATCGATTTGTATATTCCATGATCGCTGAACAGCCCCGCATTCGTGAAATCCCCTACAACTATACCTCATTCTCTGACCGCGAAATCATCATCCGCTTTCTTGGCCAAGAGATGTGGGATATTCTTAATCAACTGCGCCAGCAACGACGTACAGGACGCTCTGCACGACTGCTCATGGAGGTTTTAGGCGACATCTGGATCGCGGATCGCAACCCTTTTATTCAGGATGAACTCTTAGGGAACGATAAACGATTACAGAATCTACTCACCACACTGCACCAGCGTCTCACCCAGATTGAAGCGTGGATGGATGGCAATAAACTGGTGGAGAAGCTTTTAGAGCAGACAAAAAAAACGGTGACACAATTCGCCAACGCCTTTCCGCGTCATCGTGAACTGCGTAAAAAACTCCATCGGGCGCTGGCACGGATCACCTCAAAAGAGAATATTGATTTCAGTGGGATTGCACGGGTTGCCCATGTCACCGATGCAACCGACTGGCGTGTTGAGTACCCCTTTGCAGTGATCACACCCAATAATGAGCAGGAGATCGCTCGTTTGGTTAATGCCTGCATCCAGTTGGGACTCTCAATTATTCCACGGGGAGGAGGTACGGGCTATACCGGTTCAGCCATTCCTCTGGATGCCTATACGGTGGTGATCAACACCGAAAAACTCGATGCCATTCATGCCATTGAGAAAAGAACCATCCCTGGCCATGAAACAGCGGTTGCTGTGATTCATGCCCAAGCGGGTGCGATCACTAAGCGTGTGGCGGATAAAGCCAAAGATACCAGTCCTAAGGATACCGACTATATCTTCTCTGTTGATCCCACCTCACAGAACGCCTCCACCATTGGTGGCAATATTGCCATGAATGCAGGTGGTAAAAAAGCGGTGCTCTGGGGTACAACGCTGGATAATCTGGTCTCCTGGAAGATGGTTACACCCCAGGCGGAGTGGCTCACCGTTGAACGCCTCAACCACAATTTTGGTAAAATTCACGATATTCCTGAAGCCAAATTTCGCGTCTCTCGCTATCAGATGGATGGTAAAACCCCCGTGGGTAAACCAAAAACCCTGACCATTGCCAGAGAGGAGATCCGTAAACCAGGATTAGGAAAGGATGTCACCAATAAATTTTTAGGGGGATTACCTGGCGTTCAAAAAGAGGGCTGTGATGGCATTATCACCAGTGCCACCTTTCTTGTTCATCGAATTCCTCCCCACATCTATACCGTTTGTATGGAGTTCTTCGGCGCCAACCTAAGCCGTGCCGTACCCGCCATTGTCGAGACCAAAGAGTATCTGGATAACCATAATCATGTGGGTTGTGCAGGATTGGAACATCTGGATGAACGCTATATCCGTGCGGTGGGTTACAGCTCTAAGGCCCTTCACCGCCAACAACCCAAAATGGTGCTGCTGGCGGATATTATCGGTGATGATAAAAGCCAGGTTGAAGAAGCGGCGAATCATATTGTTGCGCTCACCCAGGCCAGAGATGGTGAAGGATTTATCGCCATCAGCCACGAGGCCCGTGCCCGTTTCTGGTCGGATCGCTCCCGTACCGCCGCCATTGCCGCACACACCAATGCCTTTAAGATCAATGAAGATGTGGTCATTCCTCTGGAGCAGTTGGCCCGCTACAGCGAACAGATCGAACGGATCAATATTGAGTACTCCACTAAAAATAAGATCGCCATCTTAAATGCCCTCCACACCTTTTTCAGTACGCAGCAGTTTCAAAAATTTCTTCCCCAGGGCTACCCCAACAGCGATGAAAGCCGTACCATCATTAAGGCCAAAACAGAAGAAGCACTGCGTATCGTTGAAACCGTCCGTCAACGCTGGCAAACATTTCAAACACACTTTGAACAGCCTGTTCAATCGGTGATACAAGAACTTCTCCCATCAACTAAAGAGGCAATTCAAGAGGGGGATACCCTCATTGATCTGCTCTTAAGGCGCGATCTTCGTATCTCCTATAAAAGTGCTGTACGCAATAAGCTCTCCGATCTTTTTAATGGGGAGTTGTGGGAGGATCTGCGCCAGGAGCTTACCAATATTCATCACCGTGTACGCTCCAGTCGGCTTTTTGTCGCCCTGCACATGCATGCAGGAGATGGTAACATCCATACCAATATCCCGGTTAACTCCAACGATTACCATATGCTCTTAGAAGCAGAGAAGATTGTTCACCGAGTCATGAAACTGGCACTGGATCTTGGCGGTGCGATATCCGGTGAACATGGTGTGGGTCTGACCAAATATCAGTTTTTAGATCAGGATAAACGCGAAGCGTTCGAAAAATATAAACAGAAAGTTGATCCAGAGAACCGTTTTAATCCAGGTAAGTTACTGCCGGGTAAAAGCCTAGAGCAAGCCTATACCCCCTCGCTCCGTCTCGTACAGCAAGAGGCGCTGATTTTCCAAGCCAGTGAGTTAGGTGCGCTCAATGATGCCATTAAAAACTGTCTGCGCTGTGGTAAATGTAAACCGGTATGCACTACCCATGCGCCCCGCGCCAACCACTACTATCCCCCACGCAATAAAATTCTTGCCGCCGGTATGATGATCGAAGCGTTTCTCTATGAGGAGCAGACCCGTCGCCGTCTGGTGGAACGCCACTTAGATGCCTTTAATGATCTGGCGGATCACTGCACCATCTGCCACCGCTGTCTCACACCCTGCCCGGTAAATATCGATTTTGGTAAAGTGACCATGCGCCTGAGGGAGATTCTTAAAGAGCGTGGCCAGCGCAAGACCGCTATTACCGCCGATCTGGCGATGAAGTTTTTAACACTCAACCACAGTGGGGCAATTCGCTACACCCGCCATATCCTACTCAAGCCGGGTTATCTCGCCCAACGTCTGGGTCACTCCCTGCTGCGCCTCTCCACGGGTAGTCATACGGTTCCCACACCAAGCGGTACGGAAGAACGACCCAAATTAATTGATAACCTCCGCCATATTATGGCCGCACCCCTCCCTGGCCCACTGCCAGCAAAAACAGCGCGGGATGCTCTGCAACTCACCTTCCGCCCCGATGCCATTCCCATTATTAAACCACGCCACAGCAGACAGGATACCCGTGATCGTGGTACAGAGTCGGTCTTCTATTTTCCAGGTTGCGGTTGTGAGCGTCTCTTCAGTGATATTGCCTTAGCGGTGATTGCTCTGCTGCGCCATCAAGGAATTCAAACGGTACTGCCTCCGGGGTTTATCTGTTGTGGTTTCCCTCAAGCGGCTTCAGGTAACAATGAGTTGGGCAATGAGATCACCACAGAAAATCGCGTGCTCTTCCATCGGGCCGCAATGACACTTGAGTATCTGAAGATTAAAAATGTGGTTGTCTCCTGCGGTACCTGTATGGAGCAACTCACCCACTATCAATTTGATCAGATCTTCCCGAGCAGTCAGCTCATTGATGTCCACGAATTTCTCCACAGCAAAGGATTCACCAATCCTAAAACCAATCCAGAAGCCCGCCGTCTCTTCCATGATCCCTGTCACTCACCATCACGCCATCATGACCCCGTAACTCTTTCTGATAAACTGCTCGGCGGCACTACTCTGCTAGCAGATCGCTGTTGTGGTGAAGCAGGGCTTTTTGCCCTCAATCGTCCGGATATTGCCACCCAGGCCCGTTTTAGAAAAGCGTCTGAACTCAGCCGAAACTTAGAAAAACTCTACCGTGATCAAGAGCAGACCGCGGATACAAAGACCACCAAAATTTTGACCACCTGCCCCTCCTGCTATCAAGGACTCTCCCGTTATCAATCCTCACAACCGGTTCAAGTGGATTTTCTCGCTGTTGAGCTTGCACGACAGATTTTAGGAGAGAACTGGAAAAAAGAGACGCTGGCAGAAATTTATGATGGGGGCGTGGAGACGGTGCTGTTTTAGTCAGGGGTGAGCCAAAGCGTAGGTGACCTTAAGTGGTTCTTTTCTGACTTAAGCGGTGTGTGATTAAAAAGTAAATGAGGTGGTGGAGACTCTTAACTCTTCAGCACCCTTCTCCAGTCGTGATGTCATATTAGAAACCATATTGGCCTCTTTATTGAGCGATTCCATATGATTCAACATCTGCAATCCCATTTTCTGTACTTCAGTAGAAGCAGAGAAGATATGGTTGGTATGCTCTTTAACCTTTGAAGAAACGGTTTGATTTTTTATTGAGTTCTCAGCAACCGTTGTGGACTCCTGAGCGGCAAGCGATCCCGATTGGGCAATTTCATTGGTTCCTGTTGCGGCTTCGGCTGCAGATCGGGCCACCTCTTCAGAAGCTAAGGCCAATTCATGACTACTGCGCGTAACCGAGGCAGCGGCATCGGTGACATTATCTACAGAAGTCATGATGGTGCTGGTCACCTCTTCCTGCTCTTGAACAGAACCAATAATATCCACATTAAGATGATTAATTTTACCAATCTTCTCGACAACATAATCCATAAAGCTCTCTACTTCTGAGCTGTTTTTCTGGATATCCTGTACCTGTTGATGGATCATCTGCGTGGCTTCCGTGGTCTGCTTGGCCAGATCTTTTACTTCGTTGGCAACCACCGCAAACCCTTTACCCGCTTCGCCTGCACCTGCGGCTTCAATCGAGGCATTAAGTGCCAACATATTGGTTTGATTTGCAATGTTTGAAATAAGATTGACAACCTTACCAATCTCTATCGCAGAACGGGAGAGGTGATCAATAATTTTTTGAGAACTCTCTACATGTTTTTTAGCATACTCTGACTCTTCGCCTGCATCCTGGCATCTTTGGCGAATATTGACCAAAGAGATATCAAGCTGTTTGATCGAGGAGGCAACCGATGAAACCGCTGTGGATGTTTCTGCCAGACTATGATTCACATCCGTCAGATTTGCAGACATCTGTTCAGCAGCGGTGGCCATAGAGGAGACATTAACACTGGCTTGCTCAGCGGCCGCAGCGATGGTCATAATATTCATCGACATGCTTTGAGATGCCTCCTTTGAGGCATTGGCCTGATCGTAAGTTGCAACAGCGTGTTGATGAACTTTATGAGAGAGATGATCAACCTGATCATTTTTTTCTGTAATTCTTCGAACCAATGAGGTCCCATCTTCTGATTTTGCAAGCAAAGCGACCTGAGTCTGTTTAAGCCTTTCTGTCATGTGATTGAGATCATTTGATTTATCAATAATAATTTTAAGTAACTCAGAGAGTGTGTCTGCCATTGTGTTGGCTTCATCAACAAGATGATAAAGCTCATTGGGCGATCTTTCTGGAACCGAAAAACGGAAAGTTAAATCGCCTGAAGCTAACGTACGAAATCCTGCTAATGTTGCTTGTATACGCCGTTGAAAGATGCGTTCAAATAAGAAGGTCATTGCGGCAGCAACGATCACGCCAATAATGGTCCATAAGAGTGCTCTGTTTTGCGCATCTTTGGCTTCATTATGGGCAGTTTTAGCGGCTTGTATGGCTTCATGGTCGGCTGCATGGACATTCTCTAAGACCGTTTTAGTCACATGCGTTGCAATTTCCTCCATTGTTTTAGTGCGTTCAATAACTAAAATATCTTTGGCTTCGATGGCCTCAAAAGTACGACGATAATTTTCGATGGCTTTCTGAACCTGTCTCTCCTGTTCTGCTCCAGCAACATCTCTTAAAAATCGGTCCAGGATCACTTTAACCGCATGCGCCTTATCTTTTGTTCTTTCCGCAAAGAAGATCACTTCAGCAACAAAAAATTCGCCAATCACTTCTTCAAGGTCTCCATCATCTAAAGCGTAGATTTCAGTTTCGACCGCTTCACGATCCAGTAAAAGCTGTTGACGTAGTTTCGTTTTTGAAGTGATGGCATGCACAACCTGGGTAAAGGCTTGCGCATATCTCTTCTGTCCCTGATGAACCGATTGCGTTGATTCAGTCGGCATCTGTTCTAATTTTTGGGTCAATCTGGTTAACAGTGGGGTGAGTGCCTGAGCATTTTTTTCTGAAGGATTCTCTAGATAGGTTAATCGTACTTTTTCTGCATCCGCCATGATCAACGCAATGTGCAACCAACCCGCCCTTCTTTTTAAAGGGCCTTGTTGCAGTTGCATATTCATATCCTGAACGCTACCAATAGAGATATAGTTGAGTCCAATAACGGTTAAAAAATCAACAAAGTTATGCCAGAGATGGCACGTATAAAAACAGTAACCGTCACTTTTTTAAATAAACGCTCCATATTTTTTAATCCGTACTTTATTTATCACTCTTAAGCTGATTGTGAGTTAAAAATTCTTTTATAGAAAGTCAGAGTACGTTCCCAGACAGAAAAATGCAACTTTTTTCAGTTTAGACAGGAAACGCAGATATGAAATGGATTTATATCTAAAATATCATCATTATGCAATGGTTATGTCATAATGGAGAGAAGATTGATCTCATTGAAGAGAGAGACTATTTTCTCATACCAATCTCAAAACTCATCCTAAAATTATTTGTCCTTCTTAAACGTTGAAAAAATCGTTGATTGCTTATTTACACAACATATTTTATGTAATAATAGCATTGCGCTTATTTTTTATATATGTTTTGTAAAATCATTAAAATCTTCTATATAAATTATTATCTTCACGATGTATATATGATAAGAATAAAAAATCGATACGCCCTTTTTATGTGGTTGAGCAGATTAAAGCATTGAAGCGAGAGACATTTGTTGTCACAATAATGGCTTCTAAAATTTAAGGCGACTTATCCATAATCTTAAGGATTACGATACATCATGAATGCAAAAAACAGCAAACCAACAAATGAGGATAAAAAGAAAGCACTGGATGCGGCACTCAATCATATCGAACGGCAGTTTGGCGCAGGCTCAATCATGCGTATGGGAGATCGGGTAGCCCAGGATGTGGCTGTCGTCTCCAGTGGCTCGTTGGGGGTAGATATCGCTCTGGGGATTGGTGGGTTTCCTAAGGGGCGTATTATTGAGATCTTTGGTGCGGAGAGTTCAGGGAAAACAACGCTGGCACTGCATACCGCCGCCGAGATTCAGAAACAGGGCGGCATTGCCGCATTTATTGATGCAGAACACGCCTTAGATCCGGTCTACGCACGCAAACTTGGCGTGGATGTAGATCAACTCTTGATCTCGCAACCCGATACAGGGGAACACGCCTTAGAGATCGCCGATACGCTGGTACGTTCAGGTGCTGTGGATATGGTGGTGATCGATTCAGTTGCAGCACTGACCCCGGAGGCAGAACTGAAAGGGGAGATGGGAGATACCCATGTGGGACTTCTGGCCCGCTTGATGTCTCAGGCCCTGCGTAAACTCACCGGCTCAATCTCACGTTCCCATGCCATTGTGGTCTTTATCAACCAATTAAGAATGAAAATTGGTGGCTATGGTAATCCAGAGACCACCACCGGAGGCAATGCATTAAAATTTTATGCCTCAGTGCGTGTGGATGTGCGTCGTGGCCAGACCATTAAACAGAAAGAGGAGATGGTGGGCTCAATCTGTCGGGTGAAAGTGGTGAAAAACAAGGTCGCCCCACCATTTAAGAGCGCAGAATTTGATATCATGTATGGTGAAGGAGTATCTTTAGCCGGTGAAATTCTAGATTATGCGGTAGAAGAGAAGTTGATCTCCAAATCGGGGGCCTGGTACTCCCATGGTGAAGAACGTATCGGCCAAGGGCGGGAGAATGCCAAAAAATATCTGCTTGAACATCCTGAATTGTTCCATGATCTGGAGGATCGTCTGCGGGTTATCTACGGTCTGGCACCAAAACATCGTGCACCCGTAGAAGAGTAGATCGATAAAAAAACCGATCATCTTTAAGAGAGTGTTTTAGTCAACAGGCGGTATCGGTGAGAAAAAAAAACAGTCAGCAGCAATCCCCTTCTGGTCAAATTACAGAGACACCCATTCATCATGAACTGGAGACGCGGTATCTGGCTTATGCCTTATCAACCATTATCAGCCGTAGCCTCCCGGATGTGCGCGATGGTCTAAAACCAGTCCATCGACGCATTCTCTTCGCGATGCGGGCGCTGCATCTTAATCCTAAGTCAGCATTTAAAAAATCTGCCAGGGTGGTAGGGGATGTGATCGGTAAGTTCCATCCCCATGGCGATCAAGCAGCCTATGATGCTATGGTGCGTCTGGCCCAGGATTTTGCCGTACGCTATCCTCTAGTGGATGGTCAGGGGAATTTTGGTAATGTTGATGGGGATAGCGCGGCGGCCATGCGCTATACGGAGGCGCGTCTGACCTCTGTGGCAGAAGCTTTGCTGGAAGATCTGGATAAAGAGACGGTGGATATGAAAGCCACCTACGACGGCTCTTTAGAGGAGCCCGTTGTTCTTCCTGCCCGCTTTCCAAATCTACTCGCGAATGGTTCAACAGGTATTGCGGTGGGTATGTCCACCTCCGTACCGCCCCACAATGTGGGTGAGATCCTTGATGCCTGTCTTCTGTTAACCAACCAGCCTGATGTCTCCACCGAAGCGTTGCTTGATCATATTCCTGGACCAGATTTTCCCACCGGTGGTGTGTTGGTTACAGGATTTCAAGAGCGTCTAAAGATCTATCAAACCGGTAAGGGCGCAGTAAGACTACGCTGTAACTGGATCAAGGAGACCTTACCACGGGGTGCGTGGCAAATTGCGATCAATGAAATTCCTTATCATGTGCAAAAGTCCCGTCTGATTGAACAGATCGCGCAGTTAATTGTCAATAAAAAGACCCCCTTTTTAGCCGATGTCCGTGATGAGTCGGATGAAGCGGTGCGCATTGTTCTTGAGCCGCGCTCCAACCGTTTTGATCCTGAAGTGGTAATGACCTATCTGTTTCGTCATACCGATCTGGAATCACGGGTCACAATTAATTTAAATGTGATCACCGCCGCCGCCAAGCCTGAAGTACTCCCCTTAAAAGCCCTGTTACAAGCGTGGCTGGATCATCGTTTTGAGGTCAACACCCGCCGTTCACGCTTTGAACTCAAACAGATTGAAGCCCGACTTCATCTGTTGGCGGCCTATCTTCTGGTGCATCTCAATATTGATGAGGTGATCGAAATTATCAAAGAGAACGATCATCCCGCACCTGTACTGATGGAACGCTTTCATCTCGATAAGGAGCAAGCAGAAGCGGTCTTAAATATGCGTCTGCGCCATCTGCGCCGTCTAGAAGAGATGGCAATCCGTCGTGAGATGAAGGAGAAAGAGGAGAGGGCTGCAACCTTAAAAGCGCTTTTAGATGATGACCGCAAGATGTGGCAGTTGATCCGCCGTGAACTGCGTCGCACTAAAAAAGAGTTCGCCGATCCTCGCCGTACCGCGCTTGCAGAGCCGCCAAAAGAGATTGAAATTAAACCAGAAGACCTGGTACAAAAAGAGCCTCTTACAGCAATTCTGACACGCAATGGCTGGGTGAAGACCGTTAAAGGTCATGGCATATCTGTAGATAAGCTGCGCTTTAAAGGCGATGATCGTCTGCGTATGACACTGGAGCTTTACTCCACAGATATGGTCTCTTTTGTGACCAACTCAGGAAAGGTCTACTCCATTCAAGCACACCGTATTCAATCGGGTAAGGGCTTTGGTGAACCTTTGACCAACCTGTTTGCTTTAGATGTAGGCGATGATGTGCTCTGGTTTTTGGTGGTGAAAGAGGAGCAGGAGTATTTTGTCGCCACAAGAATCAGTCGTGGTTTCCGTATTATGGGAAAAAATCTTACCGCAACCACACGTAAGGGACGGCAGGTAATCGGTTTTGCCAAAGAAGATCAACTGCTGCATATCCATGCTGTACAGGGTGAGATGCTGGCGTCAATCAGTCACACCAAAAAAATGCTGGTCTGCCCAGTCTCCGCATTTCCCTGCATTACGCGGGGACAGGGGGTAAGAGTACAACGCATGAGTCGCGACGGCTCGATTGCAGATGTGATTACATTTGATCCTGAAAAAGGGGTCACCTTGGATTCAGGTAAACGGATTAAAACCTTTACCGATCTTAAGATCTGGACCTCACATCGTGCATCCGCTGGCGCCACCCTACCCCACGGTTTTATGCGTGGTGCGATATTTTATCGTGAGGGTCAAGGCGTGATCCATCGGGATGATGATATTTAAGTTTAAGGAGAAGAGCCCATGTGGCGTGGCTTGATAAGATTGCGTGATACACTCGAAATATTGAACCGATGGATGGGTAAAAGCATCTCCTGGTTAGCAATCATTATGGTTCTTGTCACCTTTGTGATTGTTGTTCTACGCTACTTCTTTAATATAGGCTGGGTTGCATTGCAGGAATCCGTCGTTTATATGCATGCCCTACTCTTTATGCTGGGTGCCGCTTATACACTGCAAGAGGATAAACATGTACGGGTAGATCTTCTCTACCGGCAGTGGTCTCCCCGTACAAAAGCGTGGATTAACCTCTTAGGGACACTGATTTTTCTTTTTCCACTGATGATATTTATTTTGATCACCAGTTGGCCCTATGTAAAAGATTCCTGGGATATTATGGAGGGCTCAAGAGAGGCCGGAGGATTGGATCTGGTCTGGGCTTTAAAGAGTGTATTGCTCCTGATGCCCTTTTTAGTACTCTCTCAAGGATTAGCCTGGATCTTAAGCGCATGGCTTTATCTTGCAGGAAAAGAGCAAGAGATTCCTTTTCGCTAGTATAACTGGAGCATGAATTTTGGAAGCCTATGCCCCCCTAATGATGTTTGCTGGCGTCTGTCTGGCACTGATTGCAGGATACCCTGTGGCCCTCTCACTGGCGGGGACTGCATTAATCTTTGGCTGGATCGGTGAATATTATGAACTCTTTGATCCGGCATTTCTTGAAGCCGCCCCCAACCGTTTTTATGGCATCATGACCAATGAAGTCCTGATTGCCGTACCCCTCTTTATCTTTATGGGTGTGATGCTCGAACGCTCAAAGATTGCAGAAAATCTCCTGGATACCATGGCCACCCTGTTTGGCTCTTTAAGAGGTGGTCTGGGAATCTCTGTCACCCTGGTGGGGATGCTGATGGCGGCCAGTACCGGAATTGTCGGTGCCACAGTAGTCACAATGGGCCTACTCTCCCTACCCACCATGTTACAGCGGGGTTATGCCCCCAGCCTGGCAACCGGAACAATCTGTGCCTCCGGAACATTAGGGCAGATCATTCCCCCCTCCATTGTATTGGTCCTTCTAGGCGATGTCCTCTCCTCAGCCTATCAGCAGGCACAGCTGGATATGGGTATCTTCTCTCCTCGCACCATATCGGTAGGCGACCTTTTTCTTGGTGCGCTCATTCCAGGACTTCTTCTGGTGCTGTTCTATATCCTCTACCTGATTATTATCGCCTACTTTAAACCAGAAGCAGCACCCGCTGTACCAAAGGAGATGACACACGAAAAAGGCCAGATGTTCATCAAGGTGGTGCGTGTACTGCTCCCGCCCCTGTTTCTGATTCTATCGGTTCTAGGCTCTATTTTAGCAGGTATTGCCACCCCCACAGAGGCCGCCGCTGTGGGTGCGGTAGGCGCTCTTTTACTGGCTTACAGTCATCAACGACTCTCCTGGAAAATCCTTAAAGGGGTTGTTCAGGATACAACACAAGTCACTAGTATGGTCTTTTTTATCTTCGTGGGGGCAGCAATCTTCTCTTTGGTCTTTCGGGGATTTGGTGGCGATGATGTGGTCAGGGAACTGCTCTTAGAACTGCCTGGTGGTGCGTTTGGTGCAATGTTGGCGGTGATGCTGCTGATGTTTCTGCTTGGATTTTTTATCGATTTTATCGAGATTATCTTTGTTGTGGTGCCTATTGTGGCGCCGATTCTCTTAACCATGGAACTCGATCCCATATGGTTAGGGGTGATGATTGCGATCAATCTGCAAACCTCTTTTCTCACACCTCCCTTTGGTTTTGCGCTCTTCTATCTGCGGGGTGTGGCACCTGCTTCTGTGACAACCGAAGCGATGTATCGTGGGATTATCCCCTTTATTATTATTCAGCTTTTTGCTTTAATTGCACTGGCGATCTGGCCAACACTCGCAACCTGGCTGCCGCTGTTGGTTTATGGCGAGTGATTGAAAAGAGAGACAAATTGATTCATGTTTTAACGAAAAAGGACTTGGCCTTTCACGCCTGAAACGATTATACTGGTGCACCGATGCAGATCTGAAAATGAAACCATGAATCATTTGGCACATTGGAAGATCGCGACTGTTTTTTTGTGATGATCAAAAAAATATTATTTTTTGATTTTTTTCATACATATCTGTAAACCCTCATTGACAAAGCTCGGTAGGGAGAAGCGTTTCGCTATGGCTCGCAGCTCAACAATCTATGATAGTTTGAAAATTCTTGATATTCTCAAGATCGCTTATGATGAGAAGAATATCGTGGAGGTTCGTTGGGAAGGTGAACCTCAGGTGTTCGGCAGTCGTTTGATCTATGTTCCCGGTGTCGAGCAGCCAGAAAAGAAAAAACTTGAAGATGAAGACGATGAAGATTTTCTAAAACTCTACGCTTCACAACTCACAGAACGGTTACAGCCACCAGCTAAAACCGTTGAAGAGGAGATTCAACCTGAAAATCTTTTTCTCACACTCGCTCCCTTAGAACCCTATGAAGCAGGAAAAGCGATCAAAAGACAGGCCCAGTTCTCTATCTTCTTTCAGGCAGGTATCCGCACCTTCGATGCGAAGGTGGCTTATATGCAGATGGAGCCCAGAAACTTTGGTGCCAGTGTACGCTGCTCTTTTCCACGCACAATATGGCTCGTTCAAAAACGGCAACAGCCACGAGTTCGGGTGCCTAAAAAGTATAATATTCCCGTACGCCTGCATAAACGGGGTGAAAAAACCTATGATAGCCGTATGCTCGATCTCTCCTCCGGTGGTGCAGCCGTTTACTGCCCTGAAGATAGCTGCAAACTCAAAAAAGATGATCGCATTACTGTGGTCATGGGAGGCGGCGATGAAAATATCACCGTGATCGGCAGTGTGGCGTATATCATGAAAGTCCGTTCCCCAGTCGATCTTGATAAAGTGATCGATATTTTTGGTATTCAGTTTCAGATGATCTCCGTGACTGCGGGTATGGCCATTGATCGTCTGGTGAAAACAATGCAGGCGATTGCACTCCAGGCAAAAAAGCAGAAATAATCGCTTTTTTAATCTTTTATTTGCAATTGAGAAAAAGGACAATCCAACATGGCTGTTGAAAGAACACTCTCTATGATCAAGCCCGATGCAGTGGCAAAAAATGTGATCGGTGAGATCTATGCCCGCTTCGAGAAGGCAGGTCTGCGTATTGCCGCGTCTAAAATGATACACCTGACCAAAACCCAGGCTGGCGGTTTCTATGCCGTACATAAGGGCAAACCCTTCTATGAAGAACTGACCGACTATATGAGTTCTGGACCCATTATGGTACAGATCTTAGAGGGTGAAGGAGCAATTGCAAAAAATCGTGAAATTATGGGCGCCACCAATCCTAAAGAGGCTGCTCCAGGTACAATCCGTGCGGATTTTGCCGAAAGTATCGAAGCCAACGCCGTGCATGGTTCTGATGCACCCGAAACCGCTGCGGTAGAGATCGATTTTTTCTTTAATCAACTAGAGATTCAGCAACGTTTTTGATCCATTGAAATCATCATATAAAATTAAAAGACGCGATTGAAGTGATTCAATCGCGTCTTTTGTCTCTAGGATACAAAAAAATAGATACCGTTTTATCTTAGTTATTCTTTAATCGTTGTAGGCTGGATATCTCCATAGAGGTCATTATATGGCACAGGATCTTATCGCTCTCACCGACTTGACCCGTGAGCAGTTATTAGAACAGGTGGAAAAATGGGGTGAAAGACCCTTTCGCGCCAAACAGCTCTGGTCCTGGCTCTATGTAAAGCTGGCAGATAACTTTGACGCCATGACCGATCTGGCCAAAGATTTCCGTCTGTTACTTAACAAACGGTGTCACCCGTTAAGGCTCTCAATTAAAACCCATCAGGTTGCCAAAGATGGGGTGGAGAAGTGGCTCTTTCTTCTCGATGATCAACAGGCCATTGAGACGGTCTACATTCCTGAAGAGGATCGCGGTACCCTCTGTATCTCCTCTCAAGCAGGATGTAGTCTAAACTGCCCTTTCTGCCATACCGGCACGCAAGGTTTTGCCCGCAACCTGACCGCATCTGAAATTGTGATGCAGGTAATCACAGCGCGTTCCGTTTTAGCAAAACGGGATAAACGGATCACCAATCTGGTTTTAATGGGTATGGGAGAACCGCTCTACAACTACGATCATGTGGCCCAGGCGGTAAAAATTTTTCTTGATGATTCCGGACTGGCCATTGGCCGACGCAAGATTACCCTCTCAACGGTGGGTGTGCCACCGCTATTATCTAAAGTAGGTAAAGAGTTAGGCGTTAATCTGGCAATCTCTCTGCATGCAGCCACCGATGATCTGCGCAATCGTCTGGTGCCTTTAAACCGTAAATATGATCTGGCTGCACTACGACAGGCTGTTTTAAACTATCCCCTCAAAGGACGACGACGGATTACCTGGGAGTACGTGATGCTCGCAGGCATCAATGATCGCCGGGAAGATGCCCTGGCTTTTATTCATCTGTTACGCCATATTCCATCAAAAATTAACTTAATTCCTTTTAACCCCTGGCCTGGTACTCCATTTAAACCCTCCTCTATGGATGATGTGATTCAATTCCAAACCTGGCTTCATAAGGCAGGATTTGTCACGGTGATCCGTGACCGGCGAGGCGAAGATATTGATGCCGCCTGTGGACAGCTGACCGGAAAATTACAGGGCGTATCCAAGCGGCGTATCATCGCTTAAAAATACGCCAACCTATTATTTTTATTGATGTGATAGGTGCCTCTTTTTTCTTTTTAATGGGGATATTATGAAGATAAATATTGCTATTTAGAGCTATATCTTTTAAGGTACTGTGTTATCTGTGACGATCAAAATATCGATTGATGCCTTGATCATTGTCTTTGATCATCATCTTTGAAAATCGTTTATATAAAAGATGATCACGTACCACATTTTTTTCGCATTTGAGAAGTAAGGCTTGTTTGTGTTATAATGAAAGAATCTTCTTTTTGTGCTTTTTTGTGCACGTCGATTTCGATTCTCAATAAACATGCATTACTGTTTCTTTAAGTTTGGCAGTTGGCCGATTTAAAATTTGTAATCTTAATAATATAGGTATAAATAAAATGAAAGAGGGCGCGGATACATTGAATAGACATGATGACGCATCTAAAAATGGCATGTCAGAAACAATAACCCGAGATCCATCAGAAAATAGAGATGCCCTACAGGCTGGAAAGCAGGAGCACTCCTCTGAGGAGGGGGAACCTCCCCCTGAAAAAGTAGATGTTAAATCTCTGATTCGTGATCTTTTCAGTAAAGAGAGTGCCTTAGCCGCAACAATCCCTAACTATGAAATTCGCCAAACCCAGGTACGCATGGCTTTCCAGGTGGTGCATGCGGTACAGGAGAAAAAATCTCTCATCGTTGAAGCAGGTACGGGAACAGGCAAGACATTAGGCTATCTTTTACCACTTTTAGCATGCGGCTATCGTGTCATTGTCTCCACGGCCACGCGCTCTTTGCAAGATCAGATCTGGGAAAAGGATACCCCACTTTTAAGACATATTCTTGATAGACCATTAAAAGTAACCATATTAAAAGGCCGACAAAACTATCTATGCCAATCACGATTAAAATCTGCAAAACAAGGTCTGCTGCAAGTTTCGCAGGATAGCCAGAGTTCCTGGGAGAGTATTTTAGACTGGTCTGAACAGACCGATTTTGGTGATCGGGATGAGTTAACCGAGGTGCCCATCGATTTTCCACTGTGGCGCGACTTAAATGCAGGACATAACGACTGCTCTGGAAAACAGTGTGATGATTTTGAGACCTGCTACCTCACCCGCGCCCGTGATCGGGCAATGAAAGCCGACCTTATTCTCGTCAACCACCATCTATTCTGTGCAGATCTTGCCATGCGTGGCGAGGGTTTTGGCCGTATTCTACCCGACTGCGATGTGGCGGTCTTCGATGAGGCGCACCGTCTGCCCGATGTGGCGACAGAATTTTTTGGCGATGAACTAAGTAATCTTGCACTCTCAGAGTTGGTCAACGATACCCGTCTGGCAATGGGTGAACAGGATCTGGCAGAAGAGAATCTTTTTGATGCCCTAGAGGTGCTTGAGGTCGCAGCCACACGCTTACGCAATGTTTTTCCCATGGATGAACAGCGCGATGCCATGCCTTCACCATTGGTGGGACCACTCAAGGAGGTCCTCGACTTTGTTGAAGATACACTCTCAAATTTTAAACATGCCTTAGAACCCCACCAGGGTCAGGGTGTAACCCTCGCCCAGTGTGGACGCCGCGCCATGCGGCTACTGGAGATCTGTCGCCGCTTTTTACGGGAAGAAGATCCCTCCTATGCCTACTGGTATCAGATACGCCCCCGAAGTGTCGTACTCCACGCCTCTCCACTGAATGTGGGCCCACTGTTGCGAGAGAGTATGATCGACCGGGTCACCTCAACCATCTATACATCCGCCACCCTCTCCACCTCGAAAGGCACAGATGGTTTTACCTACTTCTTCTCCCAATCAGGTGCACCTCAAGGGGGAACGCTGGTGGATCAACTCCCCCCCGCCTTTGATTATCAGGAGCAGTCGCTCTTCTATCTGCCACCCTCCATGCCTGAGCCCAACAATGAGGCGTTTCCCGATGCTGTGGTAAGGGAGATTGAGCAACTGATTACCGTATCTAAGGGACGCGCTTTCTGTCTTTTTACCAGCTATCGCATGCTCAACTATACCCGTGATGCCCTACGGGATCGTATCCCTTATCAAATTCTTGCCCAGGGAGAAAATTCACGCTCCGCCCTCCTTGAAGCGTTCAAAGAGGATAAACACTCTGTTCTTTTAGGCGCGAGCAGTTTCTGGGAGGGGGTTGATGTACCCGGTGAAGCACTCTCTTTGGTCATCATCGATCGCATCCCCTTTGAATCTCCTGATGATCCACTGTTCCGTGCCCGCGCCGATTATGCCAGTGCCCAGAATTTACACCCCTTTCAACACCTCACCCTACCCCGTGCCGTCATCGCCCTCAAACAGGGGGTGGGGCGCTTAATCCGTACCTCCTCTGATAAAGGTGTCATCGCACTTCTCGACTCACGTATTGTGCATCGCCGTTATGGTCCGCGCATCCAGGAGAGTCTACCCCCCGCACCGGTAACCCGCAATATCCAGGATGTAGCACGCTTTTTTGGCCATAGCATCACCTTTAATGAGCATAACCAGGTGGATTGGCAGAGTATCCGACAACAGCATCAAGAGCAGCGCTACCCCACCGATTCATACGCGAATCAGAATCAACATCCTGGTACACAACCACAACCATCATCCCAACCCCAATATAATGCCAGTCAACCCGGTGCACCTCAGCCTTCAGTGCTCTACCCTCCGGTGGGACGACCTAATGATAAATCATCCTGGTAAAACCACTTGTGGCTTGGGAACTTAAAATAATTTAATAGAAAATACCCCCTTAGATCTCTCTATGGGGGTATTTTTGTGCTATTTTCTGATGAACCGTGATCGCTGCACACAATTAATCCGCACCTAAAGGAGGCAATGAAGCCTGAGGCGCTTTATTGGGTGTAAAAAAACGGCGGCGGCGATGAATCAGACGCCGAACCAGTGCAGCCCAATAGGCGCGATGGTCTAAAATAGGCAGGGTTTGCGCACCTTTTTCACACTCCATATTCTGTTTTGCTGTCGCGGGACTATTCTGCGCCCAGACCACACCATTACCCCCCTGCTCTCTTACCGTTTTAAGCGCCTTATGGGCAGAAGAACGTAAATCCTCTGCTAAAGAGCAATCGGGAAAGACTGCAAGACCACAACTAAATGTGGCATTGAATGTCCCCCGTTCGGTTTCATGCTCAAGCTGGATAAACTCTTTTAAAACAGTCTCCATGATCCGTTTGGCATGCTCTCCTTTGGCTTCGAAGAGGATCACTGGAAAACATTCACGACCATAACGACCAATAATATCTGTTTTACGAAAATGGTGTTGCAAAAGTACAGAGAGATTTTTGATCACCTGTTTGACGCCTTTTTTGCCATATTTCTTGCGAAGACCCTTATAGTGATCGATCTCAACAATAATATAAGAGAGACTTTTAGATAACCGTTTAGCCCGTTTCACTTCACCAACCAAAAGATCCTCTGGCTCTGAGAATTTTGGCAATCCAGTTAAATGATCCTTTTGAATCTTATGTCCTAACAGACCATAATCCACAAAGGCATCATCCAGCTCCACCACACGATTTGCCAGCTTTTCAAGAATATGAAAAGCTAAAGAGGGATTCACATGCAACTCTCTGATAAAAGACTGATGATCCAGACGAATCACATGGCAATCTCCTTTCGCCCGCGCCGTGGCAAAGCGGCTTTTTTTCGCAAACAAAGAAATCTCACCAAAGGTCTCTCCCGCCTTATATCGGGTCAGATGATGGATCTCGTCTCCAATCTGTAGAACAAGCTCCACCTCGCCCTGCTGGATTGAGAACATACAATCCGCTTGACTCCCCTGACGATAGATAATCTCTTGATCCTTATATAATAGACCCAACTGCCGGGAAGATGCATATGCCCCACCCTGCATGGTTGAAAAAACTTTCATGACGCCACCTGACAAACAGATATGTGATTTAAAAGAAAAAACGTGCCTTAAGAGATCTCCATTCTTATATTTTCATTTTACTTAAAATAAAAATACCTGCCAAGGAAAACACCGTATATAAAGTAAAAGTCACTTCCTGATTCCAATATATATCTATTTCTTAACGCGACTATCCAGGAACATGTCTCCTTCGTCTTATTATTCACCATTCAGTCAATATTGATAACAACACAAAGACAGAGCTATTTGTAAAAATTCCAGACACCGTATTCTCTTACATACCAAATCCTAACATACAGACAATCAAGGAGAAAATGTCTTTCGTGTCAATCTACTCCTTGAAACATCCATAACAATGAAGCACAATAATTAAGATATCTTAAAGAATAGTCTCCATTATTCGTTTGTATCATTATAAATCAAAACGACGCTCTAAAACGCCTAACTTAAGAACAAAAGATTAACAATGCGTGCCATCCTTTTTCCCGCCTATATGCCTTCACTCTCCCCCGAAGTTAAAAAAGCACTGCATGCGGACTTCTGCGCTGCAGACCGGCTCATGGTCATCCTGTTGGGTTTTCACTGGTTGATTGCCTCCACGGTTATGGCCTACAGTTATGATTTCTATCTTCTTGGATTTGTTGGCGGTGGCGTGACAACCGGTGGCACTTATCTGATCTACCGGCTCTTTCCAGGGACACCACTCTCCCGCGCGACCATCGGCATTGGCCTATATGCTCTACTCCGCCATTTTTATCCAGCAACATCTTGGACGCATCGAAATGCACTTCCATGTCTGGATCGCCATGGCTTTCCTTATTCGCTACAAAGATATTCTACCGATTCTCTCCGCCACCGTTGTGATCGCTGTCCACCATCTCACCTTTAACTTTTTTCAACAATTTGAGGTCACACTCTTAGATATTCCTCTGATGGTTTTCAACTATGGCCATGGTCTCGATATTGTGCTCTTACATGCAACCTTCGTGATTGTTGCCGCCGGTGTTTATGGCTACATTGTCCTGGATCATACCCGCGAATTTATCACCAATACCAAAGTGGTTGAGCTGGTCAAACGGGTTGAACAGTTGGGAGATTTCTCTCTTCGGGCCGGAGAACAGCAACAAAAAACAGAAAACAGTTCAATCATCACGGTCGATACCCTGATGACATCGCTCCAGGATGCGGTCACCGATATCAGTCAAACCATGCATGCCATCGCACAAGGAGACTTCTCCTGTAATGTCACCACACCGCTACGCGGTGATATGGATGTTTTAAAACGGCGGGTCAATAACTCCGTAGAACAGATTCGTAATACCATGGCCACCATTCAGACCATGATGAAAGGTCTGGATCAAGGCAATTTTGATCAGCAGGTGACACGTGATTTTCAAGGAACTTATAAAGAGAGCGTACAGTTTGCCGCCCACGCCATGCATTCACTGCATGAGACCATCGGTCAGATCAATCAGACCATGAACAGCATGGCAAAAGGCGATCTCACCCAGCGCGTTCAAGTGATCGCACAAGGCGAACTGGATATCTTAAAGAACAGTATCAATCAATCGCTCCAGACCTTAGGTCAGATTATTCTCACCATCAAAGAGCATAATCAAGCGATTGCCGATAGTGTCTCTGAGGCACTCCCCATGGTTCAACGGGTGGTTCAGGGCTCTGAACAGCAAGTCGATGCCATCACCTCCTTAGGACAGGTGATGGCACGCTTCCAGGAGGCCATCCATCTGGTGACAACCGATAGTGAAGAGGCGGCTTCTGCATCAAAGAAAACTGCTAAAAAAGTACGTCACAGTCAACTCCAACTCACAGATCGTATCAATGAAGCAGGACGCATCGGTGAAAAAGCCGCCAGGCTCGCCTCAAAAGGGACAGAAAAAATGAGCCACATGGTGGAGATGGTCTCTAATATTGCCGATAAAAATCAAAATATTCAGAAATTTACCCAAGAAATTAATCTGATTGCATCACAAACCCATCTTTTAGCCATCAATGCCGCCATCGAAGCCGCTGCTGCCGGTGAAGCCGGCGCAGGCTTTGCTGTGGTCGCCAACGAGGTGAAAAATCTGGCCAGTAATGTCTCCAATGCGGCCAATGAGATTGATAAGCATGTGAATCATAGTGTAAAAGATGCAAAACAGGGCAACAACATTGCGCTCCTGCGTGAAACCGGAGAGAGCAATACCATGGCCTCTGAAGAGATCACCTCAACCTTTGAAGGATTGGCCTCCTTAGCCACAGAGACCAAAGAGAAGGTTGGTATTCTACAAGTTTAGGGGATATACAATGACACAAGAACGCCGCACACCATACCTTGCCTGGTTTTTTGCACTCTTTGGTGTACTGTTCTCTATTTTTCTGCTTCTGCGCTCACCGCCAGAGACTTAACGACCACCCACTGCAAGTGGGTGGGTTAGAGAGACTGAGGACTGAAAGTCCTGATACCGGCTACAAGCCGGTTTATTGTTCAAGCCTAAATCTATCATCGATTCTGGGCTCAAAGTGATGTTCTAGATATTCACGTATCATCTCTTCGGTCATCTTTCCAACCGTAGAACAGAAATATCCTCTCGCCCAAAAATGACGTCCCCAGTAACGTTTCCTCAACCTCGGGAATTCTTCAAAAAGCTTTCT
>JBQGBW010000038.1:0-35436 GCA_052043475.1 Magnetococcales bacterium HHB-1
CGCAACCAGAAAGACCACGACAAGAAAACCAGCGGCCAAAAAGACCACCACCAGAAAGCGCACCACCAAAGCCACTTCATCGGGAGAAGAGAAGGCAATGCCCCAAAGAAGAGCGGCGGCAAGCAAAAAAACGACCACTGTTGCCGAGAAGAGTGCGCCCATGGAAAACCCCTCTTAGAAGAGATCATCCTATCAAAAGCATCCTCTTTTTAAGGGGGTGCTTTTAAACTCAAAAGAGCCTGAAAAGCTTTTGGTGCAAATTTATCTATCGGGAGTTACTCTCATGAAATCGAAATTTCATCTGTTCACACTGTCCCTCTTTTTTCTTTTCGCCACAGGTTGCGATCAAGTTCAAGAGATGGTTGGCGAACTAACCGGTGAGGGCAAAAGCAAAGCCCAGGATATTCTCAATACCCAGGATTCCAATAAAAAAGAGGAGAGTGAGGGGTTGTTCGGTGATCTACAAAAAAAGATGGATGCCGGAAAAGAGGCGCTAGGCGTTGCGGGAGAGGTGCTGGATAAACAACCCGATGTGCTGGGGGTGATTAAAGGAGAGAAATCTTTAGAGAGTGTCAAAGAGAACCTTAATAAAGATTATCTTTTAGAGAAGGCCAATCAGCTCAAAGGTATTGCCAACTCTGCGGGTTTAAGCCCTGAAAATTTAGGGGAAGCCGAAAAAGCCATGGCAAGAAAAGCTGGAGAGATGATGAATGTTTCTCAGGAGCGGATGAACAGCTTAGAGCAGAAGTTCGAACAGAACAAAGAGAAGCTGATTGAGAAATATGATGCCTTAGGCAATTAGATCACTCATGGCTTAAAGCAAAACGCTCCCTGGATTTAAGATCAGATTCTTATCAAAGGAAGGCGCTCAATGCGTGAATCAAAAATTATTGATGGTAAAGCCATCGCCAAAGCTGTACGCCAGGAACTGGCCAAAGAGATTGAAGTTCTTAAAAGCAAACATAACTATACGCCAGGACTCGCGGTAGTTCTGGTGGGGGATAATCCCGCCTCGCAGGTGTATGTCCGCTTTAAGAAACGCGCCTGCGAAGAGGTGGGGATTGCCTCTTTATCCAAGGAGCTTCCGGAATCCACAACCGAATCACAGCTGTTGGGATTGATTCATCAGCTCAATGAAGATCCCACAATCCACGGTATTCTTGTTCAACTCCCCCTGCCTAAACAGATCTCTGAGAAAAAAATTATTGAGACGATCTCTCCCCATAAAGATGTGGATGGTTTTCATCCCTACAATGTGGGTAGGCTGGCCATTGACTCTCCAGGGTTTCGCCCGTGCACCCCCTGGGGTATTATGGAGTTGTTAAAGCGGAGTAATATTGACCCTGAGGGTAAAAAAGCGGTGAT
This sequence comes from Magnetococcales bacterium HHB-1, assembly GCA_052043475.1. Classification (GTDB taxonomy): domain Bacteria; phylum Pseudomonadota; class Magnetococcia; order Magnetococcales; family JBQGBW01; genus JBQGBW01. The sequence goes on from JBQGBW010000038.1 coordinate 1,366, forward strand.
TGTGGGGCGCTCAAATATTGTCGGCAAACCGATTGCCTTAATGCTCCTGGCTAAAAATGCCACCGTCTCAATCTGTCACTCCCGCACGCCCGATCTTCCTGAGCAGATCGCACAGGCGGATATCTTGGTTGCTGCTGTAGGCCGCGCCAAGATGGTTCGTGGTGAGTGGCTCAAAGAGGGCGCTGTGGTCATTGATGTGGGCACAAACCGCCTCCCCGATGGATCACTCTGCGGCGATGTCGATTTTATCTCCGCTGAACCCCGCGCCTCCGCGATCACCCCTTCACCAGGCGGTGTGGGACCGATGACCATCGCCATGCTGCTTAAAAACACCGTTGAGAGCGCTAAAAAAGCGCATAAAAAAGCAGGTTTAGGATAATAATTTCCCGATCTAAAAAGAGTGCCTACACATGGCGCTCTTTTTTTTATCAAAAAAAGCCTGAACTTCCCTTTCATCCGCATACTCACTTTGATCCGCCTGCTTTTATTTCTTAACGACACCACTCTTATAAAAAAGCAACAGAATTGTGCATGCCAGCATAAACATCAAGCCCATTCCCAGACGGATAAGTCCATCCATCCACAGGCTATCGATCTCTATCTGAAGATATCCCCCCTCATAACGATGATCGTCGGAGTAAAAAAGCGCTAACTGCTGACCCACACGGTGGCTCTCCGTTGCGATTTTCTCAGCCTCTCTGGCACCAGAAGTTGAAAAATGCCGGGTTGTAGAGAAGTCTTCCCCCTGAACACGGTAGGTCAACGTAATATCCACAGAGTATACACCGCGCTCATTATCATGATGCTGCACCTTAGTTACCGTACCCGTCGTTTGAGGCCAATTCTCCATCTGACCGATCCAGATCATACTGCCAACACCAAATACCAACGCCAAGATTAATCCAAGAACAAAACCAATTTTTGGAATCCATAAAAACTCTTCTGCCATCTCTTGTGTCATCACACACCCCCAATAGATGATAATCAAAATGAGCCATTTAAGTCATCTTAACATTAAGCCTTAATAAAATCCTCCTCTCTCTCCAGAAAGCGTTTCCACAGTTGATCATGAGATACACTTTTTAATGTTCTTTCCAACGATGATAGAGTTTCCGAATCTTTTTCCTGGCCCGTTCCTCTTTTGAGGGGTGAAACCGATAGCTATAGCCATAGCGAATAATTTTAGCCAGCCACCGTTTAACCTGTACACGGGTATAGCCTTTACGACGGGCGGCATGATAGAGCATGCGATACTCTCCGATCACATCAGAAGCAAAAATAATGGGATCATCGGAGTTAACGAAGGCAGGCACCTCTTCATCCTGGTTTGAATCGAGAGGAACAAGGCGAAAGATAGGATGGTTATCATAATCATCCCCCACAGGCGTAATGCTTAAATTTGAGGTGGGGCAGCACTCCACAGCAATACCGGCTTGAATAATCTCCTCTCTAACAATGCGCTGCAACCAGGCGGTTACAATAGCCCCATCGAAAGGAAGGGCTGAGAAGTTGATATTGAAAGGCTCCTGACATGCTTCATAAAAATCTTTATCGGTAAGATACTCCTGATAGATCGCCCATTCAGGCTGCACTGCTTTTTCTTTAAAAAACGCCTGCACTCTCTCTCGTGAGAACCAGTTATCACTCTGAAGATCACCAATCAAGCCTTTTTGATTGCAACCATCGGTAAGACGCTTGAAATCATAACGGTTTTTATACGCCTGCCAGAGCGGACGTATGGAGAGAATACCGTGAGTGTAGTGTTTAAACTCTCTCCCCTTGGCGTTGTAGTTTAATATGCGCAACAGATGATAGATCAACCGTTCCAGTTGACGGATGATGGTCGCAGGCCGACTATCCTGTTTAGGGAGTTGCTTTTGAAAGCTGGCATCATTCTGTTCCAGATAATTAAAAGCATGCGGTGCAGATTTTTTTTGCAGAACACCCCAAGCCCAGACCAGATCATCCAACGCATCCCCTAAGCGCAACGGAACCACAGGACTCTCCTGACACCAACGAATAGGGTCAAGACCTAAAGCAACACCATGACCGATACGCTCGCCCTTTTGCAGAAATCCATGGCTCTGGTTAACCGCTTCATAGATCACGCGCAATCCCTGCATAATCCAATCAAAGTCCTCTCCAGCATGGAAGGTATGGCGCATCGGCGGACGCTTCTCATCTGCGAACGCATAGATTTTATTCGCTGAACTTTGATCAATCTGCTGATTCATCTGTTGATAGACCAGTGCCGCCAACCAGTTGGGGTTCACCTTCTCTTTGGCAAAGCAGTCTAACCCGCGCACCAGATAGAGCAGATCGGACTCCTTGTTCAGTAACTGCAAAAATCCAGAAACCTGAGCACGGTAGCGGTTGATCAGTTTGGCATAATGCACCACGCCCTGTTCAAGTTTTTTGCTTTTAAGCTCCTCTTTAACCAGCGCCATAGAGAAAGCCAAATTAATTTTACGCCTCTTTTTATCCTCTTTGGCGTGCTCTTTTTTCCAGACATAACGCCCTTTTTCAAGAACACATTTTTTCTTTTTTCCCCAACCACAGTAGTCACCAAAGGAGATCAGATGTTTATAAATTTTCTTTTTGGTCTCTTTTCTAGAACCGATGATCGATATATTGTCAGCCAAAGGCGTAAAGCTATCTAAAGAGGAGCTTTTGCCATATTTTGGAAAAGGGACGCGAAATTCCACATAGCGCATCCAATCAGGAAAAGCGACTGCTTTAAGACGCTCACCAATACTTACCCGCTCTTTCTCAGCAATATCATAGCGATCAACCCACTCCATAAAACCGCTCAAACCCCAGATACCGGGTTGTTGCACCACAAGCGCATAGAGCAAAAGCCGAATACGTATCAGTTTATCAAACCAAAAAAGAAAGGCGCACTCAACGATTGAGGGATTCTCTTGCGCCTCTAAACCATCGGCAAAGTTGAGCAGAAGAAAAAGTTGATCATCGCCCATACGGTCAGGCAGATCATCCTTTGAGAAACAGTTAAAGAGATCATTACACTCTTGAAGATGCGCTTTAATCTCTTGAATCTTTGCGAAGAGTTCATCAGAACCCTGTTCTGGTGCGGTACGTGGAAAAATCGCGGGATACCACGACTGCCAAAATTTTGAAGCCTGGGCAACGACCACATGATTCTCAAAATCTTTATCCTGTTTAGAGGCAAGGAAGAGCCCATAACAGAGCCAGGTCAGGGTTTCACTCAACCAACGCACCCACACCACATTGGCTTGTCGTCCTCGATAACCGATGGGCTCCCAATATTTATCCACCTTATCCTTACTGAGCGCATCCAAACTCTCCTCAGGCTCCTGTCGCCACCAACAAAAGGCATCAAATGCCGCAGAAAGCCCAATATGCATATGATAATCGCCCACCACCTTACCGGTCTCATCCACCACTTCATCCAGTTGCGGAAAATGCACATAGAGCTTATTGCGTGGAAGCGACTCCAGTGTCTTGCCTTCATCGAGCCAGGAGGAGGCTAGAACCAGCGTTGCAGGAAGATGGCGGGTAAGGCGAAACCAATGTTTCTCAGGCTCCTCTAACAGATCAAAGCCAGGATCTGGCTGGTAGCGTCGCTGTTGAACCTTAGCAGAGAGAAAAAAAACTTCAGGACCACGTCGATAGACAAAAAGCCCGGCAATGCGTTTTAATGCCTGAATGAGAGAGGGCGGTTTATCATCCAGAAGGCTTTTTTTCCAGAATGAGTCATGGATACGCTGTTGCGCTTCTGGCGTTAATCCACCTGGATAGCCCTTACTCTGGGTGCGAATATAAATCTCAAAGTCCTTATCCCAACGTTTTTTCTCAACATCTTCATCCAAGGATCTATTGGGTGGATCAAAAAGCTTCTCCCAACAAATGAGCGGATAGGTGAGACCAGAGATGATGGTGGCATTGCCAAACATTTTGGGGTGTCCTTTAAGACTGTGTAACAGTAGCAGGAGTTCTTTGTTCGAAAGACAGCGTACTGTTGTCATCCTTAAGCTTTCTTGCCACCTCATCCAACTGTGTTAGAATTGATGTGAAAAATATTTTATCTTCTGTACTTCCAGCCATTTGCTTGCTATCTTTCTTAACTTGTGTACTGATGTGCTTCAAAACCCCTGAGACTCCACTATACAAAGATTCTTTATACCACCCAGCCAATCTTTCCTGGAAAATTCGTTTATGCTCTGCATCAATCAACCAAAGACTACTATAGATTGATGCACCAAGAAACGAACTAAGCACAAGCGCATACTCCCCATCATTTTTATACCATGATTTTATCTCACTATCTATGATATTTAAAACATCCATTACAGAAAAAGGATCACGATCATCGTTCAGTATAGAATAGAGCCTGATCGGAGACTCTCCCTTTTCTAAAAGAAGGCATAATGACATATTAACCCAAGACAAGGCAACAGTTAATAAATCGAATATTTTTTCTATTTCGCATACTGTTTGATCTACACCAGATTTTGAAGTAGAAAAACAAACTTCTAGATCTTTAAACCATTTTTTCCATATCTCATTAATAATTCCTATGCTGTATATATCCTGAGACCTATCAAATGAGATAGAGTAGAAAGAAGATGAACGATATTGTTCAAAATGATGACGAGATTCCACTGGAGGAAATTGCTTGTTTACATAAAAAAGAGCTCCCGCATTTTTGTTCGTTCTTTCTCCATTTTTATAAAGCGTATCATGTATTAGTGTTGATAGCGCTATATGTGGAGCATTGTGATACCCCTTACACGCCTTCATTGTACCACACTCTCCCAACTCATTCATCCTCAAGAATACCTTTTCACCATTCATCACCATCGAATACCAGTACAGTTGGGTTTCATTAAAAGAAAACTGAATGTCTCCAAGATCAAGAAGAGAGACAGAGGTACTCACAGACAAGTGGACTCTTTTCTTCACCTCTTGCACATCCTTGACTGCCATATTCACATAACTGCACTCCATGAGAAATAAAATAAGTTCAAATGTCTTTTTTCTAGAAAGCTTCTTTTGATATCTTTCTTGTGAAAGCTTTTGATAAACAGATATAAGGCCTCGTCTTGGTTTTGGCAAAATATCAGCAATGATAGAAGGGATAACAGGAGGTTGATCTGAAACATCATCTGGAACCACATACCTTTTAACATCAAAAACATCTCTTAGCGTTTTAATGTAAGGACGAAAAACATTATTCTCAAAAGTAATTTTTTCCATAATCTCAAATAGAGGAGGAAGTTTTTCCCCTCCTTTCGTCAAGAAAAATGGTGAAAACATTAAACGGTCCTCCGTTCTTTCTAAAGAAGGAAGCACTGTTTTAGAAAAAATCGGAAAAACTTTCTCATAGAGACGGTCAATTTCGCTGCATACATAATCATCATAAGAATGTTTATCTTCTTTTTTATTATCAGGCTGTGATTCACAAGGTTGCCAAAAATATTGCACCTTTTTATTAAATGAATTCAGATATTCACTAGCAATCAGAGAGCGCATGGCTTTCTCTTCATAGGCAATAAGAATCACCACATGCGGAGAACGACAGAGCAGTGTTAAATCCTGCAGGATTGTTTTTCCCATTTCTGGCTTAATATCCAGATCATCAATGGGGATGATCAGAAGTTTTGAACTTTCTTCCCCATCTTTTTTTGATAAGATATTCAGTGTTTTTGCAACAATATGGGGATAATCGTTAAGCAGAGAGACAAATCCCCACTCAGCATCGACGAATTGTGTTGAGAACTCACTTCCAGAGGCTCCAGAGCGCATCAGGTTATTAAAAAAACGTAGACCACTTTTTGCGCGCTGCGTTCCTAACTTCTTAATCTCCCCCATAAGCTCATTAAGCTTTTTACTGCCTTTATCACATTTTCCTGACCAAGAAGATCTCTCTTTCTCCTTTTTAGCCCCCCCTTCAGCCTGATGATAAATCATACCCAAAACCAAACCAAAAAGAGAGTGTGACCCCATCACCATATCTGGGGTGATAATTGGTAACACTAAATCTTTTGAACGACAACCATTGACAACCTCATTCAGAAGGAACGTCTTTCCAGAACCACGCCCCCCACAGATACTGACGACATTATGATACTCCCCTCTCAGATAGCGTTGATCATTATAGAGCGCATTCTTATACTCTTTCGCATCACTTTTGACTGTTTCACGAATCGACTCAATATTATCCTTAACCTGTTCTACAAACCCCTCAAAACCACTCTCTTTGCTCTCTGATTCATTAGCCATGGGAAACTCCATAAAAAAAGATAAAAAAACATGACAACTAATGAATAAATATTAATATCTACGTTGAATTATCACAAGGAAATTTGACGCACAAAACCTAAATTTGAGATAGCAATCTAAACTTTAAGATCAATACAAAGCAAATACATCTATCCAGAGATCTTCTGGCTGCTTTCAAAGACAGAGCTTACTGATAAACGCGCACCGCTCAACCAATAGATAAATAACCAATCAAAGTGTACGGTCGTGTGACTCATGTTTTTTAAAATGCGCCAAAGGCACATTTTTTTGGGGGACGCTCCGCTCCCCCAATCCCCCTAGGCCGGGGAGGTATTGCATACCTCCTTAGGCCCCCACCGCAAGCACCTTCTGCCTGCGGCAAAACGAACCCAACAAAAACCACATCACTACACTACAGCTTAAACCGCTGCAACATCTGCTCCAAACTACTGGACATCCCCGCCATCTCACCCGCCTTCTCATTCACCGAAGCACTCAACGCCAACACACTCCCCGCCTTCTCATTGATCTGCTCAAGCGAATGAGAAACCTTGGCAGTCGCCTCATTGGCCTCTGAAATCCTCTTAAAAACATCACTGCTCCCCGTAGAAGCCACATTCACATCCTGCACAACCGACCCCATATTCTGCGCAATATCCGAAACACTACGGGTCACCTCACCAATACCTAAAGAGAGTTCCTGCACATTACGACTCACCTCAGTAATCCCCTCCGTGGATTCACCCACAAGCCGGGTCACCTCAACAGTCTCCTCCGTGGCTTTCGCCATCGACCTGGAGATCTCTTCTGTGGCACTACTCTGCTCCTCAACAGAGTAAAGAATCTCCTGGTTCGCCACATTAATATCTTCGGTAATGGTGGAAACCTCAGCGATCGCCCGCTCCACATTATCGGTCTGCATGTTCATTTCATCAATTTGCGTCACAATCGTTGTGGTCGCCTCACCCGTCTGCCTAGCAAGATCCTTCACCTCATTCGCCACCACAGCAAACCCTTTACCGGCCTCTCCAGCACCAGCGGACTCAATGGAGGCATTTAAAGCCAACATGTTGGTCTGGTCCGCAATGTCATTAATCAGATCGATCACCTTATCAATCTCACTGGAGGCTTTGGTGAGGTTTTTCATCTCCTCTGCCGAAGTATTTGCATGCTGATTCGCTTTTTGTGACTGCACCCTGGCAGATTCACACTGCGACCGAACCGCTCCAATGGAGGTGGAGATTTCCCCCACAGAAGAAGCAACACCAGAGATATTCTCATTAGAACGCTCCGCCGAACCCACCACCTGGGTCATGCTCGAACTGGCCTCCTCAGCGGCGGCCGCCACTGTATCTAAGTTTGCACTCGCCTCTTCGGCAGCAGCCGAGATCGCACCCAAGTTATTATCCACCTGACCGATATTCTCAGACACATTCTCCATATTCTGCCGTAACTGCGTTGCAGTCGTCACCACCGAAGCCATATCCTGATTGGCTTTCTCCATCTCCTGACTCGCCGCACTCGCATCGTTTTGGGTATCCTGTGCACCAGAGGAGAGGTTCTTCGCGATATCATCCAGCGCACGGGAGGATTGCGCCAAATTCAAACCCTGCTTGGTAATTTCAGAGAAGATCTCCCTTAAATCGGTCACCATCTTAGCCATTGAGCCAAAAGCACCGGAGCGTTTTCTATTCTCCATCCCCTGCATCGCACCAACCAGATCGCCAGAAGCCACTCGACGGGCAATGTCTTCAATCTCTCCAGGCTCACACCCCAACTGCCCCATCACATCACGGATCACTTTCCAACCAAAACCCAATCCTAACAGCGTTGCTAAAATAAGCGTGATCAACGTGATGGTGTCGCTCTCATTGATGGTATTTTCATTATCCTGCCTTCTTATCTGCATCAGGCGCTCTTCATCCTTCTGAAAGTCCGCCATAATCTGGCGAAACTTATCAAAGTAAGCCTTACCACGCGCCTCACCAATCAGATCCGCCATATCATCCATCGTTTTGGCATCACCAATCTGACGACGCAAAGCAATGACAGGCTGGGTGACCTTCTGCTGCCACTGCCGGATATTTGCATCAACTTCCGTAAGAAGCTTAACCTGCACCGCATTATCACTCACCTTCTTTTTCAAAGCCGCAGTTCGCTCAAAGAAAACCTTAGAGCCATGATTATAGGGCTCTAAAAACTGCACCTTACCCGCCAGGAGGTAACCCCGCATACCGGTCTCCATATCCACTGCGGCGGCTAAAACCGTATGCGCTTTATCGATCACCTCATAGGTATGCGTAACCCACTTCTCACTATCCTCCATGATACGGACCTGTATATTCATCTCCTTTTGTGCATTTTTAGCTTCCATCTGACGTCTGACCATCAACTTCTCTTCCATGGCAATAAAATCAGCCACCAATTTTCTAAATGCATCAAAGTAGGTCTTTCCCTGGGCCCGTGAAACAACATTATCCACATCAATCCGCTGCGCTACACCGCTGTTCACACGCTTACGCAGTGCGATCACTTTCTTCACAACGTCTCTATTCCATACAGAGATCTTCTGTTCCATATCTGTCAGACGTTTTACCTGCACAGGATTATCTGAAACCGTCTTTTTAAGCTGCTTTAAACGCGAAAAGAACTGTTTCTCTCCGGCATGGTAAGGCTCTAAGAACTGTTTTTCTCCTGCCAGAAGATATCCCCGCATACCGGTTTCCATATCCACCGCCAAGGCCAACAGGGTGTTTGCTTCAGCTATCACCTTATGGGTATGTTCAACCCAGTTTCTGCTCTTCTCCATAAAGCCAAGGTTATCTTTGACACCCTCTTTAGCCTTCTCAAAATCATGTTGCCGCTTAACCAGAAGAGCAGCCTCTCGATCCGCAAAAAGTTTCAGTTGGGCACGCAACTTATCAAAATACTGCTTCCCTCGCGCTTTCCCTACCTCTTTGGCCATATCATTCATGGTCGGGGCATCACCAATCTTTCGGCGCAGCGCAATGGTGGGCTCAGTAACATCATTTTGCCATTCACGAAGCACCTTCTCCACCTGAGTTAAGCGATCCACCTGAGTGGGGTTATCACTCACCTTTTTCTGTAGCGCCTCAATCTGCTGATAGGTTGCCTTCTCCCCCTCCCGATAAGGATCAAGAAAAGCCTCCTTACCCGCCAGGAGATAGCCCCGCATGCCGGTCTCCATATCCACAGCCGAACCAATAATTGCCGACGATTGGCTCAAGACAACATGCGTATGATCCAACCAGGATGTCGTATGAACCAGAGAACGCATATTCATGAAACTCTCTGCGGCAAGCACGAAGAGCGCGACGATAGGAAGAGAAATCCCTAACAATATTTTATTCTTAAGCGTAAATTTCGAAAAACGCATCACTTAAACTCCAAAACAAACTCTTAATAAGATTCCCATATCTATACCATTTCACTCCTCCTCTTGTAAAGAGAAATAAGTACTATAAAATATAGCATTTTATAGATCAAAAAGATTAAAAAGAGACTGGAGATCTCCTTTGGAGCATCCGCCATTGCAGCAACCTTAAAGTTGAGCCTTGCGTAATACCGCCCCCACTTACCAATCACTTCTTCTCCGCCACCTGGCTCACAGAAATCATACACCCATGCGTATTCTTCCAAACAATGGTGTAATCACATCCAGGTTAGCACGCACCTCCTCTTATGATCGAAGCGATGGTATAGATATTCTCCACCAAGCCTGCGGCACCACCTGGAATAAAGAACTTTTATTTCTGAATAATGACAGGCGTCACACTTTTTTCAGAGGGTGACGTCAAGAAGAGGATCAAAGCGCGTCCAACCCTGGTTCCAGAAGATCTCCAACGGCTTAAAACGTGATTTATACTGCATTTTTCGACAGTTTGGAATCCAGTAGCCAAGATAGAGCCACCGTTTTTTCAACTGACGCACCTTTTCAATCTGCCATAAAACCGCATAAGTTCCCAGACTTCGTTTTTCAAATTGAGGATCAAAGAAGGTGTAGACCGCCGAGAGGCTTGAGGGAAGCGCATCCACCACCGCCACCATCACCAGTTCTTCAGCGAGATAAAATGAGTAGAAATAACTATATCCCCAACGGCAACCAAGAAACTCCAGATAACTCTCTGGCGTCGGTGTATCCATGGGGCCTTCATCGTGCCTGTCCTTGATGTAGCGTTTATAGAGTTCAAAGTGCTCTGGATAAAACTTTGCATCATGAGCGACCACGCTCAGATCTTGATTACGATTCCAGACACGGCGAAAACTTCTTGAAGGAGAGAAGTCATAAACATCGACTCTTGCGGCAATACAGGCATCACATGAGGAGCAGTAGGGACGATAGGCTGTACTGCCACTGCGACGGAAGCCTTGCGATAACAGATATTCATATTGCGAAGCGTGAAGCGCGATGGCAGGATTGACAAAAAGTGTGGAGGCCACCCGTTTAGAAAAATAACCACACGGGTGAGGAGAGGAGAGATACATCTCCTGCTCCAACGCACGATCTCTCTTTTTCTGCACACGCTGCCCTGGCTTATGATCATCAGGATCGATCTCTTCAGCCAACAACTCGGCTGTGGACATTTCATTCTGCGCAAGATCTTCTGTCGAGGAGGTCATTCCCCCATCTCCCATGTTTTTTAATTCAACCGATCAGAGTGCCTAAGGTCAGAGTGTTTAAGGTCAGAATGTTTAATTTAAGAACATCTAAGATTTCGCCGCGCGCTTTGGACGCGCCATATAGGGCGGCTCGGCCACACCAATATCTGGATACTGAACAAGACGTCCACTTTTTTTTAGTTCATCAAGAACCTTTCGCAATTTTTGCGCCTTGGCAGCAGACTCTGTTTTGCCAAAGATCTTTCTATAGATCAATGAAAAAGCTAAAACGCGCGCCGATTTCCGCCGCGACTGATCGTTAAAAAGCGCCAGCACTCTGGCGGACAACTCCTTTTCTTCCATGACCTTTCTTCCAAAAGAGCGATAAAGCGATTATAATAACTTTTTTTAACGAAAAACCAATAGCCCCTGACATTTTAACGCAAAAGCGGCACAATACCCTTATCCTATTTTCAGACGCTCTCATAAAATAGGGTCATCCCTATCATATAAGAAATCCAAAACAAGCCAAAGCGGTGGGAGAGAACAAAACGTGTTTAAAGGAACCACCATCCTCGCAGTTCGACGGGGCGAACAGATCGCCATGGGTGGCGACGGCCAGGTCAGCCTGGGGAATACCGTAATTAAATCAAATGCGCGTAAGGTGCGCCGCCTCCATGACGGCAAGGTTTTAGCCGGGTTCGCAGGCTCCACAGCGGATGCCTTCACCCTTTTTGACCGCTTCGATGGCAAACTATCGAAGCATGGCGGCAATCTAACCCGTGCAGCGGTCGAACTCGCCAAAGACTGGCGCACGGATCGCATGCTCAGACGCTTAGAAGCGATGCTTGCGGTGGCCGATAAACAGTCCAGCCTACTGATTTCCGGCACCGGTGATGTCCTCGAACCCGAAGAAGGAATTTTAAGCATCGGCTCAGGGAGTCCTTACGCCCTTTCCGCAGCACGCGCCCTTCTGCGTCACACCGATCTATCGGCCAACGATATCGTTGAGAAAAGCCTCAACCTGGCGGCCGAAATCTGTGTTTTCACCAATTCCAGCTTAGTAATCGAAGAGTTATAAATGTCCGAGTTTACCCCCCGAGAAATCGTTTCGGAGTTGGACCGTTATATTATCGGCCAGAGCGCCGCCAAACGCGCTGTTGCAATCGCTTTAAGAAACCGTTGGCGCCGCCGCCAACTTGAACCCGAACTTCGTGAAGAGGTCTACCCTAAAAATATTCTCATGATCGGGCCCACCGGCGTAGGAAAAACCGAAATCGCCCGTCGCCTGGCCAAACTCGCCGATGCCCCTTTCATTAAAATTGAGGCCACCAAGTTCACAGAGGTGGGTTATGTGGGACGCGATGTGGAGTCAATCATCCGTGATCTTACCGAGATGGCGGTTAAAATGACCACCGAACGCTATAAGCATTCGATGCGCCGCAAAGCAGAAGATCTCGCCGAAGACCGGCTTCTCGATATTTTACTCCCCTCCTCCTCCACATCCAACGAAAATAACACCGCCTCTTTTGCCGCCTTCTTTCAGCGCGACGATAATAGTGAATCCCCCGCACCCTCAAAAGAGAACTCTGATACAAGGCAGAAGTTTCGCAAAATGCTCAGAGAGGGCAAACTGGATAAACGCGAAGTAGAGATTGAACTTAAAAAAAGCCGCAATCAGGGCCCGATGCTGGAGGTGCTCACCCCACAAAACCTAGAAGGCATCAACATCCAGGAGATGATCGGCGGCATGCTTGGTGAGGGACGCTCACAAAAACGGCGCCTCACCGTCAAAGATGCCCTGAAAGCACTGACAGAGGATGAAGCAGAAAAGCTGGTCGATCAGGATAAAGCCCGTCAGGATGCCATCCAGAAGGTTGAGCAGTCAGGCATTGTTTTTCTCGATGAACTCGATAAGGTCTGTGGCCACTCCACAGAGATGCGCAGCGGTGGCGATGTCTCCCGGGAGGGGGTGCAGCGCGACCTGCTACCACTTGTGGAAGGCACCACCGTTTCCACAAAATATGGCATCGTTCGCACCGACCATATTCTCTTTATCGCCTCTGGTGCATTTCAACTCTCCAAACCCTCCGATCTTCTCCCGGAACTTCAAGGCCGTCTCCCCATTCGGGTGGAGTTACGCAGCTTAGGCGTTGAGGATTTTGTCCGCATTCTCACCGAGCCTGAGAATGCCTTAACACGGCAATACAGCGCCTTGATGGCCACTGAGAGAATCGATCTCACCTATACCGATAAAGGCATTCTTGCTCTAGCGGAGATCGCGGCCCATGTGAATGAGACCGTGGAGAATATCGGTGCCCGCCGCCTACAAACTGTGATGGAGAAGATGCTCGATGACCTCTCCTACACCGCGCCAGATCGTGGCGGTGAAAAGGTTGAGGTGAATGATCAGTATGTTAAAGAGCAGCTAAAAGATCTCGCCGATAACGAAGACCTCTCTCAGTATATCCTTTAAAAGCATCGATGCGGCGCGATCCATGCGCCGCATAATTTATTAATAACTCAATCAAAAAGAAAAGCCATCCCGAAAGGATCGAACCAGATGATTGACTTCACCTGATTTTCCCTGAAGCGCATCTTCACGCCTGAACCGATCTGCAACCAACTTCCATCTATTCGTGACTTCATCTTTTTTTTCACCCCCCCTTTCACAAACAGCACTCACTTTAAAAGAGCCCTCAGGAAGTCGGTTGAGGATCTTTGAAATTTTCTCCACAAGAGCAGTCAAAGAGACTTTAGGACTTAAAGTCACCCGGATATTTATCTCAAATGTTTTCATAACCAATCTCTCTCCCCATTTTTAGTTCACCCCCATACGTTTCAATGCTCTCTTTGCCGCCTCTTTACCAGGAAAGGATCCAGGCGCATCAACACAGCGCGTCAGATGGACTTTTGCTGAGGCCCGATTGCCCTCTTTAAAGTGCATCCGTCCCAGGCGACAACGGATCTCTGCATTTTTTGGCGCCACAACCACCGCGCGCTCCAGAACATTAAGCGACGCCCGCACCTTTTTCTGACGAAAGAGCGCAGTGCCTAAAGTATCCAGATAGTGGCTCTGATGACTATTCGCAAAACGTTTTGCCCAGAAAAATGCCTTATCTCCCGCCTGTTTAGGATCAGGAGGCACTGTAAGCCATAAAAAAGCCAAATTATTGGCGGCCGGATCAAACCTGGGATCTCGCCGCAACACCGCCTGCGTTACAGTCAAAGCCTCTTTCATTTTGCCCTGCTTTAGCAGCGCCAAACTCTGAAAGAAGAGCGACCAAGGATCTTCAGGCTGCTCTTTTGCCGCCGCTGCAAACACTTTTTCAGCCGCCCTGTAATCCTTAAGCACCATTAAAAGTGCCCCCTGATTAATCAATGGTGTAATCCACTCAGGATGCAGTTGAAAAGCTTTCTGGAAAGCCTCCGCCGCCGCACTGGCCTGTCCCAGTTTGGCATGCACCTCCCCCAAAAGATTCCAGGCAAAAAAATGTTCCGGAGAGGCAGAAACGATGGTTTTCAAACGCGCTGCGGCCGCCTGCCAACCTTGATGAATCGCCCTCACCTTAACATCATAGAGCACAGGCTCCACAGCACCACGATGAAGGATATGCGCCTTTTTAAAATGTTCAAACGCCATCTCCACATGGCCGCGCATCACGGAAGCCAATCCCGCCAAAGTATATCCCCAGGGATGGTTAGGATCATGATGTTTATAGAACATTCTGGCGCTCTGATTGGCGAGAAGCCAGCCACCATTGAGGGCTTTTAACTGGCTGAGCACCAGTTGAACGCCTGTTTTATCGGAATAGGTCAAACGTTCGTAGAGCTTCTCAGCCTTCAACCAATTCCCGGTCAAAGCCTGAGTGGAAGCGTACTGTAAAGTGATACGCTCATCCTGAGGATTTAAGGATTGCGCCTTGAGCAGCGTAATTTTAGCTCCATCACTATCCCCCACATTCATCTGGGCGGTTGCTAAAAGTTTGAGCCAAGCCACCGAAGGCTTAAAACTTTTAGGTACAGTAATCAGTAATTTTATCGCCTGCGCATCGCTTCCCTCCTGAACAAAGCGACGTGCTTTTTTAAGGGTCTCTTCAGGAGAGGAAAAAGCCATCTTTCTCTTTTTGAGAGTTACCTTTAACAACGAACTTAACTGCATGATCGCAGGATCTTTTCTTGGACTCCATCGTAAAAAGAGCATCCACGCAGCTTTCAGCCGCTGTTTTTTCTCTGGCGAAAAACGCATCCAGAGTCGCTGCAAAATCCCCAACGACTGATTTTTACTCATTCGCTTAGTTGTCCACTCTGCCAGCGTGAGCAGACTTCGAAAATCAGCGACACTGACTTCATCAAGCTTCTGAAGGTTTTTCTTTCCCAATGATCTCTCGCCATTCTGCCAGTAGAATGCGGCCGTGGTCAGTTGAAAATAGAGATCATCAGAAAAACGCTCAGAGAGCGACGCGACCATTTTTTTAATCTCGATCTGTTTCTGTTTTGTCTGGGAGGCATAAATTTGACTTAAAGAGGTGATCCACTGACGCAAGAAATAACTATTCTGTGCGTTCTCTTTCGCCATAGACTGCCAGAGTCTTTCCATCTTACGGGGCTTTTTACTGTAGAGGCGGCTCAAAGCTCTTGCAGAGGAAAATCGCGGATAGAACGGCGTCATGGGGTGAGAATTCACTTTTTTATCGCGCTGCTTTGTTAATATTTCATAAGCCCGATTCTCTTTCCCAAGCGCCATAAAATGATAAGCAAGATAGATCGAGAGCACATCATTGCGCCAACCATATTTTTCTGCCCGCTTTAACCAGTAGCGCTGTTTTTCAAGTTTTTTCTCTTTTTTATTAAGGGCAATCTTCAAAATAATCGCTTCAGCAAAGGCGGGGTTGAGCGTTAAAATGGTATCTAATATTTTTCTCGCCCGATGCAGATTGCCCTGTCGAATCATCAGTGCGGCTTCTAACACCTGAATGGAGATTTTCTCACCCGCCTCAGTCACCATTTTTTGCAGACGAAGCAGGCCATTCTCAGCCTGTTTTAAGTGATCTTCAGCCAGAGCAAGACGGATATTTTTAAAGAGACTGCCTTTATGCTGAGGATCAAGGGCAAGAGCAAAGCGGTAATAGTCCGCCGCCTCAGCAAAACGCCCTTCTGTCTCAGAGATAGTACCTAAAAAATAGTATCCATCCGCGTTTTCCTCCAGCCCAACCAGTTGTTGAAAAGCACGTCTTGCCTTATCAAGATCTCCTAAGGAGAGCTGTTTTTGACCAGACTCAAGGAGGTTCTGTTTAGGATGTTGTGCATCAGACACTAAAGACAACGCTTTAGAAGAGAAGAGTTGTTCCAGATCACCATCCCAGACCCACCATATCAGAAAAACGGTCAGAATAACCGCCAGGAGTGTTACCAGAATAAGATCCGCGCTTCCCTTTGCGTTGGCCTTTTTTTTAATCCAGGTATGGTGGTTCATCCCTCGCCTCCAAAATATCCTCATGTATAGGTTATTCTGGCTATAAAACAGCACCTTGTAAAGGATAGGCTTGATTTTTAGCCGTTTTTCTTAAACACTCATCGCCTCAAAAGAATTTTTTGCTCCAGATCATCAGGAAGGGCAATGATCGCATGCATCGACCAGTCGTGGGGATAGCTGTGGGTTGTATAGCACTGCTCTTCTGGACTCCAGATAATCACCTGCGCCCGTCTGGAGTCCACAGAAGCGAGATAATTTCCCCCTGCAATGGGTGAGGTATACTGAAGCCACTCACCGCCATCCAGTGACTTATCTGGAGCCGTCAAGGCTCTGGTGGAGAAGTTATAAAAATGAATCGACTGTTCAGGAACAATCAGAATAACCTCCCCTTTTCTTGTATCAGAGACCGCATAACCCCAGCGTGTGGGTTCCACCGCATGAGGACGGCTCAGATTATCGAGAAGCAGTTCAACCGCGCCAGAGTCAGGGTCAATCATCACCGCCTGATTCGAAACAAAAAAACTGGCCAACCACTTTTTACTTTTAGGATCATAGCCCGCCCAGTTAGGCTCAGCACTTTTAAGCCACTTCTCCAGACCTAGAACATGATCCACATGAAGATCATCCACTGCCACAAAACAACGCTCCTGCTCTAAAAGAGGCAACGCCTGCTCCATACGCATTCGCGCTTCATCATGACGAAGCAACCTGGCGCCTTTGGGCAGTTTTTTTTCAGGAGGCAGAAGCTCAAAGCCAAAAGGGGTACGATGATAACCATGGTCCCACGCCCGCCAATTATGCACAATCTCTTCACGTTCCAGATCCATCTCCAGGATCGAATCAAGCCCTGTATTACTGATAAGCACCCGTGTTTTAAGCCATGGACAGAACGACACACTGTGCAGATTGCGAAACAGTGGATGATGCAGCGTTTTTTTAACCCGGCCCTCATAGAGATCGATCAACACCAAAGCATCCACCAAAGCCACCACTGCCAAGCCATCTTCTCGCGCGGTAAAGCCCCTGACCTCCCC
This sequence comes from Magnetococcales bacterium HHB-1, assembly GCA_052043475.1. Classification (GTDB taxonomy): domain Bacteria; phylum Pseudomonadota; class Magnetococcia; order Magnetococcales; family JBQGBW01; genus JBQGBW01. The sequence goes on from JBQGBW010000038.1 coordinate 18,760, forward strand.
AAGATCCAACTGCCAATAAGCTTTGGAGAGATCCAACGCCCCCCCCTCCGCTAAGGGCATCAATGCGATAAAACCCCCATGCCAGGCGCCCTCTTCTCGCAGAGGAAGCAGCAGCGGTGCATAGCGCCCCTTTTTTCTGGCTAAGCGGTAACTCTGCCGATGGGCAATCAGTGCCTCACGGGATTGGCGATATTTAACCAGAACACAGACCAGTCGCCCTTCGGCCAGACCACGTTTATGAATAAAACTTTGATCGATATCAATATGTCTCTCGTCAATAACCGGCTTTTTCAACGCTTCACCCTTTCAACTCTTTTAGATAAAAAATGGTGTTTTCATCCTGAAAAATGGGATGTAAAATGGTTTAATCAAAGACCATAACATAATTTTGAACATTTTCCTCTTTCGAGCAACAAAAGTATGCATAAAAATCATTTTCAAGAACCCCTCACCGGAATGCCCTTTATTCTTCTTGAAGCGGGCCATTTTATCATGGGAGACCATTTTGAAGAGGGCTTCGCCAATGAGTACCCTCTCCATAAAGTAGAACTCAGCGCTTTTTATCTCGGGCAATATCCGGTCACCCAGAGCGTGTGGATGCAGATTATGGGCGATAACCCCTCCTATTTTAAAGGAGAGAATCTCCCGGTGGAGCAGGTGAGTTGGTTGGATGTGCAAACCTTCATTGAACGTCTCAACAATCAGAGTGAACAGACCTATCGCCTCCCGACAGAAGCGGAGTGGGAGTATGCCGCAAGAAGCGGCGGCAAAAAGCAGCGCTGGTCGGGCACTTCCGATCCTGAGAAGATCAATCAGTTTGCCTGGTTTGATAAAAATGCCGACGCCAAAACCCATCCTGTGGGCGAAAAAAAATCTAACGATCAAGGTTTTTTTGATATGAGCGGCAATGTTTGCGAATGGACGCAGGATGTCTACGCAGAAGATGCTTACAACCACCATGCGCATAAAAACCCCTGTTATAAAGTCGATGACGAAGACCGGGTGATTCGCGGTGGCGGCTGGTATCAATATCCCCTTCTACAGCGCTGTAGCGACCGTGCTGGCCACGGCAAAAGCTATCGGGACCGTTATATTGGCTTCCGTCTCGCCCGCAACCATTAAACCGCCTTTATCAATGACCTCATCCAAAAGAGAGAAGCATGGACCACCCTGAACTGTTCTATGAAGAGACCACCAAGATGCCCTTTGTTCGGATCAAAGGGGGCGATTTTTTAATGGGCGATCTTTTTGATAACGGATTCCCCGATGAAAAGCCTGTACATAAAGTCACTCTGGACGACTTCTATCTGGGAAAATATCCGGTAACCCAGGGGGAGTGGCGACTCTTAATGAACAGCAACCCCGCCATGTTTAAAAAGGGGGATCGCTATCCGGTCGAGATGGTGAGTTGGGATCAGGCAAAAGCCTTTATCTACCAACTCAACCAGCGCTCAAAAATCCATTTTCGTCTCCCCAGCGAGGCCGAATGGGAGTATGCCGCGAGAAGTGGCGGTAAAAAAGAGCTTTGGTCAGGCACCAGCGACCTAGAACAACTGGGGAGATATGCTTGGTATGATCAGAACGCCCAAGGCCGCACCCATCCTGTTGGGGAGAAAAAACCCAATGGATTAGGCTTGCATGATATGAGCGGACTGCTGCATGAGTGGACAGAGGATTGGTATTTTACAGATGCCTTTAATCACCATACAGAAAAAAACCCCCTCCTCCTTGAGCCCAAAGGCGACTATCGCGCCTTTCGCGGCGGAAGCTGGAAACGCCACCCAGAAGGTTTACGCTGCACACGGCGCATGGGCGGCCTCCCCCACGGCGGCTTTGGAACCTATGGTTTTCGTCTGGCCATCTCTGCAACCGAGATTCACGCCTGATCTTCTTGCGCCTTCAACCAGCTTTTTGCCTGAACCATCTCTCCGGTCACCCCTTCAGATTGCGATGACGCCAGATAGAGAAAAACCGGTAAGAGATCCTCAGGCGTCGGCAGGTGATCTGCACGCTCGCCAGGAAAAGCCAGCGTCCGCATGGCGGTGGCGGTGGCACCTGGATTTAAGCTATTAATCCTTATGTTGGTATTCTCCAACTCCTGTGCCCAGGTCTGGGTCATATTCAAAAAAGCCGCCTTAGAGGCGGCATAAGCCCCCCAAAAAGCCCTGCCATGTTGCGCCACAGAGGAACTTACATTGATCACTGAGGCACTGTCACTCTTTTGCAGCATAGGTAGAAGCTGCTGCGTTAAAAAATAGGGGGCTGTGACATTAATACGAAAGACAGACTCCCACATCTCAGGCGTATAGGCACTCATCGGGGTTAACGTGCCAAGAATGGCGGCATTATTCACCAAAATATCCAATCGCCCGAAACGTCGCCGCACCTGGCCACTCAATTCGCTGGCACGCGCCAGATCCTTCTCCAGATCAAAAGGAACAATCGACGCCCCCCCACCAGCATTTTCGATCTCATCGAAGAGGGTTTCCAAAGGCTCCTGTCGTCGTCCTAAAAGGATCACAAAGGCGCCCTCTTTCGCAAAAGATTTCGCCACAGCCCGGCCAATACCGCCACCAGCACCTGTAACCAGAGCAATGCGGTCTTTGAGTAACATGCTTTCCTCCTTTAAAATACTTTAAACAGCCATTCTGGTTTTCTCATATTTTTGACCAGAATCACCCTTACGTCTGCTATACTTAATAGCGAAGAGATTTTTACCCCTTCTATCTCGACGCCAAAACGATAAGGATACTTTTTTACTCATGTCAGGTAAAGTACAGCCGCTAATTTTTCTTATGGGGCCCACCGCTTCGGGAAAAACCAGCCTCTGTTTGCAACTGTCTCAAAGCTTTCCGATCACGGTTTTTAATGCCGATTCCGTTCAGGTCTACCGGCAGATGGATATCGGTTCCGCCAAACCCTCGCTTGAAGAGCAGAGGGAGGTGCCCCATATTTTACTGGATATCGCTGACCCAGAAACCCCATTCTCTGCCGGAGATTATGCCAATCTGGCCATCCCATTGATCCAACACTGTTATCAAGAGGGTAGAATTCCCCTCTTTGTCGGAGGAAGCGGGCTCTATTTTCGCGCAATCGAACAAGGTTTTTCACCCATACCAAAAATACCTAAAATAATTGTTGATGATCTCTACAGCCAAGCTGAAAAAGAGGGCTGGGCAAGCCTGATGGAACAACTCAAACAGTGCGACCCCAAAAGCTATCAAAAATTACACGCCCAGGACAAGCAACGTATTATTCGTGCCTTATCGGTCTATCAAGCCACCGGCACCCCGCTCACAACGTGGCATGAACAGCACGCCGAACTCAATAATTTCACAATATTAAAATTGTCTCTCAACGTGCCACGCCACCAACTGAATCAACGCATAGAAAAACGTTTTGACAAGATGGTCTCCCAAGGACTGATCGACGAGACACACCAATTATGGAAGAAAAAATGCGCACGCTCACTACCCGCCATGAAAGCGGTCGGATATCGCCAGTTGTTTGACTATTTCGATGGCCATCTAAGCCTTGATGAAGCCATCACACAAGCCAAGCAAGAGACCAAACGTTATGCTAAAAGACAACTCACCTGGCTGCGAAAAGAGCCCGGGGTCATCTGGTTTTCTCCCAAAGACTCCAAACCGCTGCAAAATCTGGTCGCCTATTTTTTACAAAACCTTTGAAACTCCTTTACATAACTTTTCTTTGCTTATATGATTACTTTTGTGGTTCTTTCTATCGCCTGACAAGAAGGGTTTCCTTTTTTTTCAGGTAAATAAGTGCTACACCTCGCAAACATGTACTAAAAACACAAGGCCAGGGTTCATTCCCAGGCCAGGAAGAAACAAACCATACTGATTACAATAGGATATTCGCATAATGACAAATCAAAATGGAAAAAATATCCAAGATCCTTTCTTAAACACCCTACGCAAAGAGAAAGTGGATGTAACCATATACCTTGTCAATGGAATCAAATTACAGGGCATAATTTTATCTTTCGACACCTATTGTTTAATGTTGAAAAACAGTGTCACGCAAATGGTTTTTAAACACGCAATTTCCACAGTAATGCCCTCCCGTGAGATTTATAAAGCGCCCGAAAAAGAGTAATGCTTAAAAGCAACGCCACTTAAAATCAAGAATAAATAAAAAAATCCTGGCCAAAAGCATTAAGAACGATTAATCTGTTCGACTTCCTAGTCTTTGATTAAATGTTTCTCCTTTTTGCCCACCAAAGAGGAGAGCGCCCCTCCTAAAAAAACAGATGACGCTCAAAAAATGGCCGAAGAGAAAAAAAACGAGACCGCCCTACTGATTCATCCCATTCTGCCCGAGCAATCTCCGGAAAAGAGTGAAGAGCGTCTTTTAGAACTCGACCGGTTAAGTCGTACCGCCGGCCTGATACCAAAACAGAAACAGACCTTAAAACTGTCAAACATCTCTCCCAGTCACCTTTTAGGGCGTGGCTTGGTTGAAGAAATTGCTGAGTATACCCAGCAAAATGAGATTGATGTTCTGGTGATCAATCAGCAACTCACCCCTGTTCAGCAAAGAAACCTGGAAAGAAGCCTTAAGATCAAGGTTGTGGACCGCACCGTACTGATTTTAGAGATTTTTGCCACCCGCGCCCGCACCCGAGAAGGGAAAATGCAGGTCGCCCTCGCCTCACTGCTCTATCAACAATCAAGACTGGTTCGAACCTGGACCCATCTGGAGCGACAACGCGGTGGTGTCGGATTGCGCGGCGGCCCCGGTGAAGCCCAGATTGAGGTGGACCGCCGTCTGATCAGACAACGCATCCAAAAATTGAAAAAGTCCCTCCAACAGGTCAAACGCACCCGCACCCTGCAACGCCATGCCCGCCAGAAAGCCGCCCTCTTTACCATCGCACTTGTGGGCTACACCAACGCCGGCAAATCCACCCTCTTCAACCTCCTGACCCAGGCATCGGTGCTCGCCGAAGATAAACTGTTCGCCACCTTAGACCCCACCCTGCGCTGTTTTCTTCTTCCCCATGGCCAACAAGCCGCACTCTGTGATACGGTGGGCTTCGTCAAAGATCTTCCCCACCAACTGGTCGCGGCATTCCACGCCACCTTAGAAGAGGTCCAGGAGGCCGATCTGCTCTTGAAGGTTGTCGATGCCGAAGATCGCGAGTACCAGACGCAGCTTAAAGCTGTAGATAGTGTATTAAAAGAGCTGGATGCCCATAAAAAACCATTCCTCATACTCTTCAATAAAATTGATGCCCTCAACTCCACGCAACAAAATCAACTAAAAGAACACTACCCCGATGCATTAATGATCTCCGCTCATACTGGAGAAGGCATTCCAGAACTTCTCGATCAACTCACCCAGGAGCACACCAAAACCTGGAAGGTGTTTCACCTTACCATTCCCTTTGTTGAAGGCGCCTTTCTCGCCAAGTTACACCAAAAAGGTAAAATTCTCTTAAAAGAGACCTCCGATAACGGCTATCAGATTGATGTCTCCCTCCCCAACAGGATCGCAGGCCAACAACAGGAGAAACTCTCCTTGTTCCGCCGTCTGCAAATCTGATGCTTTTAAGCAAAAAAATGATAAAAAAATCGCCAAAGAGGTTGACAGCAAAAAATCAATGCATACATTAGCACTCGAAGCATCACTTTTTGCTTCTTCACCATAGAGATTATTTCTCAATTAATAAATGAACCACGTCTCTCTTAAAGTTGCGAACACACCGCTTTGGATATACGCACTTTTTGAAGACGCATTAATATGATGTCTTTTTCTTAAAAAAGAGGAAACTGGAAGAATGAAAACCAAAATTCGTCCGCTTCAAGATCGGGTGATTGTAAAACGTATCGAACAGGACGAAAAAACCGCCGGTGGTATTATCATCCCCGATACAGCCAAAGAGAAACCCATTCAAGGTGAAATTCTGGCTGTTGGCGCTGGCGCCGTCCAGGAAAATGGCAGTGTCCGTCCAATGGATGTTAAAGAAGGGGATCGCGTCCTCTTTGCCAAATATGCAGGCACGGAAGTTAAAATTGATAGCGAAGAACTCTTGATCCTTCGTGAATCCGACCTCATGGGTGTTGTTGAGTAACCTCTGCTTTTAGAACCGTTCATTACAACACAAAATTAATAAAATTAGATTTTTTTCATCGATCGATGAGGAAGGAATATCATGGCCGGAAAAGAAGTTAAATTTAGCGAAAACGCACGCGGCGAAATGCTCAAAGGCGTGAACATTCTCGCCAACGCCGTTAAGGTGACCCTTGGCCCTAAAGGACGCAATGTGGTTCTGGATAAATCCTGGGGCGCTCCCCGCGTCACCAAGGATGGTGTCAGTGTCGCCAAAGAGATCGAACTGGAAGATAAGTTCGAAAACATGGGCGCACAAATGCTCAAAGAGGTCGCCTCTAAAACCGCCGATGAAGCCGGCGATGGCACCACCTCTGCTACGGTACTGGCTCAAGCCCTCATTCGTGAAGGCATGAAATCCGTGGCCGCAGGCATGAACCCCATGGACCTTAAACGGGGCATCGACTCCGCTGTGGAGTCTGTGGTCGCTGAACTGAAAAATCTCTCCAAAGAGATCACCAGCTCCGAAGAGATCGCCCAGGTAGGGACAATCTCCTCCAACAGCGATGAAGAAGTGGGTAAAATGATCGCTGAGGCGATGGATAAGGTGGGTAAAGAGGGTGTGATCACCGTCGAAGAGGCAAAAGGTCTCGATACCACCTTAGACGTGGTTGAAGGCATGCAGTTTGATCGCGGCTACCTCTCCCCCTACTTTGTCACCAACGCTGAGAAAATGCAGGTGGAGATGGAATCCCCCTACATTCTCATTGTGGAGAAAAAAGTCGGTAACCTGCAACAGATTCTGACCATCTTAGAAGCGGTTGTTCAATCCTCCCGCCCGCTGCTGATTATCGCAGAAGATGTCGAAGGCGAAGCCTTGGCTACACTGGTGGTGAACAAACTGCGCGGCGGCCTGAAAGTATGTGCCGTTAAAGCACCTGGTTTTGGTGATCGTCGTAAAGCCATGCAAGAGGATATCGCGATCCTCACCGGTGGTGAAGTGATCTCTGAGGATGTGGGTGTCAAACTGGAGAATGTCACCTTAGATATGTTAGGCTCCGCCAAATCTGTGGTGATCACCAAAGAGGAGACCACCATTGTGGATGGTAACGGCTCCTCTGATCGCATCCAAGCCCGTGTCAGCCAGATCCGTGCGCAGATCGATGACACCACCTCCGATTATGATCGCGAAAAACTGCAAGAGCGCCTGGCTAAACTGGCCGGTGGTGTTGCCGTAATCAAAGTGGGTGGCGCCACAGAAGTGGAAGTGAAAGAGCGTAAGGATCGTGTGGACGATGCACTGCACGCCACCCGCGCCGCTGTGGCTGAAGGGATTGTTCCTGGTGGCGGTGTCGCTCTTCTGCGCGCCCGCAATGCGATCAGTGAAGAGAACGCACAGAATGCCGACCAAAAAGTGGGCGTTCGCATCGTTCGCCGCGCCCTCGAAGAGCCTGTCCGGGTGATCTCTGAGAATGCAGGGAAAGAGGGCTCGGTTGTGGTCTCTAAGATCGAAGAGAACGAGAGCACCAACTTTGGCTTCAACGCCTCCACCGAAGTGTATGAAGATATGGTGGCCTGTGGTGTGATCGACCCCACCAAAGTGGTTCGTAATGCCCTGCAATCCGCCGCTTCTGTTGCTGGTCTGATGATCACCACCGAAGCGATGGTCGCTGAACTGCCTAAAGATGATGCCCCTCCCGCAGCACCTGATATGGGTGGCATGGGTGGTATGGGCGGTATGGGTGGCATGGGTATGTAATCCCAAAAATCCAACCCCCTATAGAAAATTTTTAAGAGGCGCCTTTATGGCGCCTCTTAAAGTTTTAAGATCCTCTCACTTTGGAACATACCTTGGATCACACCCCCCTCATTATCGGCTCTGGTGTCGCTGGCCTTACGGCGGCCCTCGATCTGGCAGAGAAAGGTTACCGCCCCACCCTCTTGGAGTCCGCGCCACACCCCGGCGGACGTGCCGGCTCTTTCTGGGATAAAATCTTAGAGGAGACCTTAGATACCGGCCCCCATATCCTCATTAAAGCCTGCCCAAAACTACAAAAACGGCTCAAACAACTCAATACAGATCATCTACTCAAAAGCGCCGGTCTGCGCTACTGTTTTCTCGATGAGAATTATCGCATTCAACCCTTTCACTGCCCAGACTGGCCTGCACCTTTTCATCTTTTAGCAGGGATTCTCCGCTTTAAACCGCTATCAAAAAGCGATCTCGCTTCTGTTTTCCGTCTGGCCAGAGATCTCCATACACCTGTAGACCCCGCCTTAGAAGAACTTTCTGTGACCCACTGGTTGCAGAGCTTAAAACAGCGTGAAAATATCTGTCGCAATCTCTGGTTTCCTCTCTGCTTAGCAGCCTTAAACGAACCGGCGGCCTCTGCCAATGCCGCCCTCTTTAAAACCATCTTAAAAAGAGCATTCTTAGAGCAGCCTGATGGCGCAGAACCACTACTGCCTCAAGTACCTTTAAGTCAACTGATTATCGAACCTGCCATAGAACAGTTGCGCCAGAAAGGCTGTTCTATCCATTTTAGAACGCGCATTCTAAAGATGACGCACGAGGCGGATCGGATCACCGCACTACATACCTCTTCAGGAGCCATCAACACCCACAACCGCCTCATAATCTCCGCCATCCCCCCCTTCGCTTTGGCCCGCATCACACCATTCTGGACTGAAACAAAAAAACTTTTAACCTGGCCACACAGCCCCATTGTATCCCTCCACTTCACCTTTCCACAATCCCCCCCCACCGCCTGGCCAGATGACCTTATCGGCCTCCCCTTCCATTTCAGCCAGTGGCTTATCCGCCGTCACAACATCCCAAAAGATCGGTTTGGTATCAGTGCGGTACTCAGCGGTGCCTATCGAGAAGTTGAACAGACGCCTGAAAACTTGATCCAGAAGGTTCAGCAAGATATCCTCAAGATAGCACCAGCATTGAAAAGCACACCAAACGTTCGCGTCCTCAAAGCCAAGAAAGCCACCTTTTCAGCCTGGCCTGGCATCAGACGCTTTCGCTGGAAAACCCAAACCCCCTGGAAAAACCTTCTCCTTGCTGGCGACTGGACCGATACAGATCTACCCGCAACACTGGAGGGTGCTGTTATCAGCGGCGAACGTGCCGCGCAAACATTAATCCACGCGCTTTTGCTCAAAAGATGATTCGATATGACCTTATCCCGTTTTTTCTCCCTGACCTTTGTGGCACTCACCCTTCTCTTAAGCCAAGGGTGCTCCTCTAAAAAAGATAATCCCACCGAAGAGGCCGATCTCCCCCCGCAACAGATTTATCAACAGGGCATCGACGCTTTAAAAAAGAGCGCCTACACCTATGCGACCCGTTTTTTCCGTGATGTAGAACAGAAACACCCCTTTTCAGCCTGGGCTGCTAAAGCACAACTCGCCCAGATCTACGCAGAGTTTAAAAACGGCGACTATGAAGATTCGCTCTCCTCTGCCAACCGCTTTATCCGCCTTCACCCTCGCTACAGCCATGTCTCCTACGCCTACTATATGCGTGCCCTCTCCTACTACAAACAGATTCCTGATGCCCGCCGCTCCCAGGAACCCACCCGCTTAGCCCTCACCGCACTCCAAGAGGTGGAGAACCGCTTCCCAGAGTCCGATTATGCCGATGAGGCGCGCGACATGATGAAAGTATGCCGTGATCGCCTTGCCGCCCAAGAAATCCTCGTAGGACGCTTCTATCTGGATCGTGCAGAGTATATTGCTGCGATCAATCGCTTCAAAGAGGTAATCAGCAACCCTGAATTTAACCGCACCCCCTATGTGGAAGAAGCGCTCTTCAGCATCGCTCTGGCCTCTCATGAGCTCGGGTTAAAGAAAGAACTGGTGAACTATACCACCGTACTTGGCCATAACTTTCCTAAAGGACTCTTCTACCCTTGGGCTCTAGATCTCGCTGAAGGAAATATCCAGAGCATATCTGCAACAGAACTGACCACCTTACGCCAAGGTATCGAAGACAGCTCTCTCTTTAAAAGATTCTTCGAAGGGTTGCGCCCTGGCGTTCCAGGACTGCAATAATCATTGCGCTTTTTTGTTATCTGAAATTAAAAAAATGAAAGGCGTCAATCGAACAGATCAACGCCTTTCATATAGAGCAGAACAATCCATATAGGCTCTACATCTCAAAAACAACATAGCTTATAAGAGTAAACCAATATTTTTCAGACTGAGAATAACCAGAGCAAAAATATGATTATTAAAGAAAAACAGTCCATCCCCTCAAAAATGAATAATATTTGTCTAGAATAAGTAGATCCCAAATGCTATAGAATATTTTATAGGCTAAGTTGAATTACTGATTTGTCAATAAATGCTGAAGAGGATTATAATGATTCCAGATTTTTTTTAGAGCTTTTTAATCTCTTTATGTCTCAACTCTCTTTTAGGTACAAGAAAGGAGCCTCAAGCTATGGACTCAACAGTCGGAACAAATCAATCAGGTAAAGCAGGTGGTGATGCCACAGGTAATGCAGCCGCTTCTGGATACGCATGTGGTGGATCAGGCGCTGGTGCAGGCGGCGCAAGCGCTGGTGCTTCCAGTTGGGGTTCTGCCGGCGCATCTGGCGCTGGTGCAGGTATTGGTGGCGATGCCACAGCCAACGTTGGTGCCACGGGTGCCGCCGGCGGTGATGTAAGCGACAACACCTCCATCGGCAGCATCACCATCAACTCCTAATGACACGCTGATTTGATGTCATCATGTTGATCATTAAACGCGGACACCCCTTTAAAATAGGTTCTTGTTCGCGTTTTTTTGTGGGTATCTCTATTTTTTAATAAGGATAAGGAATGTCCATGTCACCACAAGAGCTGGAAACCCTGCTAAATCAGTTTAAACAGGGCGAAAAAACGCTCCAAGAAACCACCGAAAAGCTCCGACAACCCCGCGTGGATACCATCAAAGAGAAACAGGAAGTCGTTGCCCGCTTGGATCGCACACGCAGCATAAGACAGGGCTTTCCTGAGGTTGTTCTCGCAGAAGGAAAACGGTTTAAACACCTCGATAAAATCGCTGGCCGCGCACTCCAGCACAACGAAGACCTTCTCATTACCCGCGTCACCAAAAAACGTGCGCTCAAACTCTGCGAAGCCCATCCCCAACTCCAACACGCCGAAGCCGCCCGGTGCCTCTACCGCAAAGTAACCCCCGGTGATGGCGAAGGCTTGGTTGCGGTACTCTGTGCGGGCACCAGCGATGTGCCTGTCGCTGAAGAAGCCGCACTCACCGCACGCATGTTAGGTGCGCGTGTGGAGACCCACTTCGATGCCGGTGTGGCTGGCCTCCACCGCCTCTTAGCCGCTGAATCGCTCCTGCGCTCTGCCAATGTGTTTATTGTGGCCGCTGGTATGGAAGGCGCACTCCCTTCTGTTGTTGGCGGCTTGGTCTCAAGACCCGTGATCGCTGTTCCTACCTCTGTGGGGTATGGCGCCGCCTTCTCTGGAGGCTCCGCCCTTCTAGGCATGCTCAACAGCTGTTCAGCCAACGTTACCGTTGTAAATATTGATAATGGATTTGGTGCCGGTTTCGTTGCTGGACTGATCAACCGCCTGCCCAATAGAACATAAGCAAAGCTTAAAATATAAAAAAAGGCACCAACCAGGTGCTTTTTTTCTTTCCGCCCCCCTCCTTAAAATCGCTCAAATCCCAAAACCTCTCCTCCCTTAAAATCGCTCAAAATTGATAAGAAACTTCAAAAAAATCGTTTTTCTCGCTTTTCATGGAACCGAAAACCTCGCTCAAGAGTCCAAAGCTTACCAACAACAGATCAACTATTGAGCTTATAAAAAGGCTCAATCCCACCCCTTCAAAACTTTAAAAAGGTATCATTCGGTTTTTTTTATCATCTCCCATCTTAAAGTCCACTTAAAAAGCATCCCCGCTGGAGAGTCAAAACCATGAATGCCCCACTCCCCGAAACCCAAAAACCTCCTGAAAGCCTATCTCTAGAAGAACTCAGAGAGTGCTATCAAGATCTCCTCAAAGAGAATGCCGAACTAAAAAAAGATCGCACCGAAGCTGTTCGCCGTTTTCGTGCCGATAAACAGTTGCGCCCTTATGCCGCTGAATTAATTAAATTGCAACGCTATCTCGAAGACGAAAAAAGACGGATGGTCATCCTTTTTGAAGGCCGCGATGCCGCAGGAAAAGGTGGTGCCATCCGTCGTGTCACCCGCTTTCTCAATCCAAAACATTATCGTATTGTTGTTCTTGGGAAACCCACAGAAGTGCAAAAAACCCAATGGTTTTTTCAGAAATATGTTGCACAACTCCCCCGTGGCGGCGAGATGGTACTCTTTGATCGCAGCTGGTATAACCGCGCCATGGTGGAACCGGTCTTCAACTTCTGCTCACCAGAACAGTATCAACTCTTTATGCGTGGCGTCGGTGGATTTGAAAAAGATATGGTGCGCCAGGGAACCATTTTAATCAAAATTTACTTCAGTGTCAGCAAAGAGGAGCAGGCCAGACGTTTTGAAGTGCGAAAAACAAACCCTCTAGAGCAGTGGAAACTAAGCGAAGTGGATCTTCAGGCTCAGGACCATTGGGAAGACTTTACTCGCATGAAATTTGAGATGTTGCGCCGCACCCACACCCCCATGTGCCCATGGACCATTATTCGCGCCGATGATAAACCTGAAGCACGCATCAACGCTATGCGAATCATTCTCAACTCAGTAAACTACTCCAATCGAAACCCTGATCTAAACTATGTACCCAATCCAGAAGTTGTGATCTCAGGCTCAAGAGAGTATGAAGATATGCTATCCACCCGTGTTCGCAACGGAGAACATACGGACAATAACAGCTTAGAGTAACCCGATCATTTTTCTAGCCAGCACTTAAAGCAAAAAAAGCCAAGGCATCAACCTTGGCTTTTTTTATTTCAAAATAATCTTAAAGAAGAGGTCAGGCATCAAGAGAGACTCTCAAGCACTCCAGATAGTAGCGATCCAACATATCAAAGAAGAGATCGTTACGCTGGCTGAATTCGAGTACAGACTCTTCAGCCCCATCCACATCACCAAAATTTGCTTTTTTAACACATTCCAAGATCGATTGGTGTACTTTATCATGGACAGCCTGGAGCTCATCTAAGGTTGGCGAAGCGGTGACCTTTTTCCGTTCAATCAACCAGCGGCCAAATTCACTCGCCTTACCCTCTAAGGCTTCATCCGCCTTCAACTCCTCCTTACCTAAGATCACATCACCTAAGACGCCTAACCAGTGCAGATGATCCTGTTTAATCTTCTCCACATCAAAAGGTGCTGGGCAAAAACGGAAAACATTCACCGAATCCCGTAAGCGCTCCTCAGGAGAGGCCAGTGTATCAATCAGTTGCGAAATCTGATGGATGGCGCCATCAATCAGCGTCACATTAAAAAAGATCTCGTTTAACTTCATATCGGCATTCTGAATGACGGAGGTCACATCCGCGGTCTTCTCCGCCATGGTGCGCGACTGCTCCCTTAAGATAAGACTTCGATCCGCCACATCTTCCGCTGTCGCCGCCAGAGAGATGGAGTGGTTGGCAATTTCATCCGTCCCCTTAGCAGACTCCGTCGCCGCAGAAGCCACTTCACGGGCCGCATCCTCAAGCTCTTTAACGCTCCGTGTCACCTCTTCACTCGCTTCAGCGACCCGCTCCATGGAGTGGGTAATCTCCGTTGTGGCATAACTCTGCTCATCGACGCTATGGCTGATATCGTAGTTCGATTGATTAATTTTTCCGATAATTGAGCCGATCTTATCATTTGCAGTGGAAGACTCCTGAGCATTATGTTGGATCTCTTCAATCTTCTGGGTAATCATTCGAGTGGCATCCGCAGTCTGCCTGGCGAGCTCTTTCACCTCATTGGCGACCACCGCAAAGCCTGACCCCGCAGCACCGGCGGTAGCCGCTTCAATGGAGGCATTTAAGGCAAGCATATTGGTCTGATCTGCAATCTCATAGATCACATCCACCACATTATTGATCTCTTGGGCAGAGTGCTCCAAACGAAGCATCACTTCTTTGGAGTTTTGCGCCAACTCTGAAGCCTCTTCAGACTGCTGGAAAGCCAGGTCACAATTTTTCCGCACCGCATTCTGTAGACCATCCATGGTTTTAATGGAGCCTGCCACCTCGCCCACAGATTCGTTCACTGCAACCAGATTATTGTTAACCCCCTGAATATTGGCACTCATCTCTTCGGCGGCAGAGGCCATGGTAAAAACACTCTGCGAACTACGCTCGGCATTTTCAGCAATTTCAACAATTCTCTTAGAGAGCGCTTCCGCAATAGAGGAGAGCGCATCAACCTGTTCGGCGGTCTCTTCAGAAGACTTTTGAATGCGCCCCACATTGCGATCAATTCGGCTGTTAATCTGAACCACGGCTTCTGCAAGCGCATAATTACTTTTTGAATCTGAGGAAAGGATCTCTTTCATTTCAAAGAGTTCTGAGTTGCAGGCGGAGATGGAGTAGGTTGTCAAAATCACTTTCTGGATCAACTCCGCAAAATTCACCCGCATCTGATTAAGCTGCCCTGCCAGTATGCCCGCATCCCCCTTCCCTGAGAATTTAAGCTTTTCAGAGAGATCGCCGCCAGCCATGGCCTGGAGATGTTTATGGATCTCCTTCATATGCTGGCCTGTGCGAAAAATATAGAGCCCCATCAAAATACTGACAATTAAACTGACAAGAAAGCCAGCAAAAATAACCCAGAGAATGAGTCCAACATCCTCTTCAGAAGCTTGTGACATCTGAAAAACGGCCGCATTCATCTCTGAAAGCAGCTTTAAATTTTCTTGAATCAGCAACTGACTCGCCACACGCAACTGAGCTTGATCTTCAATCGACAACTTCTGGATTTCAGAATGAAGAGGCGCCCAGATCTCTTTAACTTTGAGCAGTTGAATCCTAACCTCTTCAGAAGGCGTTCCAACCTGAACCCTATCTGTCCGTTGAGGATCAAGAAAACGCGGCGCACCGCCTCCCTCAATGAGCGCTGTCAATGTTTCATCAAAAATATGCGCGGATCCTTTCACAGTTGCCAAACTTTTGGCACCACGTTGCTGCACAAAAAGAAGCAGTTCTTTACTCATTTTTTGAGAAAGCATTCGCTGGCGCCCCGCCAGATTGATCGTCACCCCATCAAGGCGGTGCTCATCTGTGATCACCAGTGCAATAACAAAAATGACTAAGAGAACAATAATATTGAATCCAATCAATATTTTTTTCATTTCCACACCTCTGATAGCATCAGTTCTCGCACCGATTTTTGCTGATTGTGTCTAAATTCACAAGGAGAGAAGCGCGCTGTACCCCGAATAAAATTATTTTTTTTAAAAAATTGCATTTTTTCCTAAATCCTTTTTCTAGGCGGCCGATAATTCAGGGTAACAATGGAATATTTTATGGAAGTTTTTTTTAGTCAAGGACGGCAGCAAAACAATGAGACGGATCAATCTCTAAACCGTATCAGGACAGACTGCCATGTTAAGCCTCTCTTCCTCAGGAGTGGGTTCCTTTCAACCCTCAGTAGCGATGTCCTCTCAAGGGACAGAGCAAACAACAAGAAACGCACCGCCACCAGATGTGCCCAAGGATGCGGCCCCTGCAAAGGCATCAAGCCAAACCCCAATTAAGACACCAGAGTCTGTTGATAAAGCGATTCAGGATCTGGTGGATAAAGTGTTACAGAAGTTGCTCACAGCCCCTCCGGCATCGAATACACGCTCCCATCGCGTGGAGTCAAACGCTTTCGATAATATCCAGGCCAGTGTCTATGCCTAGATAAAATTCAATATTGATGCCAAGAGAACTTTCACCCTCTTTTTTAATAGAGAACGCGGCGCTTAATCTTTTAAGCGCCGTTTTTTTTAGTGAGGGCATTGCACGATCATCAATGGCAAAAGAGATATCAAGGCAGATAACGATTTAATCTTTTAAAAAAGACTAGAAAAGCGTTGTATCCAAAGGTGTCGCTGGCTTGCGTTCCTGACCATTTGTCACGCTTTTTTTCTCTTTTTGAGGGATCTCGATAAACCTTCCCGTATGATCATAAAAGCGTTCGATCTGCCCTTTTTTAGGCTCAACCAAAAATTCAAATTCCTGCTGAGGGCGATAAGTTTTCAAGAGCCTTTCCAGATTTTTTTCAGCCTCCTTATGGCCCTGTTTCTCCGCTTTTTGATACCATTTTTTTGCCTTCTCAAAATATTCAGGTTGATGCGCTTTCTCATGGTAGAGTGCCGCCAGATTATTTTGAGCCACAGCAAGGCCAGCGGTCGCAGATTTTAGATACCATTTTTCTGCCTGCACCATATCGCGCTCACCACCAATGCCATGTTGATAAACATATCCCAAAAAAGCTTGAGCAATCGAATCTCCACGCAAGGCCGCTTTATTGAAACGACGTCGCGCTTTTTCAGGAGAGGCTTTAACCCCCTCCCCTTTAAGATAGAGCAATCCAAGCTGACGGATCGAGGTGCGATCTGATTTTTTAGCCGCCTTGGCATACCAGAAAAAAGCCTTTTTGGCATTTTTTTTAACTTTCCCCTGGCCATTAAGATAGATC
>JBQGBW010000039.1:0-35239 GCA_052043475.1 Magnetococcales bacterium HHB-1
ATTAAAACAAATGGCGTCAAAAACAGTCCAAGCGCAAGCCAAGCCAGACCGTTCACGGTTTCAGTTCTCCATTGAGCTCTGGCTGTTGAAGCTTCTGCTCTTGTTCAAACTTAATGATCTCCTCCTTGATTTCACCAAATTCGGGCAGATCCTCGTTAGCTGATTGAAAATGCACACCAATATCACCAATATGCGGTACCTTTTGAATCACGCGCTGTTCCACCTGATTACTGATCTCTTTGGCTTCAGCAACCGACAATTCCAAATCGGTTCCAATATCCACAGAGACCCAGATCTCCTGCCCCACACGACGGGTACGCAGTGCGACGATTCTCTTGACGCCAGGAACCGCATGCACATGTTTTTTAATCGACTCAATCTGCTCTGGTGTGGCGGCAAAATCCATCAGGCCCTTAAACGCCCCGATAAAGATCTCTCCTCCTAAGAAGATCAGATGCAGACACTCACCCACCGCGACCACCGTATCCAGCCATGGCATACCTAAATAGTGGGAGCCCACAATACCAAAAGCAACAGCTAAAGAGGAGACCGCATCGGCCGCATAGTGATAAGAGAGCACGGCGGTCATGGGGCTGTTGATCTGCTGGGCCACACAACGTGTATAGTAGCGCAGATAGAGATTCACCCCCACCGTAAAGAGCGCAGTCCACAGTGCAATAAGGTGCGGCGCTTTATGCTCACCCTGAATCAGGCTTCCCGTGGCATACAACAGAAAGGCCACCGTGATAATCACCATAATCAGGCCAATGCTCAAAGAGAGAATAAACTCAATTTTCCCATAGCCAAAAGGGTGCTCACGATCAATGGGGCGGCTGGAGTATTTAAGTCCTAAAATAATCAGTAGAGAGGTAACAACATCTTTGAAGGAGTAGAGGGCATCCACAACCAAGGCATGAGAGCCGGCTAAAATACCCACAAAGGTTTTCAAAGCTGAAAGCGCCACATTGGCAATCAGGCTGATCCAGCCCACGGTTCGATAGCAGACGTTACACTGAGGATTTCTCATGCTGGAACAGTCTCTCAAAAAAAAGTTCGGCACTGCTGATGGTGCATATGCACCATAATGAGTATAAAAATGGATTAAAAGTCAAAGTCCTGCGAACGCGATCTTTTAGCACTGCGTCGCATAAAGGTATTGACCAGAGCAAAGGCGAACCCCGCAATAAAGGCGCCTGCAATGATCAAAATCATGGGCAATTCAATCGGAGGACCAAAGACGAAGCGAACCTTAACGACTTCCATATTCTGAGAAGCAAAAATGAGCAGCATAACCGCCATCATCAAAGAGAAGATTAATTTCGGCACCTTAAGGATACTCCATCAGGATTCGCTTTCGTCCAGCCATAAGATCATATTAGTATCGATTCACCCAGGTTCCAACGATAGGTAGGCGCCAGGCTCGGTTCAAGAAGACAGAGATGAGGCCGATAATCGAGAACAGCAGACAAAGAAAGCTGGAAGAAACAAAGATTAAACGACCGATACCAGGAAGAAAAAGGCAATAGATCGCAATCACTTCCCACATCCAGATGATAATACCCTGCCGTGCATGAAAGTTCACGTAAGAATCATCACGATTCAGCACCATGGGAACCAGAGCAAGAATCCCCAGATAACTCATGCTTGCCAATACTTTGCTGGGTAAGCCTGACTCTTTACTCAATGTCTTTTTTTGTTGCATGCGCTTTACTCTCTAGATGATTTTTCTTAAATAACAAGTTAAGAGACTAAGACGACAGATCATCGTGCCAGTTCACCCACCTGTTCCCAATATTCAGGCGGCAGTTCTCTTGCCAGTTTGAGCGCACCATCACAACCGGAGTAATCGGGATCTTCCACCCGGGTCACCGCAACTTCACCATACTCGGACATTTCGCTGATCAACAGCTCCTCAATACCACGGATACGGCTACCACCACCGGTGAGGACAATATTTTGCAGCGCCTCTTCCTGATCTTCGGGATCGAAGACCATAATCAACGACTGAAGCTGCTCAACAATTTCAGCACAGATTGTCTCACAGGCTGTCCGAATGGCATTGGTCACATTACACTGTTTCGGCTTACCATGGGCCCGAAGTGCAACTTCGATCTGCTGTTCGGCATCGCCTACAAAGGCGTACTCCTCTTTGAGCTTACGGGCGACAGTGCCGGTCATCTGCACATCGGGATATTTTTCCAGAATCAGATTTTCAAGCACAAAGTCGATATAGTTCCCTGCTTTCAATAGGGTTACCTGCTCTTCAGGCCCTGGAATCGTCCCCCGCATGGCACAGATATCTACGGTACCTGCCCCCACATCAATGATGATGGCATTATTCAGTTTATTAAGACCATAGGCGACCATGAAGGGTTCAGAAACCACCATGGAGAGATCCATCAGATCCCGTGTGATCTTTAAAAGCTGATTTTTATTGAACATCGAAGCACGGGCCGGCACACCCAGAACACCACAGACCTTATCACCTGGCTGAGGATTCGCCAGACTGATCACATGTTCAATCAGTTGCCTGGCCGCCTGTGTGGCATGGTCGTTCGCCTCTTTCAGCACGCCATCTTCCAATGGATAATGAATATCCATATAGGCATGACGTTTCAGCGCTTCTTCCCCAAAAACATGGGTTTGGTTCATCAACTTGACCCCGATAATATCTTTCGGGTATCCCACCACCGAACGCACAGAGGTTCTGGCACCACGGCTCGATGCAAGCATCGTCCGGGAAGTGCCAAGATCCACCCCTAAGAGCAATGTATCTTTATACTTTTTTGCGCTATCCATCACTTCTTCCCTTACCATCTCCAAAATTGATCGATAACGACCGGTTCACCATGTGTCACCGATCTATGAATCTTTTTTTCTGTTTTTGGCGTCAGAGAGTGCGCCAGTACGGCAGATTGCACGAGCAACATACACCAGAGGTGAGCCCACAATGCCCAGGGCCCCCAGAGCGATATTACCACCCCCTTTAATCACCTGTCCTGTTCCAGAGAGAACACCACGAACACCGGTGACCACCTTGCCAGGTTTTTTATTATCTTCAGGCTCTTTTCCTTTACCTGTGGCAAAGTTCACCACACCTTCCACGGCATCACCCAGCATATTAAATACGCCGGTTCCCAAAGACTCCACTGGAATATCCCGATAATCGCTCGGAACAATCACCTTCTGGCTCTTATATGGCACCGAATCATAGGAAGGGGGAGAACCATCGTTGATCTGTCTGAGGTAAGCCTCATTCATCTGGTTCATGCTGGGTGTACGGCGCTGTTCCACAACCCGACGACGCGGACTGGCCTGCACCACCTGGCGTGAAGGAACGTAGCGAATGGTTTGATCTGGGGCGCTCTTCTCTTCAGGCGCTGCGGCTTCCACAGGAGCTGCCTCTTCTTCTGAAGGTGCGGCTTTTTTCTCATCATCAGAGGCTTCTGCAACAGGTGCGTCCCCAGCCTCTTGAGCCAGGCTTTTTTCATGGATAAAACGCGCCAGAGGTGCATCCACTGAGTCCACTTTTTCGTTATCCGACTTGGCAGGCATCAAAGGCGGTGCCTCCTCTTGGTGTTTTTTTGAATCCTGCAGAAAATCCGCAAAAGGATCTTTCACCGGTTCTGGTGGTTTGATATTTAATAAGGAGTCTGCACCCTTTTTGGCGTACTTCTTGATCGTCTCCTCCTTATCCTTCTGAATCTGCTCCTGCTCTACCAGGGCCGCACGAAAACGCTCTTTCTGTGCTGCCAGCTCAGGCGATTCCGCATTCAGATCAAGCACCGGCTCTGGAACTTCGGCTTCCATCTCTTCGAGATCATCATCATCCACTTCCATAAGCGGTGCCTTTTTAGGCTCTGTGGAGATCCCAAACTTAAACGGCTTAACCGGTTCATCCTTGGGCTCATCCGCCTCTTTTGAATCCATAGAGAAAGAGAATGCCGCCGGTTTTTTATCGTCGTCCGCCTTGTCTGATTCTAGTGCTGTTCCAAACATTGGTGGTTTTGATAGAGGATCATTCTTTTTATCCTCTTTACCAGCGGATTGACTCATTGATGCTTTTTCTGCTTTAGATTCATCCTTAGAATCAGGCTGATCTTCAGCCGCACCAAACCGGATCGATGCACTAAACTCAGGAGGTTCATCAAGCCTCTGCGGTTTCGCCTCTTCAGCCGGTTCAGGGGTCTCTTTCTTCGACGCTTTGACCGGTTTCTTTGCAGTCACATTGGGTTTTACGCCAAAGGGATACTTCTTTTTATCCTCTTTTTTGGCTTGCGGCTTATCATCCGCTGCCGTATCCTGCACACGTCGTTTGTCTGCCATCTCTTTAAACGACGCCATCATATTGGCTTTATGCGCCTGCACACCGCTCGCCACCTTTTCAGGCTGACTATCCTTATCGGATGCCGCTTTATCTTCCGAAGATTGACGCATGGAGCCAAGAACGCGCGCCTTCTCATCCGCCAGTTTTTGCTGAAGAGATCCTGATTTGGTCTCTTTTTTGGATGAATCGGTCGCTTCTTTTTCCTTTGCTTCTGAAAGATCTTCCACTTGACGCTCTGAAGATTTTTCTTCTTTTTCATCAACGCCCGGTGTTTTTTTATCTTGAGCCTTAGTCGGGGCTTTATCCTGGAGTTTATCTGAAGCCAAAGACGATTGGACTTTTGGTTTTACATCATTCGACGATGTTTCAACCGCATCCTTCTGCGCCTCGTTAGCGGTTGGCTCCGAAGGGGTAGTCTTGGTCATGGTCGGGGATTCCTTCTATTGTATTTGAACCCCAGACGGGAATGTTCCCTGGTCCGGGCACGCATTCTTTCTTTAAGTATGATGATTACAAAAAAGTCGATCGGTTATGGTCTATCTCTTCGTTCCCCAAGAAACTTTAAGAGAATATACCTCTATATAAGATCACGGTGCTCTAAATTACTTTAATGTGACAAACATCCGACGATTACCGCGTTCAATATCCAGTAAAATGGTTTTGGCTTTCTTGGATGCCTTGATCGCCTGATCAAGTTGCACATTGGTTCCCACAGGAATGCCGTTGATGGTGTAAATCAGATCTCCCGGGCGCAATCCCGCTTTATCAGCAAGAGAGTTGGCATCGGTTTCCCCCACCAAAGCGCCCTGCTTACCCTTGAGTTGAGGGTTCATCTGTACTGTTTTGGGTTGAATAGTTGTCAACTCCGTTCCCATCCACTCAAACTCTGTGGGAATACGTGGGGCTTTTTTCTGTTTTTTCTTCGCAGGCTTCTGATTGACAGATGTTCCAGGTTGTGCACGCCCCTGCCCTTGTTGCATACGCATCTGCGTTTGAGGTACCGCCATGTTTGGAATCATGTTCTGTGCACCACCGTTCTGCATCACAGCGGTATCATTACCCAATACACCTGGGCTATTTGACATCATCCCATTGCCTGAACCCATTGTCTGTTCCAGCAAGACTGATAGATTCATACGTTCCTGATTACGCACCACGGAGAACCGCACTTTATCTCCTGGATTCATCCGACTTAACTGACGATCCAGTCCTTCAAGGGAGCGCACCCAGCGACCATTAACCTTAAAGATAATATCGCCGTTCTTAAATCCGCTCTGTTCGGCCTTGGCGTTGGGCACCATATTTTTAACATAAACCCCTGTAGGAAAAGGAGACTGATGACGTCTGGCCTGTTCACGGTTCAGCGTAATCAGCTCAGCGCCCAAGAGGGTCATGCTGTTGTCTTTCATGGCCACATTGAGGCCAATAGCACCACTGGGTGAAAAAGCAAAATGTCCGTTACCATTGCCACCCCCCATCATGTTCTGTTGCCGCACAGCCTGCCCGGTTTGAATCAGTTCATGACAATTTTTACAGGGTCCACGATCCTCGTGGGGACAGAGTGCATTGGCTTGAATGGGTGGCACACCCGCCTGGGCTGCAACAGTTTTTCCAATGTCCGCTGGATTAGAAAATTTAAATGGCTGCGGTGCCACGGATTGAGGCGCGGCTGTACTCTGATACGGTTGTGCTCCACCCCATGCCCCGTTGTTCTGCGGATAACCACCATTCCACTGCTCCTGCCCGACAAGACCATTAGAGCGTGCCGAAGAGAAGCGACGTCCCGAACCTGGCCATGATGTATAAGGTGCAGAAGGTGCTGGCGGCGCAGCCCACTGCTGGGCCGGACTGTTTCGGGGCATGCTGGAGATCGGTGGCATCATGTTGGGATTCTGCGGCGCATAGACCGAAGCCGGTGGCGGACGATCTGGCAATTGAATGGTTTCACTTAAGAACTCGCGGACACTATCCACGGGCACGGCAAAACCAACACCTGAGAACGCCTGCGTGGGTGAGTAGATTGCGGTATTAATACCGATCACAAATCCCCGTGCATCCACCAGGGGTCCACCGGAATTCCCTTGATTGATCGCCGCATCGGTCTGAAGCAGTCCTTTATGCACCACCCCTTCGATGGTCAATGCCTTACGTGTTCCAGAGATAATCCCTTTACTGACGGTTTGATCCAGGCCAAAAGGACAACCGATGGCGATAACTGGATCTCCAGGTTGCACATGGACACCTGTTCCCAATGCCGCGGCCGGTAGAGGCTGTGATACATTAATTTTCAGAAGCACCAGATCCCGGGCTGAATCCATACGAATTACCCGTGCAGGATAGCGCTGGGTTCCCTGGGGCGTAAAAATGGTGACAAAAATATTATCCTGGGCATGTTCCACCACATGGAAGTTACTCACCACATAGCCATCACTGGTGACAACCACACCCGATCCGATGCTCTCCATGGCCACACCGGTAAACGGATTGGCAAATTTCAGATCGATGGCGGGTCGCGTGGACTGACCATTTTTTGCATCCGCTGGTGCAGGTACTGCGGAGGGACGCTGTCTTTGTGCACTGACATTCACCACACTGGGCAGAATCCGCTGCACCACCCCAGAGAACGACATTAAATCATTGGCTGTTTTCTCTGTGGAACCGTAGGGATACATCATTGGACCATTCACCGGTGTCGCCACCGCAGGCAGACCAGAGATCATGCCACTGTTCGCCAGATTGTTAGCTCCAGAGAAGAGCGAAGGAACATTCGATGGCATGGGTATTGATGCCGCCTGGCCACCTGCCGCAAACTGACCGTTCACACCCACAGGATTGCCGTTCTGCAATGCCTGCACACCATTGGAGGCCATTGAAGGCGGTGCACCGGTGGTAATATCTGTGATGGTGGCATCACTGTTCACGCTTTCCGAATCCTGATAAAAGTTCAAATACCAGTAGGTTGCAATCAGGATCATGGTGGCGAATGCAATCAACATATAGAGGTATTTGTGCATCTCCTTGCCGCAGGAGATATTGGATTGATGAGGCGCCTTAATCATCGTGCATCACTTATCTTGAGAGGGGGGAGGATCGACGGGCATATCATCACTGATATCCTGGAGTTCCTCAGCATCGGGATGATCCTCGATCTCCTCTGAGATCGTCTGTTCACGCATATTGGTCACCCCTGCACCCAGGGCCACCAAGCCTATCAGTGTTAATAAAATCGGAATGATACCCCGCAATGCTTCCACCACAGACCACCACCAAACCGAGAGCCCCCATAATCCCAGGGCCACGGCAATCAATCCAAATACTATGATAGGCATGGAGTCGTTCCTTCCTTAGATTTCATTTTTCGAGAAACGCATAATCAAAAGTTAGTATCCGAATGCGTAGGGCGCTGTTTTTCGCCATTCATCACAATCAGCGCATAGCCTACGATCAAAAAGTTTGCGATTCCAGTAAAGATAAATGGTGCAGTGGGCCCGACATAATCAAAAAGAATACCGCCAACCAGCAAAAAGAAGATAATTCCGATGCAGCCAACCGTATTAAACACCCCCAACACAGAGCCTCGAATCTCCTTAGGGGCCAGATCAAGGGCCAGGGTTTGTGGTGCCAGCAGGCATCCCGCCTGTCCCAGTCCCACAAAAAACGCTGGAATCAACATCCACCATCCAAAAGGATTGACATTCAATCCAAAAGCCACAAAACCGATACCAGAGAGAAAAAGTCCCATAGCCACAGCGGGCACACGTCCGATACGGGAGACGCTACGCCCCCAGGCGGTAATGCTCATAAGAATCACCAGGCCAATAAAGCCGATCATCATACCCGCCTGCGATGCGGCCTGTGCATGGGTGATCTCTTCAATCAGGTCGGAGAAGTAGATAAACCAGGTCATAAGAAACAGACCGACGATCACCATATCGTTCCTTGAGGTGAAAGCCGAAAGAAAGCTCAAGCGCAATCCGGGTTCTCTCTTCACCAGTTCCCACACCTCCCGTGCAGGAAAAGTATGGCTTGTTTTCGGTTTAATCGCTTCGACCAGATAATTTTTCGCCAGCCAGGCACCGATCAGCGCAATAATCGCAGCCAACCACAGGGTCACTGTGACACCGGCATGCTTTGGAATCTGCATCAGTACCGCATAGACCAATGTGGCGGCAAAAGCCATCATGAACCCCACCCTGGCCAGTTTTTGTGGCCGATCCTCCTGGGTGGAGTAGTCTCCTGCCAGTGTCGCAACCTGGGGCCATACGGCGGTGGTTCCCAGGGACATCACCATGCGCGCCAGATAGAAAAAGGCCAATCCGCTCACGCCGATAAAAAGTCCGATCTGGCCACTTAAGGGTGCCAGAAAAGCCGCAACTCCCGCCGTAAGAAAGCCACCAATCAGCAGAGGGACACGTCCCAGCCGATCAGAGAGATTGCCCAGATAGCCGACCAGAAGCAGATCAACCACTTCGGTTGCAATCTGTACATTGGCATTCACCGAACCGGCATTCTCCCGCGCCAGTCCAAGGACATGGCGCAGATAGAGCGGCTGGATCGCTAAGATAAGCGTCATAAAAATCACCAGAATGGCTACAACCAGATAGAGTGCGTTGTAGTGGTGCTGGCCAAGTTGGCTCATACCGGGTTCGGCCTGGTGATTTTCTTTTTCATTCATAGCATTCTGATCTTGATCCACCATGTCTCTTGATCATGGCGATAGAATAGACAGGAATTCTTACCTGTTATATACGGGTAATGCAAAGCACACAAGCCTGAATCAACCACCGTATCCTTTGCGTGACCAAGAGGCATTCCGCCCCTTTAAGCTGGCATAACACGATCAGAGCATACCCGCCAGCGTCCCGATAAAAGGGAGCCGCCAGGCACGCGCAAAGAGTACGGAGATCATACCAATCACACTCAAGAGCGCGATCACCGCAGCGGAAAAACTGAAGAAAAAGGGGCCGATTCCTGGAATATGTAGAGCAAACATGGAGATCACGCTCCAGATCCAGAGAACCAGTCCCTGGCGAGCATGAAAATTGATATATTCATCCTCTTCGTTGAGAAACAGAGGAACCATGCAGAGGATTCCCATGTAGCTCAACATTGCCAGAAACCGATAGCTGGCAACTTTCCGAAGTCGGAGAACTTTTGCGCGGGAAATATGACCCATACCAACTCCTTTTTCCACCGGTTCTTAAGGTTAGCTCATGGCTTCTTCGAGTTCGCCATCTTCATCCTGGCGTTTCAGGTAACTATAGATACCCACACCCGCAGCAGCCAGTGTCCCCACCAGAAGAATCGGACCCCAGGCACCTAAGCCTAAGCCAAGGCCCAAACCACTGCTGCTGGTCATGGCGGTTCCGGTAGCGGCACCTGCACCGGCTTTACCCACAGCTCCTGCGCCTGCTTTTCCAGCGGCGGCGGCTCCAGTTTTACCCATAGCACCAACGCCAGCTTTACCCATAGCGCCGACACCTGCTTTACCGGCCGCACCATTGGCAGCACAGGCAGCACCTTTACCACCAACACATGCAGCGCCTGTTCCGGCCACACCTTTAGCAGCAGCACCTTTACCACCGACAGCCATGGCACCTTTGGCTTTCATAGCACCCATGGCACCACCTTTACCGGCACCGGCGGCACCGGCAGCCTGGTTACCCATCTCCATCTCCCATCCAGCAGGAACTGCTGCGGCCGCCGCCGCCGCACTACCTGCCTTAGGATGAAGAACAAGCCATTTGGCGGCACTGGCTGCACCGGCAGGGGAGTTACCCACGGTCACTGTTTTACCCACCATACCTGAGAGCAGACCCGCCTGGCGTGTCCCTTCAAGCTTCAGCGCCACCATGCTTCCACCCGCTGCGGCTTCACCCGCAGGATGGAGAAAAAGCCACTTCGCCATACCGCCACCAGCGGCAACGGTTTTACCTACAGTAAAGCTTTTGCCCGCCAGCATGGGGACTTGAGAGGCCTGAGCCGCTCCACTCAACTTCATCATGATCGTTTCTGCTGCCACGATTATATTCTCCTTGCCTAGTCACCGGACAGTTAATCTGGAGGATCATCGGAATCAAAGCTCCTCCCCCCCAAATCACAATAAAATTTAAAGAAAGCAAAAATTAAGTTATATTTTAAAAAATCAGCTGTTTTCGATTTTGGAGAGATTCTCCAGATTCTCCAGATTCTCCAGACGCCGCTTTTCCATCAGATCGGCGTCACACGTTGCCCACGCTTGAATCTTATCGGTAAGCTCCGTTGCGATATGAGCGATATCCAGATCGAGCTGCGTTGAGAACTTGGCGACAAAATCCACTGCACCTTTCTCAAGTGCAACCCTGGTCTCATTCATCTCCTGAGAGGTGAACGAACTGACCATAATAATAGGAATCTGCTGCTGATTCATAATGGCCTCAACCGCTTCAATTCCCCCCATATGGGGCATCTGGACATCCATTGTGATCACATCAGGATTGAGTGATGCCGCCATTTCAATAGCCTCCTGGCCATTCTTGGCTTCACCGACCACCTCAATGGATGAATCCATATCAAGGATGGTTTGAATCAATACCCGGATATACTCCTCATCATCCACCACGAGAACCTTAATTTTCCCAGAGGACATATCCCAAATCTCCAGAATAGTGCAAAAAAAACAGTCACATATGACCAGATCCAAAAAATACCCAGTCATACAAATCACGGTTGTTCAAAACCCTGTTTCAACAAACTCCCTATGAATATCACACTTCAGGACAGCGTGTCAAGACCTGTCGTTAAAAACGTGTTTTTTTACCAAAAAAAAAACACAACAACAATTAGGATTCTTATCGTTACATTTCAATAACATGACAGGCAAGATTGAAACACATTGTCAATGCGCTTGAATAAGAACAATCAAAATAAAATTCAAGATTTAGTAATGATAACAAACAATACTAGAGAAACAAACCTTTTTTCTTAAAATCCCCCTCACTTTCTTTCAACTCAAAAAAAAAAAAAAAAAATACAAAAATAACAAACATTTAAAAGCGGATCAGAAAGATGAATAGAAATCATTGCCATTAAGATTAGCCCCAATAAAATATCATTTTTCTCTAGATTATCCCCTACCTACATGGTAGAGTTGTTTCTAACGTTGGAGCAGATATAAGATGCAACAAACAACAGAGCCAAAGCGTCCAGGTTGATTCAATGCAACCCGACTCTTTAACTGCATCTTAATTATTATATATATTTTTTCAGATCACAGGAAAGACTGTGGAAAAATTCTTGGGCCATAAAAAAAACTCGGAAAAAAAGCTCTTCCCCTCCAACAGTCCAGCAGATAACAACATTAACAAAGATAAGAAGATAAATACAAAAAAGACCTCGCTGCTTCTGGTGGATGATGAAGCAGGCATCCTTTTTATGTTAAAAAAAGCACTCAAAAGGCCCAGTTTCTCAATCTATACGGCATCCAATGGCATTGAAGCCGTACGCACACTGGAAAGCACTTCTATCGATATCCTCATCACCGATCTACGCATGCCCCGCTTAAGTGGACTGGAACTCTTAGAGCGTGCCAACAGATTACGGCCCGATCTCCAATCCATCGTCATCTCAGGCCATGGCGATATCACCGATGCCATCGAAGCCATGAAACGTGGCGTCATGGGCTACGTCATGAAACCGATCCACTTTCAGGAACTGGAGATCCATATTCAACGCTGCCTTGAGAAAAACCGTACCCTCGACAAACTCCGCGACGCACGCAATCAGGCCATGCAGGCCGCCTCAGTGAAAAGCGAATTCTTAGCTGTGATGAGCCACGAGATCCGCACGCCACTCAATGCCATCATCGGCATGACCGATCTGATTCTTAATACCGCATCACTCCCTGAGAATCAACGCGATAATTTAAAAATTGTTCAGGAATCCTCCCATACCCTCTTAGAACTCATTAATGGTATCCTCGACCTCTCAAAAATTGAAGCCGGCCAGATGGTTCTTGAGAACGTACCTTTCGACCTCTGGGGACAGGTTGAAAAAACCTGCGAAACCCTCGCGGTAAAAGCCCATCAAAAGGGACTGGAACTCTACTGTCAGATCGATACCAATCTCCCCCACACACTCAACGGCGATCCCTTCCGATTAAAACAGATTATTATCAATCTAGTTAATAATGCGATCAAATTTACCGATCAAGGCGAAGTACTCGTCCGGGTCTCCTCCCCAGAAATCAAACCGGATAATCAAACAGTCCCGATCCAATTCTCTGTCATCGATACAGGCATCGGTATTCCCAAAGAACGTAAACAACAGATCTTTGAGAGCTTCACCCAAGCCGATACCAGCACCACACGAAAATATGGTGGCACAGGACTCGGTCTCAATATCTGTGCACAACTGGTCCAGATGATGGGAGGAGAAATCCTGGTGGAGAGCACAGTCGCCCAAGGAAGCGACTTCTCTTTCACAGTCCCCTTAGAGATCAGCCAACGCACCAGCTTTAAATCCCCCCACGACCTACGCACCCAAAGCCTGAATGCCTATAATAAACTCACTGACATACGCATTCTGGTCATAGATCCACACGATACATGTCGCACCATTCTAAAAGGGTTGCTCGCCAGTTTTAACACCCACACCAAGCTGGTTAAAACCCTGGAACAGGCAGAACAGATTCTCAACCAAGCCGCACAAAACAACCAACCCTTCGATATCACTCTACTCGACCGCACCCTGCTCAATCAAAACAAAACCGCTCTACACCAACACCCCGGTTGCCGAACCCTACCCATCTATATGATCACCGCTATTGATCATATCAGCTATGGCACATCCATTAAAAAACCGATCCGCCGTTTTAAACTACTCAATAGAATCAACCAACACCTCGGCAGAAAAACCACCAGCCATCCTAAAAAACAGAAAAGAAAACGCCCCCCCACCACAAGACATCTCAACATTCTCTTAGTCGAAGACCTGATCAATAATCAAAAACTGGCTACCGCCATCCTCAAACGGGAAGGACACACCATCACCATCGCAAATCACGGCAAAGAAGCCCTGGAAAAAATAAAACAGCACGACTTTGATATCATTCTGATGGATCTGCAAATGCCCAAAATGGACGGCTTCGAAGCCACACGACAGATCCGCCAATATATGCCCGATTACATGAGCCAGGCAAGCTATCCCCCCATTATCGCGGTCACTGCGCACACCATGGCCAGCGAACGACAAGCCTGCCTTGACGCCGGCATGAATAATCATCTAAGAAAGCCTTACACCGCCAAAGATATGCTCTCCATCATCGAACGCTACAGCTGGAAAAGGCCTCCCAAACCACCTCCTGAACCCATCGAAATGCTCGATACCAAAGATATCCCTCCCACTGAACTGCAAAAAAATATACTATACTTCCAGAATGAAGTGTCCCCCCATTTGATTCAACTCAAAAAGGCCTTTAAACAAAAAACTGTTCGCACAATACTCACGGAGATATCCTGGCTACGAGAAACCGCCGAAGAGATTGGCGCCTTTGCCATCACCACACACACCATCCGACTGGCAGGAAAAGTTGAAATGGAAGAGTGGGAAAATGCGAAGAAAATCCTGATCAATCTGGAAAACATAGTACAACAGACGCTGGATTACCTCCAAAAACAACAGGAACCCGCATCATGAAAACATTAATCGTTGATGACAAATTTGAATATCGAAAAATGCTGCGCGACCTGCTCCAACCCTTTGGTAGCTGCGATATGGCCAGCAATGGACGAGACGCCATGCAACTGTTCCGTGCTGACCTCAACGAAAACCAACCCTACGATCTGGTATTCCTAGATATTCTCATGCCCGTGATGGATGGACAAACCACCCTGCATAAAATGCGCGCCCTCGAACGAAAACAGGGCATACCCAGCACTGAAGAGAGCGTCATTATCATGCTCACCTCCATGGACTCCAACCTCCAGGCGATGCAAGCCTACTTTAAAGGCGGCTGCACCGATTATATGAAAAAACCGATCACAAGAGAATCCCTGCTGGTGAAACTCGAAGAACACGATCTTATAGAAGTATAACTATTTGATCTAGTTAACCTTTAAAAGCGCAATAGAGATGATTACAACCACTGCAAAAAAGAGAAATCATGATGTCAATTATCTGTTAGAATTTCAACAGATGATCAATACCCTGTTGCGCTTCTCACACCAGCCGATAAAATTTGAGAATCTACTCCGCGCCAGCCTCTCCCTGCTCTTCTCCGTATCCTGGCTCCCCTTACGCCATAACGGGGCAATCTTTCTGATGGATGAAAAAAGCAACAGCCTAAAACTGATTGCTAAAATCGGCCTGCCCGATACCCTTAAAGAAAATCCTTTTAATTACAATGATAAAAACTGCGACGGCAATCTGAAAGAGAAAAGAAATCATACATTATGCCCGGATGACCTCTCCAAAACAGAAGAGATGGGACCGGATAGCAACCAGTTCTTAGTCCCCATACGCACTCAGAAACATAACTTAGGCGTCTTGACGCTCTTCCTCAATAAAACTTTAGCGATGGATAGCCAGGAAGCACAGGCCCTTGAAACTTTCGGCCATACCTTGGCTGGCATCATACAGCAAAGAAGAACAGAAAATATTCTGCAAGAAGCCCTAAAAGATCTGAAGAATTCGGTAGATGATCTGGAAAAAGAACGCACCTACAGCGATGGCATCCTGCAATCGATGGCCGACCCCTTACTGATTATCTCCTCCGCAGGCCAAATTATAAGGATCAACCATAAACAACTCTTCGGCTACCACCACACAGAACTACTCCACGAACCGATCACGACGCTGTTTCCCCATGATAACTACCTTAAAAAAGAGAAGCTACACACCTTACTGCAACAGATCGGCTCCATACCCAATATGGAGACCACAATTATGGGTAAACAGAAAGAGAAAATCCCGGTCTTTGTCTCTGGCTCTGTGATGCAGAGACTGTTTCAGGAGGATAATCACCTGATTCTTGTGATCAAAGATATCTCTGAGCATAAGCAGATTCAAAAGGAGTTGCGTGAAAAAAATGCCCAGCTTATCCATGCTGGAAGACTCACCGCCTTAGGAGAGATGCTCACTGGTGTCGCCCACGAACTCAACCAACCCCTCTCGATTATCCGCATGGGCAATGAAAGCCTGCAAAATGCCGGTAACGACGGTTCGCTCACCTTAGAAGAACTCTTAGAGACCACCGCCATTATTATGGAGCAGGTGGACCGCGCCAACAACCTTCTTATGAATATGCGTGCCTTCGCCCGCGGCGAAGAAGAAGCACCACCACAACCCACCACATTGATCACACCCCTAAAGAAAGCCACCGCCTTTTTTAAACAGCAGTTTTTATCCCATAATATTGATCTAAAGATCAATACACCTGAAACCCTACCCGCCGTATTAATCCACGCCTCTCAGTTTGAACAGATTGTGGTTAATCTACTCTCCAACGCCCGCCATGCCGTTGAAAAGCGCTATGAAAAACAGATCAAGCCACCAAAAAAGATTACCATCTCACTACAACATAAAGAAGCAGAGATCCTTCTCACAGTCCAAGATAATGGACATGGCATGTCCACGGAGGAGAAAGAGCGCTGCTTAGAACCCTTCTTCACCACCAAAGAGATCGGCCAGGGTACAGGACTTGGACTCCATATTATTCATGGTATCATCACAAAAGCGCGTGGCCATCTTCATATTGAGAGCCAAGAGGGGTTGGGCACTCAATTTCATGTCACTCTCCCCGTTTGGGAGCAGACCCCATGACCGATTCTAAAACCCAAAAAGGGGAGAAAGTTAAAGAGCGTCGAAAACAGTCGCACACTTCATTCACCGAGAATCAACCTAAAATATTGATTGTCGATGATACCCCCGGTAATGTCATCCTCCTAGGCCGTATTCTTATCGATGAAAACTACCAGGTTTTTATCGCCATCAACGGTGAAAAAGCACTCTCCATGGCAAAGTACTATAAGCCCGACCTCATTCTGTTGGATATTATCATGCCCAACATGGATGGCTATGAGGTGTGCCGGCGCTTAAAAGCCGAGAAAAAGACCCAGGATATACCTGTAATCTTTATCACCGCGACCAATAAAATTGAAAATGAACTCACCGGCTTTGAGGTGGGTGGCGTCGATTTTATCTCAAAACCCATACAGCCACTCCTGCTCATTAAACGGGTTCAAGCCTATCTCTCGCTGAAACAACAACGCGATAAACTGGAAAAGCTCTCCCGCGAACACGCCTTCTCCTCTGAACTACAGAGCATTAATAATGCGCTGTTAAAACTCTCGCTCTCCACCTTAAACCTTGCCGATCTGCTCTATCAGGCCCTCACACATATTCTCTCTTTCTCCCTGCTTTCAAAAGATCATACAGGGGCAATATTCCTGGCTAAAACAGAACAGACCGCACAGTACGATCTGATTACAACCTACAGCAATAAAGCGCATCACAGCAGCAACATCACACAAACATTTCACCTCGATCGATACCCCGGAAATGAGGCCATACGTAGACGCGATGTGCTCTACATCTGCCCCACAGAAGCGATCTCCACCCTGGATAGAAGAAACCTCGAAGAGATCAAACGTAATGAGACAGATAGAACCACCACAAAACAGTATATCGTTCCCCTGATGCTGGGAAAGAAAAACTTAGGTATCCTTATTATCTACTGCCCCAATCATCACCGCGCTTCAAAGTGGGAGAAAAAATTTCTCGCAGGTATTGCCTCCACCCTGGCGACACTGGTTCTGCACTCAAAAAGTCAGGAGGTTCTCTCAAGAGTACGCGCCGAACAGGTTAAAAGGGAGAACTTTTTAAGTGCCATTCTAGAGAGCGCCTTGGATGCAATTATCACCATCGATAAAGATGGCATTATCCATACCTTCAACCCCGCCGCCCAGAAACTCTTCGGTTATAACCATGAAGAGGCCATCGGCCAACCCTTAGCTGAGTTGATTATCCCCGAAGACCAACGCGCCGCCCACATAAAAGCACTCAAAAGCCATACGGATAACAACTGTTTTCCTGAGTTTCACCCCCACATCAAAAGACGACTCTCTGTCACTGGCCTGCAGAAGAACGGCAATAAAATTAATCTGGAGGTGGCACTAACCGCAGTATCTTATGGTGGACAGTGCCTCTTTGTCGCCTTTTTAAGAGATATCACCAATAAAGAGATGATGAGAAATGCCTTGGGCGATACCCTTTTAGTGGCAGAACAGGCTTATCGTAGCCAACAAGATTTTTTAGCCCAGATGAGCCATGAGATCCGTACCCCACTTAATGCCATTTTAGGCTTCGCAGGACTCATGGCTAAAGCCTCACTCTCTGATAAACACAATCAATATGTTAATGCGATCGTCCACTCCGGTAAGCATCTACTCACTGTCATCAACGATATCCTCGACTTCTCAAAACTGAAATCCAGCAAACTCACTTTAGAGAGCATCCCTTTTGATCTCAATCACCTGCTCGAATATATAGAGAATATGTTCTCAGTTCAGGCCAAGCAGAAAAATATCACTCTCTCAGTGAACCGGGTTGATCAAAACAGTCAGCATCTTATTGGTGATCCAGAGCGGTTAAAACAGATTTTATTCAACCTGCTCTCCAATGCGTTAAAATTCACCTCAAAAGGGGGCGTTAAGCTTCAGGTTACGATAGAAGATCAGACCGCCCAGGAAGTTTACTTTTGCTTTGAGATTCAGGATAGTGGTATTGGTATACCCAAAAACAAGATTGATAAACTCTTTCAGCCCTTCACTCAGGTGGATCGATCCATCTCACGAAGATTTGGTGGCACAGGTTTAGGGCTCGCCATATCGAGTCATCTGGTGCAGATGATGGGGGGGGTGATCTCGCTAAAAAGCGAAGTGGATGTGGGCTCCACCTTTCATTTCTCTATCGCCTTCTCCAGCAATGCCAGTCATCTGCAAAAGGATGAACAGCATGTAACCAATGCAAAACCCTGGCGGCCTGATGATCACTACCGTAAAGATGCCCACATTTTGATTGTCGATGATGAAAAGATCAACCGCTTTTTTATTGCTGAGGCCCTTAAGGATCTCGGTTTTTCCAACATTGATGACGCAATCAATGGCCAGGAAGCTTTAGATGCGACAGAGAAAAAGGTCTATGATCTTATCTTCATGGATTGCCATATGCCTGAACTCGATGGCTTGGCGGTTACCCGCCGTATCAGGGCAAGAGAAAAGCAGAACACAACGCTTAAAAAACAGTCGATCATCGCTTTGACCGCAGATGTTCTCCCCGCATTTCGCAAAAAATGCGATCACGCAGGTATGGATGGCTTCTTAGGAAAACCTGTGGACTCCGATAAACTGATTTCAATATTAATCCAGTGGATTCCTCAAGATAAAAACAAGATCAAAGCATCCGATAGCGCTCTGGAGCAGACACCGGATAGCATACCTTCTGGTACAGAAGAAAAAAAATCCATCTCACAAGAGAAGACGCCAGATAAAACAAAAACATCTTCCTCTAAAGAGAAAAAAGATTCAACAATATCGGAGAAAAAAGAGCCTCTTATCCCCCCTGATAGACAAGCTTTCCAATCATTAGCGGAGCGTATGGGCAAAGAGCGCATGGGCATACTTTCCCAGGTTTTCTTTAAGGAGATACAAAATAAACTCTCGCTTTTAGAGCAGCATATCCATAATCGAGATGCGGAAAGTTTACGCAAAACCGCCCACGCCTTTAAAGGGATATGCGGCACCACCGGCGCGATCACCATGGCAAACCTCTGTTTCGAATTGCAAAAAAAGGGCGAAGAGAAAACTTTTGATAACGCTCAAGAGCTACTGGTTAAACTTCGAGAAGAGAGTGTTACCTTTCAACTGACCATTCAACAGGTTTTAGGCAATTTGCAATAGCCTTTGCTATTTTTTATTATGGTTAAAATAACTTATGGCCACACTCGCTGAATGGATATGGAACCCACTGCTCAGTATGATCTATCTGGAGATCGGTGTGCTTCTCCTGATCATCACACGCTTAAAAGCCCTCAAGGAGACCTGGGCTTTCCTTAAAGGCGGGTGGCGGTCCTACCGGAGAAAAACAGCAAAAAAACCTGGCTTAAATATCACCCATAAAGAGGCGTTCTGGGCCGCACTCGCCACCAGTGTTGGGGTTGGTAATTTAGCAGGGGTTGCTACCGCCATCCATTTAGGTGGACCGGGGGCACTCTTCTGGATGTGGATCTCCGCAATTCTAGGGATATCCTACCGCTACTTTGCCACCTATCTGGCGCTGCATTTTCAGCCGAAAGATCAACGATCTCCGCTCTTCGCCAGCGCCAAAAGCTATCTGGTTCATCTTCCCGGACCTTGGCGGAAACTCACCACCCTCTTTGCAGGATTGATTATCTTAAAAGGTCTGGTTACCGCCAACCTGATTCAGGCCAACTCCGTGGCGCATGCCTTAAGCGATGATTTTGGCACCTCAAACCTGATTACCGCCATCGTGCTATCCAGTGCCGTCGGTGCAGTAATTATCGGTGGATTAAGACAGATCTTAAAGGTCTCCCTCTTTATCGCACCCTGGATGGTGGGACTCTATATTCTCATTGCCCTTTTAACCTTAATCAGCCACCCGGAACGCACCTGGGATGCCTTAACCTCCGTCTTTATTTTTGCTTTTAATCCAATGGCAGCGGCGGGTGGTGCTATGGGTTATACCGTTCTACAAACCATTCAGTTTGGCATATCCCGTGGCATCTTCTCCCACGGCTCTGGCATCGGTATCGCCCCTTTTTTTCATGCCGCTAACAACGATACACCGGCGCATGGTGCAAAAGTATCGGCCCTCATTCCTATTGCTGATACTCTGATTATCTGTACCCTTACCGGTTTGGTGGTGATCTCCTCAGGCGGTTGGAGTGTCTGGAATGGTGCTTATCTTACCGTATCCGCCTTTGAAGCGGTGTGGGGATTAGAGGGACGGGTGATCGTCACAATCTGTTTGATCATCTTTGCCTTCACCACCATGATCAACTGGGCCCACTTCTCAGAACGCTGTTTTCTCTATCTTGGCGGTCAGAAAAAATTCTTCCGATGGCTCTTTGTAGCGATCACTTTCTCGGGCCCCTTTATGCCAATCTATCTGATATGGTCCTTAGCCGATGTCCTCATTGGCCTATTGATTATCGTTCATCTGCTCTCATTAACTTATCTCTGTTTAAAATTACGCAGAAAACTGTCACAATATCCCGACAGCACCACTGCAACTTTTAAATAGATCGATTTTCAGCCCAACGAGGTCTTTGGAAATGCTGTGTAGAACCCCAAACCGTTCCAAGCGCTGCGATGTGACCGAAAGCCCTTTTTGGATCAGTTATGCAGACCTTATGACCGCTTTAGTGATGCTCTTTCTGGTGGTTATGAGTATATCCATGGTAGCGATGGCTTCACGCTCCTTGGTTGAGCAGAAAAGAAAAGAAGACGGCATCAGCGAGGTGATGGCACAGCTGGATCAGGGCGCCAGAAAAAAAGGGTTGGATATTGCGATCAATCGCGGCAACCACACCATCAGTTTTGGCTCTAAAGTGCGCTTCGATAAAAACAGCCACGCCCTCACCCCGGAAGGGATCGATAAACTGCAACGCTTCGTACCACTCTTGTTAGGTGTCAAATCTTCCGATAGCGGTAAAAGATGGCTCAAAAGGGTCCATGTTGAGGGCTATACCGATACCAGTGGAAGCTATCTCTACAACGTCTATTTAAGCCTCAACCGGGCGCATGCCGTCGTATGCGCACTGATGGCAACCAAACTGCCTAAACCACAGATCGATCAACTACGCTCCATGCTGATTATTGATGGCGCCTCCACCACCACCATCAAAGATAGCCCGGAGGAGAGCCGCCGCGTAGAGATCCGCTTAGAGTTCAGAGAGACCAGCGATGAGACCACCATCCCGATCGTGCCTGAAATGCCCTTAGGACACTGCGTACTCTCCCTCAACGAAGAACAATAACCGATTAAACCAACTTTAGATCACCTGAATTTTTAAGAATATGGTGCGGAAAACCGGCTTCGGCACAATCCAAACAGATGCCACCGATACAGGAAAAAACAATGTCAAATGTCACGAATCAATCTCAAGCAGCACCGCACAGCTTTCTCTATGCCAAGCTTCTCAATCTGCTCTGGCTGATATCCATGCTCGCCATCTCCCTGATGGTGGGAAAATACTTCTCAGCCAATGCCACCGCTTTACTCTACGGCCTGCACCTCCCCAGCTTCCTGATTGATCCCCTCACGGAAGCGAGCCATGCAGAAATTATCACCACCCTTTTAGGGCTCTTAAGCAGCCTCTTCACCTTCTTCACCTTAGCTTATCTTCTACAAGGGTTGTGGGATAGCCTGCGCTTGAGTCTGGTTCAGAGAAGCCTCTATCAGATGCACCACGCCGATACCCTCTCCGCCACCTCAAAAAAAGAGCTTCTCGCCAAACAGTGGTTCTACTACCCCCTCTTCAGCAACCTCTGGTATGAGTTCGCCCGCACACTACATCTTCAGATCATCTCTGAGGATGGAAAAACCAGAAACAGCTATCGCGTCACCGAATCGGCGGAAAATTTCTTCAGCGAACGCGCTTTAGTGGATACCCCGATGCGGGTGGAGTTCTTCCGCCATCTGCCAGGGATTATGACCGGTGCCGGTATTGTCAGTACATTTGCCGGTATCCTGATGGGCCTTAACGATTTTAACCCCACAGTGATGCCCGAAGAGGTGACCCAACAGCTTAAAAATCTCTTCATCGGTGTCTCCACCGCCTTTATCGCCTCTTTTTATGCAATTTTTTCCTCCATTCTAGTAACCGCCCTGGAGAAAATCAGCCTGCATCTGCGCTACAGTCAGATTGACCGCTTACACTCACTCATCCATACCCTCTTTGGAACCGGGGCGGAATCTGAGTATCTCGCCAATATGGCCAACACCCTAAGCCCCTCTAAAGATCAAACCGATGATCAGGGCGTGGTGATCAAAGAGGCGTTGGATCACTCCCTCTCGCACCATATGAAAACGTTGAGCACCCTCTTACAAACCCACTTAAGCCAGACCCAGGCCCTGTTTCAGAACGCCAACACCGCACAACAGGGCCAGTTTGATCAATTGATCGATACACTGGTTAAAACAAAACCCAAAGAAGAGCCCTCTAAAAAAACCTCCCTACAGAGCATGCTGGATAAGGCGGCGACAAACTTAGGCGATAAGCCTCAAGATTCACAGATCAAAGCCAATGAGACACTGGAGAAAGCGATCAACCGTCTGGCGGATCTTTTAGAGAAACAGGATGCCCAATCCAGCGTGGAGCGCCTGCCAGAGATGATGCGTGACAGCCTCTCACCGATGATGACCGAGCAGTTAAAGCATCTGCAATCCCATCTTAGTGATCAACAAAAACAGACGCTTAACACACTAAAATCAGAGGAGAGCAGCCGCCAGGACTGGATGAAGTCGCTTACATCCGGATTGTTTAAGCGCCAGGAGAAAGCGGTAGAGCAATCCTCCCAGGAGAACCTGGCGATCCAGAAAGCCCTAACACAGATTGCAAACCGTCTGGAGGCGATCAATCCCGCCACCACTATGGGACAGATACCCGAACAGCTTCAAAATGCTGTAGCCAGCAGTATGACGCCATTGATCCAACAAACCCTCAATGCGCTGCAATCACGGGATGAAGTACGCAAAGAGCAGTTCGGTGAGATCACCAGTTCATTGATCTCCCGCCAGGATGTCCACGCCTCCCAGGCTAAAGGGGATATGCAGACCATCCAGAACACCTTGGAGAGGATCGCACAGCGGTTGGAGATACTCAATCCTGCCACTACCATGAGCCAGATGCCTGAGATGCTGCAATCCTCGCTGGCAAATACGCTTACCCCGCTTCTACAACAGACCCTAAATGCACTACATCAGCGGGATGAAACACAGAAAACCCAGTTTAATGAAATCAGCTCCACCCTGGTTTCCCGTCAGGAAGCCAGCACGGTGCAAAATCAGAGCAATATGCAGGTGATCCAAAGCAGTCTGGAGCGCATCGCCAACCGCTTAGAGACCCTCAACCCCTCGGCGGCCATCGATAAAATGCCTGAACTGATGCAGGCTTCCATGGGCAATACGCTGGTGCCTCTGCTGCAACAGACACTCAATGCCCTTCATGATCAGCATGAAAAACGAGATAAAAAACAGAATCAACGATTCAATGAACTGGCCAATAACCTCTTCTCCCGCCAGGAGAGCAGCAGTAGTCAGAATCACAACGATATGCAGCTTTTGCAACAAAATCTGGAGCGCATCGCCACCCGCTTAGAGGTACTCAACCCCGCTGCGGCCATGAATCAGATGCCCGATATGTTACAGAGCTCTTTAGTGAATACGCTCACACCGCTACTGCAACAGGCGGTCAACACCCTGCAAGCCCAGAGTGACGCACGCAAAAAGCAGTTTAATGAGTTGGCGAATAACCTTGTGGGCAATCAGAGCGAAGGTCTGAAACAGACCCAAGGGAATATGCAGGTGATTCAAAATGCCTTAGAGCGCATCGCCAACCGTCTGGAGATGCTCAATCCTGCCACCACCATGGCCCAGATGCCCGATCTGCTGCAATCATCCCTCAGTAATACCCTCACCCCGCTTCTGCAACAGACCATCAATGCCCTTCAGACTCAGGCGGATCAACGCCAGGAGCAGTTTGATCACCTCTCCACCTCACTCTTAAGCCGTCAGGAGAGCCGTGCGTCACAATCCCAGGGAGATATAACCGCTGTCCACCATACATTAGACCGGATTGCCCAGCGTTTAGAGACACTCGACCCCTCTGCGACCATGGCCCAATCCATGGCGCAACTGCCCGATATGATGCAATCCTCTCTAGCAAATACCCTCACGCCACTGCTCTCAACCTATATCAAAGAGCTTCAGGGTCATCTGCGCGACAATCAACAGATTGGCCTCACCTCCGCACTCACCCGTCTCACCACTACTCTGGAACGTCAGAACCCAGCCGCCAGCGTAGATCGTCTGCCCGACATGCTTAAGGATCACCTTGGAGAAGGTCTGGTTCCCCTGCTCTCCTCTCACCTCCAAGAGCTCAAAACGCTCCAACAACAGCAAGTTGAACAGACCACGCACCGTTTTCAAACCGCCACTCAAGCCAGCCAGGAGCAGTGGCATGAAAACATGGGTAAGCCCATGCAACAGATGAGCGAGCAGATCCATAACCGTGTCCATCAGATGACCGATATTCTCTCCACCATCCATAACCAGATGGCCCAGTTTGGTGATATGAGCAGTACTCTTCTTAACGACCAGGCCCAAGAACAGAGCGCCAACCGTAAAGCACTCAAACGTATTTTTAACCTGCAAGCGATGCAGGATCAGCGCCTGTCGGAAACCCTGCAACAACTGATTGAGTCGATCACACAGCAGGGAGATCGCACCGATCATCTGGCCGCTGAACTTTTCCGCCAACTGGAGGCTATGGCCAACCAGTTGGAAATCAATATGGCTCAGGGAAAACAGAGCCACTTAAGCCAAAAAGAGCTGGCTGAAAATATCCATGCAAACTTAGAACAGAACTTAAGAAAAACTGTAGAGTATGTCGCCTCCTCGCTCACCGCCCTAGGGGATGGGCTCACCGGTGGATTCCAAAAACATGTGGAACGCATTGTCACCGAACTCCTCAAAGATCTGCAAAGCCTGAGCAAAAACCTGACAAAAGACCGCCAGAAACTGAGCATCAATATTCAAGCGCTGCTAGAACAGACCACATCCACCATCCAGAAAGACAGCCAGAACATGGCCAAACAGATGGGCTATGCGATCAATCATATTGAAGAGAACGTGCAGTCCAAAGAGGCCGCCACCATGAAACGCCTGGCGGAATTTCTCAATATGGCGGACCACTATAATGAACAGGTACAACAGCAGATGTATAGCATCGGTCAGGAGATGCGCAACGGCTTAAACCAGATCAAGACCATGCTTGAACAGACCAGCGGTGCAGTTTCAAAAGAGCTGCACGCACAAACCTCTCGTTTGCAGAAGGAGGTCCAACAACCGGTCTCTGCTGTAGACGAAGAAGCCCTGATGAATACACTGCTGCAAAAAATGATGCTCGAAATTCAAACTACGATCAAACCGCTGGTGAAAAAACGCCAGGCAGAGGAAGAGGACTTCTTGGATCGTATCAATCAGCGCATCCGCCAGCAGGGTGCGTTGTGGGCAGAACAGTATCTGAATAAACCCGATGAAAAACCTGCACTGGCCGAACAGATTGTACCGCTCATGAGCCAACAGCATGAACGACTGCTGGAGCAACAGGACGCTTTTTTAGACAGCTTAAAATCATCGGTGGATACACTACTCAAAGAGCGCATCCCCAGATCATCGGTATGGCAGACAGCCCCCGATACCGGGTCGGGCGGTGATAATACCACCATTCACCATCTGCAACACACCCTTGATGTCCATTTTGATCGTTGGATGAACCGCTGGAAAGATCAGGAGTTTGCACTGATTCAAACCCTCCATGGTCACTTTAAACGCTGGGGCAAACAGCAGGATAAGCATGGAAATAAACTGCTGGGTCATGTTGAAACCGTCATCACAGACCGTGATCAACGCCTGTATGATGAACGCCAACAACTCCTACGTGAAGAGAGTCAGCAACTCACAAATACGGTACTGACAAAAGCCCAGACCCAATTTGATCATCATATGGATACCGCAAAGAATCAATACCAGGATAGTGTGAACCGCCTGCGCATACTGATGACCGAAAAACACCAGAGTCTGGCGCGTCAGATGAGCCACGAACACAGTGATCTCGCGTTAGAGATCATTGAACAGATCCATAAACGCTTTAAAGAGACCGGTTCTGCTCTGTTGGAACAACAGAGTAAACTTCTACAGAGCGGACTCTCCGACAGCGTATTGGAAGGTCTGGTACAGCAGTTTGAACAACTGGTGGAACAGTTCTCCAAAGATGATACCCAGGCTGCGACACAAACTCTTCAGGATCTCGAAGGACTGGTGGATAAACTCTCCGTTAAAACCGCGCTGCCTCCAACCGATGTAACAGAAGGATAAAAGACCATTGACTCGCCTGATTTTTGCTATACTCCTCCTGGCATCGGGATTCTTAGGCTTGTTCAACTGGTGGTGGTCTGTCACTGAGATAAGCCGCGGTCTGCTGCCGCTTTTTCTGATTGGTTTTGGTTTTCTCGCGATTGCTGCGGGCGTATCGCGCCTACCCCGTTCCAATACACCCGCCAACATCAAGCCCTACAATAATGCCTGGTATCATAAGGAGGATCTCTGGGCGATTCTCTTTGGCATGAGCATCATTTTACTCGCCCTCTATACCTTTCAAAATGGTTTACTGCTAAAGCAACTGACCATCAACCCCGGTAAACTCAAATGGAGCCATCCTGTAGAACTGTTTGCCCACTTTGGTGATAATAAACAGTTCTACATCCAACAGTTCTTGATCTGGCTCACCCTCTTTGGCATCTCCTGCAAAATTATGGGGATCGCGCTGTGGCATTTTCTACGCGGCTTTACACTGCTCTATTTTCTCTCCGTCATCATCTTTGCTGTGGGGGGCTGGGCGCATGCAGAGAACTATAACCTAGAACCTCCCCTCGTAGCCCTGCTGCTTGGATTGCTGATTGCCAACACCATGACCATCCCCCCATGGCTGCAAA
Source organism: Magnetococcales bacterium HHB-1 (assembly GCA_052043475.1). Taxonomy (GTDB): domain Bacteria; phylum Pseudomonadota; class Magnetococcia; order Magnetococcales; family JBQGBW01; genus JBQGBW01. The sequence continues at coordinate 27,103 of JBQGBW010000039.1, forward strand.
GCGCCCTCCGGGTGGAATATTATGTTAAACTGGGGATCATTCTTTTAGGTGCAACCTTTCCAATCACCCTGATTGCCAGTGCTGGCGCGGTTGCAATTGGTCAAGCCTCTTTTATCTCCATTATCACTTGTGTCACCATCTATTTTTCTGCAACCAGGCTCTTCTATCTGGACCGACGCCAGGCCGCTGTACTGAGTGTCGGAGGATCTGTGTGCGGTGTCTCGGGCGCCATGGCCATTGCTGCGGCAGTAGGTGCTAAAAAAGAGCATATCTACAGCACCGTCACTCTGGTGGTCATATGGGCTCTGGTGATGATTGTTGCACTCCCTTTTGCCGCCCAACAACTCCAACTTCCCCCAGGTATCGCAGGCGCCTGGATCGGTACATCAGAATTTGCCGATGCCGCCGGTTTTGCCGCCGCCAGCACCGTGGGTAAAATGGCTGGAAACGAAGAGTCCGCGATCAAAGCATTTACCCTCATGAAAGTGATCGGACGTGATATCTGGATCGGTCTTTGGTCTTTGATCTGGGCGATCATCGCCACCACCGTCTGGAACAAAACCGATCAAAAGCGCAAAAAAGGAGTGGATAAAGGTGAAATCTGGCGCCGTTTTCCTAAGTTTGTCATCGGCTTTTTTCTCGCCTCTTTAACCATCTCACTCTACACCACCACACAGGATAGTCAGACCTTCGAGACCGTGATCAAGCCCGAACTGTTAGCCCCTCTAGGTGCACTACGCAGCTGGACCTTTATTTTCTGCTTCCTCTCCATCGGTTTGAGTACACGCTTTGGTGATCTGAAAAAAGTGGGCGGTGGCGCCTTTAGTGCATTTACCCTTGGCGTCATCGTTAATGTCATCTTAGGCTTTATTCTCTCGGTCTATATCTTCGGCAACTACTGGGCACAGATCTAAAAGTGATGGAAACCGTCAGGGAATGTAAAACATGTACTTACTTTATCAATCATCCTCATGCCTTAGAGCAGGCACTACCCGGTTTCTCAGCGCTCTCTTCGGCCCGTGGATCTGTCCGTGCAGATACAGGACTCTGCCAACTTAAAGAGACATTTTATGTCGCACGGGATTCGTGCACTGACTATCAGAACAAAATGCTTAAAAATGCACCGCCAGGAAAAACACCATGACCTCCGATAAGTCCCCCTTCCCCCCCATTGTTGAAGAGATCAATCCAGACAAGGATAACTGTTCCAGTTGCCCCCCCCAATCAGGCTGTTCACCCACTCAAGATATGGGCTGCCCTAAACCGAGTTCCCCGCCTCTGTTTATTATTATATTGGGCCTGATTATTGCGGTGGTCTCCACGCTCTTTTTACTGCCAAGCGATCAAAAGCCCGCTTGGCTGTCACTCCCCCAGAGCAAAGAGACACCGCAACGTCACCCCTCCACCATGGACCGCCTCCCTGCACCACAGATCTCAAACCAGCAGATGACATCCTCTGGCCTGACAGCCACAGAGATTCACCACCTGATGTATATGCGTGAAGAAGAGAAAATGGCCCGGGATGTCTATGTTTTTCTGATGCAAAAATGGAAGACCAGACTATTTACCAGCATCAGCCGTTCTGAACAGCGGCATATGGATCGTGTGGGGATGTTAATTCAACATTATGGACTGCCTGACCCTGTTTCTAACCACATGTATGGCGCATTTAATAACAGACAAATCCAACAGCTCTATAACCGTCTCATTCAACAGGGAAGCACCTCACAACTGAATGCCCTCATGGTGGGCGCCTTAATCGAGGAGGTGGATATCCATGATCTAGAACAGGCCATTCGCGCAACACAAAACAGTGATCTTATCCGAATCTATAAAAATATCCAAAGAGGTTCACGCAACCATCTACGCACCTTTGCCCACGCGCTGGAGATGATGGGATACCCCTATAAAGCACAACATCTCCCCCAGGAAGAGGTGATCGATATTATCACCTCCCCCACAGAGACAGGACCATTCTAACCCGTGGATTCTGCATTGAAATTTGATAATGTTTTGCGTGAGCTAAAACGCCAGAGCAAAGAGATGATTTTTATTATCACCATGCTGGAATATCGGCTCTATCCATTATAAAATCAGGCCATGAGACAAAAAACAATTCAAGACGATAAAGTATCCCACTGGCTCACCGCAATCGGCATCTCCTTTGGTGTAATTATCCTCAGTATTGCACTCTTCTCCGACGATTTTTGGGAAGATGAAGCCTACGAGCACGCCCCGCCCATCCGTAATACCTCCCGTGCCCCCCACAAAGATGGTCGCGAAAAGATGGTCTGCTCCAGTTGTCATCAGATTATCCAAAACCAAGCCAACACCACCCCGCCCATGCATCAGGCATTAAATCCTCTCCAGACAGCGCCCCCAATTCAAGCGGGAACTCGCGCTCCACATCGTGATGGCCGCGAAAGACAACCATGCAGAAACTGCCACAGTATCTGGGCCCTGGGAACCACGCCTCCACCATCGGCTTCAACCATGCATCCCACCGGAGATCTTCACCGTTTTCAAGGAACCATACAACAGTTGGTTGAACCACCCGGTGCTGGAATTCTACTGGCGCTGGTGAATAACGGCATTAATCGTCCACACTGGATTGCCCTAAGGTCAAGACAATATCTGTTTCAGATCAACTGCCCCATTGGCCATGGTGCCTATGTTAAGGGAGATGCTTTCCGGCTGCCTAACACCACCCACGATTCAGTGATGTATACCCGTGTGATTGCAGTGAACGGTAAACGCTGTTTTCTACGCAATAACCAGCGCATGGAGATCCAACCATGAAAACCGCGCTCCCCCATGGAAACGACCGCCAAACCTGGAATACTGTCTATCTTATCTCAGCAATCGGCACCTTAACCATTGCGCTGGTGGTGGGGATTCAACCCCTTTTCTTAGATACGGTATTAGAAATTCCCTTTGAAACCGCCGGATCGATCAATGCCAGTATTCAAGTTGTTGCCGAAATTTGCAGCCTCTTATGGATGGGCGTTTTTGGCTATCTCTCCGATAGAACAGGGCGTCTTCCTCTGGTGATTACCGGTTTTCTACTCATGGCCTGGGGCGTTGTACTCGCCCCATTCAGTGTATCCATCGGCGTGGCACTTGGGGTGGGTGGACTGGTTATCTACTATATCTTGAGGATCTTTATCTCCGTGGGCGCGGATACAGTGCAACTTCAGGCATCCATCATTGCCGGAGAGTTGAGCAATTTTCGCAACCGCCCAACACTACTGATGAAAACCGTTTTCATGATGGCCTTTGGCAGTACCATTCTTTATGCCATTGTGATCCGCATCTCAGATCAAGAGAACGGACTTTTCTGGATCATGGGTATTTTGGTTTTAGCCAGTATTTTAGGCGCTTTTCTGGTTAAAAAAAATCTCTGGGATGATATTCCCACCTATGAACAGCCGATCTCCTTTAAAGAGGTTCTGGAACTGATCGTTCATGATCCCCGCATGAAACTCAGCTTCTCCGCCGCGTTCTATACACGGGCGGATATGATCTTTATCAGCCTCTTTTTTTCGCTCTGGTGCGTCTCATTTGCCGATATTGTCGGCATGAGTCGTATTCATGCGGTGGTGCACTCCGGCACCATGATCGGCTTTTTAGGCGTGATTGTACTGATGTCCATGCCATTCTGGACCCGGTTTATGGAGCGTCACAGCCGGATCTCAGCCATTGCCGCCAGCTTAGGCGCGGCAGGGGCCGGATTTCTCAGTTTAGGTTTTGTCACCAACCCCTTTGATTGGATCGTTCTACTCCCCATGATTCTGATAGGCTTTGGTCAGGCCGGCTGTCTGGTGGCGCCCAAAGTTTTAACCTTGGATCTCTCCCCCAAACATCTTTTGGGCTCGGTTCAGGGCGCTTTTATGCTGATGGGAGGAATCGGTATTGTATTACTGGTTCAGAGTGGCGGCTACTACTTCGATGCCGTAAGTCCACAATCGCCCTTTATTCTCATTGCCTCAGGCAACCTGCTGGTTATGAGCTATGCCATCTGGCTGATGTTGCGTGGTATTGATGAATCACGCTACCATAAGATATCAACCAGTTCTCCCGTTGATTTTAAACCCCTGGTCTTTATGACCGCCCTACTCCCTCTCTTCTGGCTCATCGGCCGTGTTGTGGTGAGTGGTTATCTTCCTGGTAGTTCTTCAGGACATATGCCCGTAGGGTTTTTCAGCCGCTATCTGGGCGATTGGGCCTTTAATTTTCTACTGCTCTCTTTAACCATTCGTCCAACCAGCGAACTCACAGGGTTACGCTTTTTAGGTCAGTACTCCCGCATGATTGGGCTTTTTGCCTTCTTTTATGCGCTACTTCATGTGCTAACCTATGTTGCCCTGGAATGGAATTTTAATGGTACCGAAATTCTCAAAGATGCCACCCAACGCCATTTTATCTGGCTTGGTTTTCTCTCTTTTCTTGGCCTGACACTCCTTGCGGCCACCTCTTTTAAGGGCGCAATCAAAAAACTGGGCGGACGCCTCTGGAAAAGTATCCATCGCGCACTCTATCTCATCGGTATGCTCACAGCCATTCATTTTATATTGGCTGCTGAGCCAGAAAATGGTGAGCCCTATATCTATGCGATATTGGTTATGATCCTTCTGGGATATCGCGTTTTCAAGCTACTATCTTCAAGAAAACAGTCATTAATATCATAGGACATCCTACTTCAAGGGCTTTGTTGCGCAATTGCCGCCTGATGGTATACAATTTATCCTTCTTAATGAGGAGGAATATTCTTATGGATGCAGCAGAGCAACAAGCCATCAAAGTCCAGTATCGAGTTGAAAACTGGCGTGAATACAATAAAGCTCTTGAAAATCGTTACAACATGACATTCTGGTTTGATGAAAAAACAGCTTATGGATGGTATGAATCAGCCAAGCCGAGTGAACCTGGACGCCCAAAAACTTATTCAGATACAGCAATTGCCTGTGGTCTTATAATCAAGTCAATATTTCGGTTACCATTGCGAGGCATGAAAGGCTTTTTATCATCGATTCTCCAGATCATGGGGCTTTGTTGCGCAAAAAGAAATTTTGATATAAAGCCTCTTACTCCAGACGCATTACACCATAGCAGGGCAGCTTTTAGGCATTCCAAGGGCTGTAAATTTATTCAAGATTGAGCACTTTAATTTAGCCTCAATAAGTTGGTTATCATCACGTCTTGCAGACAGATGAACTCCGAAAGAGGTCTTAAATCGAAAGAATGCGTTTTCAGCCAGACTTCTGCGATGGTAGCCACTCAATTGCTTCCATTTAGATGGCCCCAATCTGACTATTTCTTTCCGAAGTTCTTTTCTTTGATCCTCTGTATCTTTATCCCAATCTTCCCATTCAAGCTTTGTATTCTTACGAGGAGGGGTTGTTGCTGTTGCGCCATATCGTGCAACGGCTTCATGACAGGCCTGCGAATCATAAGCACCATCTGCTGATACCTGATGAACATTATCAGGCGTTTGATCAAGTAGATCAGGTAATTGAGCACCATCTCCTGCGCTGCTATCTGTAAGTAGAGAAGCTGTAATCTCCTTGCTGTTTTCATCGACAGCGATATGCATCTTTCTCCATTTACGACGACGAGAGGTTCCTCCATGCTTACGTTTATTCCATTCACCATCACCATGGATTTTTAGACCACTGGAATCAACAACAACATGCAACGACTCCTTCCTCTGTCCCTGTGGCAACTCAATTTCTAAATCTGCTTGACGACGAGAAAACCTGGATATATCTGGTACCTTCAGTGGAAGTTCCATGACCTGGAAAATCGATGATAAAAAGCCTTTCATGCCTCGCAATGGTAACCGAAATATTGACTTGATTATAAGACCACAGGCAATTGCTGTATCTGAATAAGTTTTGGGGCGTCCAGGTTCACTTGGCTTGGCTGATTCATACCATCCATAAGCTGTTTCTTCATCAAACCAGAATGTCATGCTATAACGATTTTCAAGAGCTTTATTGTATTCACGCCAGTTTTTAACTCGATACTGGACTTTGATGGCTTGTTGCTCTGCTGCATTCATAAAAACATTCCTCCTCATTAAGAAGGATAAATTGTATACCATCAGGCGGCAATTGCGCAACAAAGCCAATGGAACGCAACCAGAAACGCTGACAGCGTCCGATTTGCGCAAACCATTTCCAATGATATGGGAAGAGCAGAACAGATATTTTTCCATGGAGAGTCAGACGGTGCAATAGCCTGTTTTATGGAAATCTGAATCTTGTCTTATTGTCCTTTGCTTCTGGATAAGATCTGTTTATGGTGTCGTCGCCTTACCAATCATCATTACAGGAGACGATACCATGGACAAAGCAATAAGCTTATCATTCAAGCAGTTGGATAGCATCAATCTGAGCATATCGAAAGCACTTTCTGTATCACAGGTGTTGATAGATTGTGGCTCTTTGGGGAACGGTGCATTGGAAGGTGTGATGCGGATTGTGCTGGAGGAGTTGAAAAAAATAGGCAGTGAGCTGGAAAAAACGAATAAAAACAGCGCGTAAACGAAAAGTTAGCATGGAGAATCGTTATTAAAACAGTCGCATACGCCCCTGGAGGGTAGCATAAAAAAGTTGCAACCCAAAAAGGCGACCTATATTAGCAAGTGCTGTAAATAGGTTGATTCTCCTAAGCTTTTCCCATGACCCGTCAACGGGTCATGAAAAGCACAAATACCCGTCGTAGAGAGAAACAGAGAGAGAAATGGCCAGAATTGAGAAAAACAGGCTGGGTGCGGTGCCCGTTAATGCGGTATCAATGAATTTAATACTCTCGCTAACCATTGGTTTTATTGGTCTTTTTAACGCAAAAAAGCCATCCAAACTGGATGGCTGAAAAATAGAGAATGTTTACAAAATAAAAAAATGGTCGAGCAGACGCAACGCTTTGCAAACGATTCTCTGTTTTCTAGAGGTAGAAATATGGAGAAAATTTGTGTGTTGGATTAGGGCGAATTTGGGTTGCAAAACATGGGTAACATATTGATACGGCATGGAATCATTGTGACCCGTAAAAACATGGAAAGCTAATGCTGTTTTGGCTCTTCAAAGATTTCATCAAGAGAACTAGTGTCCAATGCACGGTCTAACCAGACTTTTAACTGTTCAGAGCTGGCATTGAACAGTTTGTCTGGAACCCACGACGGTAGAGATTTGAACTTTCTCTGAAGGACGTGGAGGAGCATTTCTGCGTTGCCTTTGAGATGCCTTTCTACTCCCCTTCCCTACGACCTTTCTACTCCCCTTCCCTACGACCTTTCTACTCCCCTTCCCTACGACCTTTCTACTCCCCTTCCCTACGACCTTTCTACTCCCCTTCCCTACGACCTTTCTACTCCCCTTTCCTACGACCTTTCTACTCCCCTTTCCTACGACCTTTCTACTCCCCTTCCCTCTCGTCCTTCAACCGTGCAGACTCCAACCACTTTTTTCCGATCTGCGCTACATAGTCTGGTGTGATACCAACCAAATTCGAATCTGTTCAAGGGTATCAGAGACTCGTACCTATGCATCGAACAGGATGTTGCCATCCATGTCCGCAAGGTTCGATAGCAGGCCCGTGGCTAGTGGTTACCTGGATGAGATTCTCACTCACTTGATTGACATGGCCTTGCTAGGCCGCACATGGGAGGGACAGGGCTTGCACCCCATGTTTTCGAGATATCTTGTTCTTACAATGAAGAGCATATTAACACATGGAGCGAAAACGCTCACAATAGACTATAGATAGTACTTTTAGATAGTTACAGTATATTTCTCCACATTCATGCTCAAATCAACGCACCATTTCGAAAAAAATGCAAGCCATAGTTACACAAGCTAACCATATGATAGTAAATAATTTAACTAGGTATCCATTTAGCTCAAGTCCTATCCATTTAAATCCAGTGATGGATCATGTATCCTATTTGGATGAACATTCAAAACTATCCCATTCGTGGTATCGATTATCCCCGCACGATGCTGGAATTTGAAGAGCGATTTGCAGATGAGAAGGCATGCTGGGAATACCTCCTCCGGTTAAAATGGCCGGATGGGTTTGTTTGCCCTCAATGCGGTGCCAAGGATGATCCTTGGATCACAAAACGACATTTACT
>JBQGBW010000040.1:0-33980 GCA_052043475.1 Magnetococcales bacterium HHB-1
TAAAACACAGGTCCTTAACTTAAAGCCCACCTGCAACCTGGCCCAATCTCTCTTAAGACCTCAATTGATGCCACGCCCAAGGAGTCTATTGTGACCACAACCATCCCCGCGGAGGATAAACCAGCCAAATTTCCCCAGGCACTACCCATGGGCACAGCGCTGAAAAACAGTCAATATCATTTAAAAAGAATTCTTGGGCAGGGCGGATTTGGAATCACCTATCTGGCAAGGGACTGCCAAAACAAAAAAGCGGTTGCAATCAAAGAGTTTTTTCCACCCCAACTCCTATCCCGAAGTGCCGATGGTCAAGTGGTCCTCAACAGCAACGACGATGAAGATAACAGCACGGCCTTCCAGCAGGGGATCGAACGCTTTGCCATGGAAGCCAAAACATTGGCGCGCTTTGATCATCCCCATATTGTACGGGTTCTCGACTTTTTTACCGCCAACAATACCGCCTATATGGTGATGCGTTTCGAAGAAGGGACCAGTCTCTCCAAACGGTTAGGCGCTGGAGAGAGTTTCACCTGTCAACAGATCATCCAGATGCTCATGCCCCTGCTGGATGCTTTAGAGACCCTCCATAACCATGGCTTTATTCATCGGGATATTAAGCCAGGTAATATCTATCTGCGTCGAGACAACACGCCTGTTCTACTCGATTTTGGTTCCGCCCGCGAAGCGATCTATGAATACACTAAAAAATTAACCATCTTCGTCACCCCCGGTTATGCCCCGGTAGAGCAGTATGTGGGCCGAAGTGACCGTCAAGGCCCTTGGACCGATATCTACGCATTAGGCTCCCTACTCTACCGATTAGTCTCCGATGTCATTCCTATCGCTTCATCGGCACGCAGTCTGGCTGTGCTGCGCAAAAAAACCGATCCACTAACCCCTGCACTGATTGCAGGAAACAGCCGCTGTCCTCCTTATATGCTCTCAGCCATTGATCGTGCTCTCAATGTTTTAGAACAGGATCGTCCCCAAACCATTGCCCAATGGCGTGACATGTTCTCTCCCAAGGCGTGGCAGACCCAGACTCAAATTGTTGCTGAAATGCAGAAAGGGCGGGAGGTGGTTCTGCGCATTTTAGATAAAGTACAATTCTTTCAAGCATTCTCTGCCTACGAAAAAAAACGGATCGCCTCCAATTATGCCCAACTCAAACGCTGCTCTCCTGGAGAGTATCTGATTATTCAAGGGGAACGCGGACGTAGCTTCTATATCCTACTCTCTGGAGAAGCCCAGGTGTTTCAAAATGACGAGGCTACACCCCTGGCTACGCTGACACCCGGTACACTCTTTGGTGAAGTGGCCTTTCTCACCAACCGACGCCGCACCAGCCATGTTGTTGCCACCGATTCCGCCTATATTTTAGAGATCGATAAAGCATTGATGGAACGTTTAGGTTCTGATATCCGTGAGAAGATCAAAGATCGCATTATTGAGCAACTGCTCAGCCGCTTAGACAGCATGAATCAACGCATTCAGGATGCGGTCAGCTCAGTACAACTCTACTTCGATACCGATGGTAATCCACCAACCTATCAAGGCGCAAACGATCAAACCATCTTAGATGTTCCCTAAAAGATATAGCGAATCACCCGCCCCTGAAATTTTCCCGTCTGCTGCAAACGACGTAAGACCTGTTCCGCTTGTGCGTGTTGACGAAAAAGACCCGCTGAAATACGAATATAATTCTGCCCCCTGACAGAGACAGGAAGCTGATACGCCTGCAATCCCAAATGTCTTATCCGTTGCGAAGCCCTAATGGCATTCTGCGGAAAAAGATAACTCCCCTCATGAACCGTAAACACCACACCACGCATTCCAGGCATCATCATTGTTTTGATTGCGGGCAGAACGGGTGCCATGCCGGGACTCATTGCAGGCAGAGTCGCTGGTGCCATGCCAGGACTCATTGCAGGTAGAGTCGCTGGTGCCATCATGCCTGGCGATGATAAGGCCATGGGTGTCATGTTGTAAGGCGCTGCAGGCATCTCCTCAGGCAGAGCCGAAGAGAGATATCCAGGCATCATCTCTGATGTAATAAAAGGGGAATAGACATCGGGATAGGAACCCGATTCAACGGTATACACCGAACTGTACTGCGGAACAGGAGTTGCATAACCACCAGGCCAGACAACCCACTGTGCGCAAACATCCTGCGACCAACTCAACGTTGCATAGAACGCCAGACTTAAACCAAATATTTTTCCCTTCATTCTAAACACTCCAGTAAAAAGAGAAAAGGAGCCACAAAGACTCCCTTTTTCTGTTTTATCTCCGACGCCTTGATACGCCTCTTCTCCTTTGAGCCTCTTTATCATCAGAGACCTTGATCATCGGCCAACTATAGACAGGGACACGTTTTGCAGGAGCCCACCCTTGAACCTCTGGTGTATAACGGTACACCCAACTCGAACCATGGGTATAGTTTGCATAATGGGCGGTATGGTTATAAGCATACTCTGGAACATAGATCGGACCCGGCTCATACTCATAAATCACGAGTTCCTTCTCTTCTGGTTGAGACTTTGGTGGCTCCGGTACAGGCTGCCCAGGCACTGCCTGGTCTACGACCGCTGAAGGATGAGGTTCCATCATCGGCTGCATAGGCATCGAAGGCCATGCATTCTGTTGTGGTGTAGGCTGTGAAGGCATCACAGTTTGAGGTTGATTTGGTATAGAGTAAGTGGGATATTGTGTCGCGTTAGCCTGCACTTCTCCAATACCTGAAAGGGAGAACAGTAGGCCAAAAAAGAGTATCCGTTTTCTGATCGTCCATTTCGTCATTTTTAATGTTCTCCTCAATCAAGTCGCGCGATTAAGCCTGACCTTATCTTATAACAGAATAGGGATTAATCTGTGTTGGCTGATAAGAAGGCTGCGTTGCAAATTGTGGCGCCGGTGAATAGGACGCCGGTTGTGCTGAGTAAAGGGGTTGTGGCTGCGCATAAGACGCCGGTTGCTGAACCACTTGAGGCATTGCTTGAGGCATCGCCTGGGGTACGGCTTGAGGCATCGCCTGGGGTGCCGCCTGTTGTGGCATCGCCATCGGCGCATAGGGCTGTGCTTGTGGCACATAAGATCTTGGCGCCGCATAGGATACGGGTTGAGGCGCATAAGATCTGGGTGCTGGGGCATAAGTGGCTACAGGACGTGCATGATACTGTGGCATAGGCGCCGGTTGGGGCATCACCTGAATGGGCGATACCGAAGAGTAGACCACCGCCGGTGCAGAGTGGATCACCTGCGAACGCAGTGCAGGGCCTCTCTTACGCTCATAACGGATAATATCGATCTGAGGTTCAACCGGTTGCGGCATGGGCTGACTGGCATGCAACAGCAATCCCAGCAGCGCCGTACCCCCTAAAGCAATACCAATTCCTGCGGGGTCCGCCATCGCTACTGTCGAAACAGAGAGCATCGAACCCCCTAATACGCCGCCAACAACAAACATCGACATACGTCGCTTTGCTTTAATGTGGATCATGGCTTCTCCTTCCTGGATTATAAAAAAAGTCAATTTTTCCATACCTTAATAGAGAGAAGATCCACCTCTTTAACATGCATTAAAACCAGACTTCAGAAATGGCTGAAGATTCTGCCACAGCGGTTGTTGATCCTGCCGAAACTTTTTCCCCTTCGGCCAACCACTGTACCGGTTTCTCACTCTCTGCACGCCAGAGATGATCTTCTTTTTTCAAGGGCATCGCCGCACCTCGCTGTGAGATCGACATCGATGCTCCTTTTACAACATATCTTGGCTGCGATACACTTTTCGATGCCAACGATGATGCTGTTCCTGACCATGTTTTTCCCGACGACTCAAGCGTGGGTTGAGGAACATGGTATGCTGACTGCATCGGCGCACCACCTCCAAGAGGTAGTGGCTGATATTTCGAATTCTGCGCGCCTTGAGGCATCATCGGCTCTGGTTGAACCGTATCTGTCTGAGGCGTCGGTGCGCCCGTCTCAGAAGCCCCACCCTGCTGCGGCGTCACACCACCTGGATTGGCTGTTGCCGCCTGCTGATTTTGAGATACGGACTGGGCTCGACGATTGGAAGCACGCTGGGCTTTTGATGAGGTATAATAAGTCGCCAGCGCCTTCTCCTGCGCGGCCACCTGATCCATTCGACTGACAAAGGGGGTCTGTACCGGCGTTGGCATCATACGCGGTGCACGCGCAGGCGGCGCCAATGTATCCACCTTGGTCTTCATCAACAGACCAGAAGAGGGTGCAATGGAACCTCGTCCCCGATGATCTTTAACAAATTTGGCACTTCGTGGTTTAGGAGAAAGCGCTGTAATCCGTGGTTTTAATGCCGCCTCTCGAATCACCACCGGAACCGGCTGATAGGCATGTGCGACAGGGGTATAATAGTCCCACCCCCCCTTCTTAGATGGCGATTGCGACCACCAGTAGTGCATCGGATGCATTAACCCCTGATGATAAATATACTCAACACCTGCCGGTGGCACTTTGCGTACAGGATAATCATCCATCTGCGCAATAATCGACTCCGCATGGCTTATCGATGCACCTGAAAAAAGAAAAGCCGCCAATGTAATTCCTTTAACCATCCCTTTATCCATTCCCACTCGATACATAACACGCTCTCCTATAAACCATAAAACTTTATTTTACTGTATCGTACTCAGCAAAAAAATGATAAGTTGTTTTTGAGCTTCCATCTCTTGTTTTATAAATACGCCGGCTTATCCAAACCTACAGCGATCATCTTAACCGATAGAGGAGCTAGACCCTAACTCCTCTTATCCCTTGAACATCCATCTAAAACAGACCCGCTACTTAGGCACACTCATCGGATATGTCGCCTGTGGCGCCTGTTGTGCCATATAGGGCTGCTGCATGGTTTGAGGCATCGCCTGAGGCATTGCCTGGGGCATCATCCGCGCCATTGGCATCATTGGTGCGGCCACCATTGAAGGACGATGAACCACCACTGGCGGCGACTGCACAACCACAGGCGGCTGCTGTACCATAACCGGTGGCGGTGCAACCATTGTTGTTGGAATCGCATAAACCGCTGGTGGATCTGTCACAATCTGACAGGCCGGCAGAAGCGCCATCATACTCAAACCTGAAATCGCCCACAGGATACGTTTCTTACGCACTGATTTGAAACCATTCATTGTTTTACTCCCCGGAATTTTGTAAACAGCTTCGATGAGAATTATTATCGGATTCTTAAAGGGGAACGTTAACAAAAAAATAGATGTTATTTCTCAAATCAGCCATTCAAACATAAAAATTTAGCCCAAAAAGATATCGCTCGACGCAAACTTCCACCACGTTTATAAACACTTCATAGACCACAAAACAGACATATTATTCAAAAAAACAGTGCTTTTTTTTATCGCTTCCAAGCCGAATAAGTTTCAAATAAATTGATATATGTTAATATCATTATAGTCCGTTTCCAACAATCAAAAAACCAAAACATATAATTTTGTCACAGCGATGGCAAAAAAACATGGTAGAGATTAAACATTTCCTTTACAATCAGCTTGAGCTATTGAAAAAGACTCCATGTAGGATACAATGATGCACGCTTAGAATATCTTTAGCAGCATACTGTTTTATCCGCACGACAAACCGTGATCGTTATTTTAATAGCCCTTTTGTAAATAGAATGGATTTTTAAAAGTTCCCAAGGAAGAGAAACATTGTCTTCGTCTCAGCGCCCCCCCAAAAAAGAGAAAAAGGTCTCTTTCTCCGACCGTACAAGCCTGATCTACCCCATTTTAGGCATGCTCGTACTCACCGCGCTGGCGAGCATTATCTCTGTCTTTTTTATCAACTATTTTCCTGTCCACGAAGATATCCATCAACGTCTCGATAAAGAGTTTCTCAAATTACATCAAAGCGCTAAAAATATTCTCGAAGAGGAGACCCTGGCTCTGCCACGTCTGGCCCATGTGCTGCAAGAGAATCATCTTCTTAGGAAAATGATGCAGAACGCCACAAAAGAGCCCGATCAAACCAGCCAGAAACTCCACCGCTACTTTGCAACCCTCTTCCCTAACTTAGGTCTAAACCGCATCTGGCTGGCCAATGCCAAGGGAAAAATTATCTTCCAGGCACAACAACACCATCATACCCATCTGCCCAACACCTTGCGTGGACTCAAAAAAGCGCTGAAAGGCGAATGGGAACTCTCCAGCCTTCCTCACATCAACGGAATTGCCCTGCAAACCACCACACCACTCTATATCAATAAAGAGATTGTCGGCGTCATCGGGATCGCCATTGATGTCGGCCAACGCTTAAAACAGCGTCTCAAACATCCTGCACTCTTAAATGTAGCCTTTGGTCTTCAGAATGGCCAACAGGTGCAATATCCTGCGAATAAAACAGTTCAAGAACTTCTCGCCATTACACCAGAACAGATCCAACGCACATTCAAAGATTCACACTATTTTATGCAGGAAAACCATAAAAAACAACAAGCCATCTACTTCTCTAAACTCAAGATTTCCGATAACGACGTTGGCTTTATCGCCCATTTTTACCTCGACTCACACACGCCACTCTTTAAGATTGGTGCCCGTCTAAGCTGGTCTGCGGTCATTATTCTGCTTCTTGTCGCCCTCTTAGGCATTGCCAACTATGTGCTCCTGATTTTCCCACTCCGCCGCCTTCACCGCAAAGCGATGGTCCTGATGGAGGTCTGTGCTGTGGATGGTATCGATGTTGGCCACCTCAACGAAACCTGTCACGTCGTTGATCGAGGCAATGAGATTAAACTGCTCGATCGCGCCTTAGAGGCCGCCTCTTTTATTGTTTATGCCCACATTGGCAAACTGCACGAACAGAAAGAGACCTACCAGAATATGGCCACCAAAGATGCACTAACGGGATTGAATAACCGAAGAGTACTTAATTCAACCCTGAAAAAGATGCTCCATAAATTCCGTCGCCATAACGACAAACAACTGGCTATTCTCTATCTTGATCTTGATAACTTTAAACCGATCAATGACACCTTAGGCCATGATGTGGGCGACCTGCTCTTAAAAGAGGTCGCTCAACGCTTTCATCAATGCCTCAGAGATTCTGACTCCATCTTCCGTATCGGTGGTGATGAATTTGTCGCCCTACTCCCAGAGTGGAACCAGGAGTCCGCCGCCATCCAGATCGCTAACAGAATCAATCAGGAGATTGCGCGCCCCTATCTGCTCAAAGGCCAACGCTGCACTGTGGGCGTCAGTATTGGCATCAGCATCTTTCCTGATCATGGCAATACACCAGATACCCTGCTTAAAAAAGCCGACTCCGCACTCTACCAAGCCAAAGCCATGGGGCGTGGCACCTGCATGATCTATGGACAAGATAAAAACACCACCGCATAAGTTGCAATAAAAATAGCTGAAAGTAGATAAAAAAAAGAGCGCCCTCATTTTTTAAGGCCGCTCTTTTTTTATAAACAAAATCGCTAACATCAAGGCTCAGGATAGAACCCCACCTGCATTTTTGTATAGAGTTCCCCCGCCGCACTGCGCTGCCCACCGGTTAAAAGGCCATTTTTTGCACTGGATGCCGCCGAGAGATTGGCCACCATCGATTGACGCAAGCCATAAAAACCGGGGGTCACATCATCAACCTGATAGGGGAGATTATCTTCGATCAATTTTTGTGTCGGCACCTCTTCAACCAATGTGCCTTTAGCAAAGGCAGAGGCGCGGGTTCTCAGACGCGCCAGATCATTGGGATCGGTGGGATAAGGAAATTCATTTGAAACCGGCAACTCACGTTCCCGCGCCTCAATACTGCGCGTCAACGCCTGTCGCACGGGATCAAGGGTGACACGCTGACGACCAAACGAGGTAATATTACCAGGCCGCCCCCGCACCTTGTTATTCAGGTTCAATGCAGAACCAATCATTCCTGTAGGCGTGGTTGCCATGATCTTGCTCTCAAGAAAAGTATTTCAACCCTTCAGTATCACATAAAAAGGGTTGCGTATCGATCACTCTAAAAGTTCCTGCTCGATGGTTTGCAATAAATCAGCCAGTTTTTCCTCTTTTACCATCGTAAAAAAACGCCCTCCCGGCGCCAGACGGATATTAGGTCCCTCTTCACAGCGTCCAAAGCAGTAAATGGGTTGAACCTCCAAAGGAAGCTTACGTGCTTGAACCATGGATGTCAATTGATCAACGATCTCAAGGCTGCCCTCACCGGCGCAGGATTTCTTAGAGACACGCTCTGCAACACAGACCAGTAGTTTTTTTTTCATAAAGCGCGTCACATAGGTTAGTGAATCTGCCGTGTGGTCATGGGCGGAACAACATGGGCTCCCTCCAGATTGAGGTGCAATCCCCAATCCACCTGGTTTGCCGTCTTTGCTAACAGGTGACAGAAAGAGTGCAGTAGCTCCATCCCCAACATCACCTCAACGCCTTTGCCATCCTGGCTACGCAACTGCATCTTCCACCCCTTCTCCTGTTTAGGACGTAAAACACAGGTGTGTACCAACAGCGGTGCGTCACCCAAAATTTTATGCACGCGCCCCTTTTTAAAATTTTGTTTAAAGTCCGCCTGCTCAATGGCGGCCTGATGCTGAAAAGAGGAGAGTTGCTGCTGACGCGCCTTCATCTGTTGTGCCTCAGCGGCCTCAAAAGGGAGCGCTCCCTGCGGTGGCGCTGTTTTACCTAAAGCCTGCATCAGAAGAGGCCAAAAACGTTTGACGATATAGCGTGTCAACCAGAATTGAAACATCATTTCATCATGGGTATTGATACGCAATAAGATACGATCTTCTAATGAGGAGTAGCTCACCTGGAGTTGATAGACGCCTTGCATAACGTTATAAGGATTGGACCCCTCCAAAAGCGTTTCGGTTCCATTCAATACAGATAAAACAATTTTATCATACCCCGCGCAAAGAGGCACCGATTATTTCAATAAAAAAACAATTTTTATGCCGTTTACAAAGATCATCCACCTTGCATATTGTAAGCGAATGACCTACGCTTCGGTTTACACGTTTCCTTCAATTAAGTTCTGTTTTTATCTGCTGATGGCCACAGCACTTTTAAGTTTAAGCTTTTGGGGTTAAACCATGTCCTTGGATCACCGTTCCCGCCATCTTCGCCGCTTGGTTGTACGTGCTCTTGAAAAGGGTGGACGCGGCCATCTGGGTCCTGCACTCTCATTGATCGAAATTTTACGGATACTCTTTGAGCATCACCTCAAATTTGATCCCAAACAACCCTGCTGGATCGAACGGGATCGTCTCATTCTAAGCAAAGGACATGGCTGCCTGGCACTCTACGCCCTCTTAGCCGATCACGGCTATTTTCCCATTGAGGAGCTGGACAGTTTCTGTAAAGCAGAGTCCCGCTTAGGGGGCCACCCTGAAAAAGATACCCTTCCAGGCATCGAAGCCTCCACCGGCGCGCTAGGCCATGGGCTCTCCATTGGTGTGGGGCTCGCACTGGCTGCTCGCCTGCAAAAAAGGTTACACCATATCTATGTGATTACCGGTGATGGCGAGATCAACGAAGGCGCAATCTGGGAAGCGGCACTGACCGCCAATAAACACCGCTTAAGCAACCTCACTGTGATTATCGACTATAATAAACTGCAATCCTACGGTCGCACCAAAGAGGTTCTCGATCTTGAACCGCTCCTTAAAAAATGGCAGGCTTTTGGATTCCATAGCCAAGAGGTGGATGGCCATAATTTAACTCAACTCAACGAGGCGCTGCACACGTTGCATCAACATCAAGAGAAACCCAAAGCACTGATCTGCCATACCATCAAAGGAAAAGGCATCCCAGAGGCTGAGAACAATCCCGCCTGGCACCATCGCTCCCGGCTCTCCAATCAGGAACTTCATCAACTCTATGCTGCACTGGAAGGGTAAAAGATCATGCGCCGCACCTGTTTAAATGATCTGTTTGAACTGGCAAAAAAAGATTCCCGTATTCTATTCTTAGGTTCCGATCTGGGATGCGGCACCCTTGATGCCATGAAAGAGACACTTCCTGATCAATTTTTCATGGAGGGGATTGCTGAGCAGAATCTCATTGGTATGGCCGCAGGTCTGGCGATGGAGGGATATATCCCTTATGTCAATACCATCGCGACATTTTTAACACGGCGCTGCTATGAACAGATCGCTGTGGATCTCTGTCTGCAAAACCTGCCTGTGCGCCTGATTGGTAATGGGGGGGGATTGGTCTATGCTCCTTTAGGCCCAACCCACACCACCTTAGAAGATATCGCCATCATGCGGGCACTACCGAACATGCGCATTATCGCCCCCTGCGATGCCCAACAGATGCATGCACTACTCCCCCAAACCGTGCAGCAGCCAGGCCCGCTCTACATCCGCTTAGGCAAAGGTGGTGATCCTCTGGTCGAACGCTCAGATCAAGCGATCTTTGGCCAGTGTCAATGTCTCTATCAAAGTTTGCAAGGCGCCTGGGGAGAACAGGGCGTCATCATCACCACAGGGATCATGGCGTGGCGGGCGGTTGCGGTGGCAGAACAACTACAAAAGCAGGGTATTTTCCTTGATGTGCTCCAAGCACATACCATCAAACCCCTGGATCAAACCACCATTTTATCTTTTATCAAAAAAAGAAAAACCGTGTTCACCTTAGAAGAACACGGTCGTATCGGTGGGCTTGGCGATGCAGTGAGTGATCTCCTCAGTCAACATCCCCAACAGTCTATAAAAGCGCCAAAAGCGCCGATCCGTCTGGCATTTCCGGATCAATTTGCCAAAGGCTACGGTTCACAGGATTATCTATTGGAAAAATATGGCTTCTCGGTTGAGAAACTCAAAAGAACCATCCGTCAGCACTATCAGCAACAACCTTAATTACAACCCTAAAACTCCCTTGGCCAACGGTACAGTCAACGGACGTTTTAAGCTGAGTGCAGCCTGATCCAGTTTTGCTAACGCATGGGCATAATCCGGTACGGTACGCGGAAGACGAATATGCAGAAAGTGAGAGAGGGCTCGACTGAGCATCACCTGTCGGTCTTCCGCCATCTTCTCTAAGATGGCTGCCAACTCCTGCTCCCCTGGCGACGCTAACATAATCACCGGTCCCCAAAGAATACGGGTTCTTAAATCATCACGTAACTGGGTTAACAGGCCAGGTTCAACGCGGGATGCAAAGAGAAGACGCCCCCCCTGCTCCTTTAGATGATTATAGAGATAGAGCACCGCCTCCTGCATTACAGGATCACGCATGCGCTCCAGATTATCCACAGCCACCATCTCCAGATGGCCATATTTCCGCATAAAAAGCGCCAGAGCCTCTTCACGACTCTGTGCGGTTTCAATCAGGCGCTCCTCTCCTGAAAAATAGGCCGCCCGCTCTGATGGTATACGCTTCTGCCACTCCTTAACCGCTGCATGCAAAAGATGACTCTTTCCTGTGCCCTGCTCTCCCACCAGCGTTAAACCACATCGGGCCACTAAATCCAGCTTCTTTGCTGCCTTCACCGCCAGACGATTCCCCTCACCGACCACCAGATTGGAAAAAAGACATACAGAGTCCAACGGAAAAGGCAATACAAACTGTTCCATGCCTGCCACCTGCTCTGTCATCTTCATCTCTCCTCTTCTAATACAGAATCCTTATCACGCCACTTAATTATGATGAATCGGACACCACCAGCGCGCGCCGACTCCACTCAATGATATAGATAATCCCCGAAGCCCCTGTCGTCATAGCGGTTAACCAGACAAAATAGTCGATCCAAGCCCCACCGATCTGATAGGTCAGATGAACCATCACCAGCAGCAGAAGAATAATCTGCATAAAGGTGTTGATTTTACTGATCCATAAAGGCTCCATCCGCAATGACTGGGTCAGCAACTGATAGAGTACCGCACCACCAATAATCAGCAGGTCACGGGTCACCATCATCAGGGTTAACCAGATTGAGAGGTGCCCCAGAACGGTTAAGGTGATAAATCCTGAAATCAGCAGCAGCTTATCCGCCAAAGGATCAAGATAGCTCCCCAGGGTGGTCACCATACCAAAACGCTTGGCAATAAAGCCATCCAAGCCATCGGTGAGTCCTGCAAAGGCGAAAAGCCACAGCGCCCAGGCGTGATGCCCCTCCACCAAAAAGCCAATAAAGACAGGAACCGCACAGATTCGTAGCAGCGAAAGAAAATTGGGCAGATTCACGGAAAACGTACCACAACTGTATCCATTTTTCGTTCCAGGCGCGGAAGCCCTGTCAAACGCATCAGGGTCTCTTCCAAACGCTCATCTTCTCCATGGAACTGAAAGGTTAACCACGCTTGCGCACTTTCAATTCGGCTCACCTTAAAATGCGTGACGCCCGGCAGTTTCTTTAATTCAGAAACCAGTTGATCGTAGCGCTGAAACTGAAAACCATGCTGCACCACAACAGTGATCTGGTGGCTCAACTCCGGCTTGACCGCATTGCTGAGAATCCATCGGTCTACGAAGGTTTCAAGCAGCTTGTGTGCCAGTCTTTCTGAAAGTTTTTGTCTTGCCGTAAGAATATTGTCAAAACGCCCCTGTTCTTGTAAACGGACCTTCGGTGGAGACCTGCGTTCACGGCGTTCTGAAACCTCCAAAGAAGCTTGATAATCCCCACTCTGCCCCTCGCCTGATTGAAACTCAAATCGCATCGCCCAGAGAAAAGGGGTTTGATAGCGCTCAGTCACCCAATTAGAAAGCGTTGTATCAAAGGCGATCAAAGCATCCCACTGTAGATTGGCCAGGTCATCCACATCCCCTAGAGGAAACAGCAGTGTCAAACCCCAATGCTTTGCTTCCGCTTTAAGCGCGGTCAGAAGCGGATGATGAACCCGAAGCCCCACCCGACTCTCCTGTGAGAAGTCGCCCAACACCACCAGGGCCGGAGGGTATGCGCTCTCACTGTAGGCAATTTTCTGTTGGTTGAATCGCGCACGCAGTGGCGCAGCATGAAAAACAACCTCCACCCGATAGATCACGCCGGTTCCATCGGTTTTACGCACCTCGGAATGTACCAGCGCATCAGAGACCAGACCGCGCAGATTTTTACTCAAATCCTTAAGAAACGCCTGATGGGCCTGTTGATCCTGCATACTGATCATCCGCTGCATCAGTTGCGTAAACGCCTTAACCTCTGCGCGTTTCAAGGCCACCTGTCGCCCATCCACATTTTTATCCGTCGGTAATTTGACAATCACCTCAACATCGGAGACCCGATATTCCGACGGCGCCGCCACAGCTTCCTGCACCTTTAAGGAGAAGATCAGTGTGATCAACCCAAAGAGGAACAAAAAACGCACGCTGTGAAAATCATTTCGAAATAAAAACTGCACCATCACCCCCATATTTTCAGCGTCTGTTTATCCTTCTTCAAGGATAGTGTACCCTCTCTCTTAAGGAGACGTGTAGCCCCTTTTGGGATACTTGATTGTCTTTAGAATGTCATTTTTCTTATCATAAATAAAGAGGGCCAAACCCCATGTCTGATCATTCAGATGCCCCAACCCACCGCTTAACCTATCGTGATGCGGGCGTTGATATTGATGCTGGGAATCGCTTGATTTCCCTGATTAAAAATGCCGCCGCCTCCACCCGCCGTCCTGAAGTACTCTCTGGACTCGGTGGTTTTGGCGCCTGTTTTAATTTTGCCGCCGAACGCTATAAAGATCCTGTTCTGGTTTCCGCCACCGATGGCGTGGGCACAAAACTTAAACTGGCCTTTTTAATGGATCGACACGACACCGTTGGTATCGATCTGGTCGCCATGTCGGTCAACGATCTGATTGTTCAGGGTGCTGAGCCGCTTTTTTTTCTCGACTACTTCGCTACCGGTAAACTCCATCCCGAAAAAGCCGCCCTAGTGATCGAAGGCATTGCTCAAGGTTGCCGTCAGTCGGGTTGTGCTCTGATTGGTGGTGAAACCGCCGAGATGCCCGATTTCTACAGCGAAGGGGAATATGATCTGGCCGGTTTTGCTGTGGGAGCGGTTGATCGGGATAAAATTCTCACCGGAGAGACATCACAGCCTGGAGATATCCTGCTTGGCCTGGCCTCCTCAGGACCGCACTCAAACGGTTACTCCTTAATCCGTAAACTGGTATTAGAGCATGGTCCCGGTCTGGAGCACCCCTTCGAGAAGGGCACCTTAGGAGAGGCCCTGCTCGCGCCCACTCGAATCTATGTTAAACCGATTCTTCAACTGATACAATCCCATACCGTTCGTGGTATCGTACATATAACCGGTGGCGGATTTCAAGAAAATATTCCCCGCATTCTCCCGGAAACCACCATCGCACGCATTGATCGCACCGCATGGCAGTGGCCTGCTATTTTCTCCTATCTACAGCAATTAGGCAATGTTGAAGAGATGGAGATGCTGCGTACATTTAACTGCGGCATCGGTATGGTCGTGATTGTTCCTGCCGATGAAGCGGGGGCCGCGAAGACACTTCTTCAAGAGTTAGGAGAGCAGGTCACCATTTTAGGCGAACTCCTCCCCCGCAATAATCATAAAGAGCAGGTACTTTTCTCATGAGCAATACCCCCTCCCCCATTAAAATTGCCGTTTTGGTTTCAGGTAGTGGCTCCAATCTTCAGACACTGATTGATCAATGCCAAAGTGGTTACATTCCTGGTCAGATCGCGTTGGTGATCAGCAATAAAGCCGATGCTTATGGTTTAACCCGCGCTAAAAACCATCAGATTCCGACCATGGTGATCGATCATACCGATTTTCCCAATCGTGAGGCTTTTGATCGGGCACTGCAAGAGAAGATCGATCAAACCCAGGTCGATCTCATCTGCCTGGCGGGATTTATGCGCATTCTTACCGAGGGATTTGTGCGCCACTTTAAAGGGCGTTTGATTAACATTCATCCCGCACTATTACCCGCCTTCCCCGGTTTAGGCGTGCAACAAAAAGCGATTGATGCAGGGGTGCGTTTTTCTGGCGCCACGGTTCACTTTGTTGATGAAGGTGTAGATACCGGTCCCATTATCACCCAAGCAGTTGTGCCGATCCAGGATGATGATGATGCCAAAACACTGGCGACACGCATTCTCCAACAAGAACATAAAATCTACCCCTTAGCCGTTAAACTGTTTGCTGAAAAACGACTCTCCTTAGAAGGGCGGCGTGTACGGATTAAAGACTTTCCCAATACAGAGAATCAGGCCCTCATCTCCCCTAATGAAGCCCCTTGATCATTGATATTAAAAGTTCTCATTTAAACGCCTTAAAACCTGATGTGCAATGCTCTTTCTTGCACATCAGATGATATATTAAAGATTGACTCTCCTGGAGAAACATTCTAAAGCGTTGCAAGAGATCACCAACCGTTTTCAACGCAATAAATAGAACTTGGCTTCAAGGAGATATACTTAAACCATCTCCTAAGCACTATTTTCGATAATCCTCAATCGACTCAATGCTCTTTTTATCAAACGCCTTCTCTAAGACCCGCACCAGATCTGATAATACCACATCACCATAGAGAAACATCTCCTGCACACCGCCTCCGGCCACACGAATACGTGTCCGATTACTCTCTGCGGTCAACTTGATGCGCGTCTGACCTCCCCGCCCCCCTTTCGGATCAATCCGGCCTGGATGAACAATCCAACCCTCTTTTTTTAAAATTTTAACCACCCGCCTGGCAACTCCAGTCAGGCTGGAGTGTCTTGGTCTGACACGGCGCATATTCCACTCCAATTTAAAGTTTTTAAATTCCTTCGATCTTAAGAGAACCTCTTCACTTAAAAGAAAACGTTCTTCTCCTCACCAATCCATCGCCAAGCCC
Organism: Magnetococcales bacterium HHB-1; assembly: GCA_052043475.1. GTDB lineage: Bacteria > Pseudomonadota > Magnetococcia > Magnetococcales > JBQGBW01 > JBQGBW01. Next base: position 15,809 of record JBQGBW010000040.1, read on the forward strand.
TCTAAAAAAAACAGCTTTTATCATTGCTGCTTTGCAACCCGCCCCCTACAATAGCAACCCATGCATGGACCACAAAGATTAAAGGTCTGACGCTCCTCATATATCCATCAAAAATCGAGACGCTTTTATCATGCTTTCTCTACTCATTGGTGCTTTTATCGCAGGATTGGTTGCTGGCATCATCGCCGGCCTCTTTGGTGTCGGGGGCGGTGTGATCATTGTGCCCACACTGCTGCTGCTATTCCACATTGATGGCATCAATCCAACCTTCTCGATGCAACTGGCGGTGGGCACCTCTCTGGCCACCATCACCGTCACCAATATCTCGGCCACATTCAACCATCACCAACGAAAGAGCGTCTCCTGGGAACTCGCCTGGCAATATACACCTGGTATTCTGTTGGGGGCACTCTTTGGTGTACAGTTGGCGGTGATTCTCTCCGGCGAGACCCTGCGTCTGCTCTTTGGCCTTTTTGAAATTCTTGTGGGTTTAAAGATGGCAGGTTGGCTCCCCACACCTCAATTATCCAAACCTCTACTACAAGGCCGAGAACACCTTAATCCCTTTGTCGGTATCTGTATCGGCACCATCAGCAGCCTTTTTGGTATCGGAGGGGGTACACTCACCGTGCCCACACTCAACCTTTTAGCCAATGTCCCCATCAGGCTCGCCATTGGTACCTCCTCCGCCATCGGTATCGCCATCGCCATCTCTGGAACCATCGGCTATATCTATACAGGCTGGTACTATCCTGAACTGCCTGCCAATGCCTTAGGGTTCTTTATGCCCCATATGTTTTTTGGTGTCATCGCAGGGACACTGCTCTGCACCCCCTTAGGCGTACAACTGGCCCACAGTTTAGATCCTGATCGATTAAAACGCTGGTTTGGTCTCTTTTTAATCCTGATTGGTATAAAGATTATTTTTTCTCACTAAGGCTCGCCCTTGAATCAATCATTTAGCCTGATCATCACGCCAACGCTGCAAACCTTCGACATCAGGAATTGTAATCGTTTTCCCCCTCTCCTCAATCAACCCCTCTTTTTTAAGACGGCTTAAAATACGAGAAAAGGTCTCTGGTTGAATGGATAACCGGGCCGCCAGAACCCTTTTGGGTACATCTATGGTGACTTCAGCCAGACCTTGCGGCTCGCAACGTCCGATCAGATAAGCCACCAGACGCCCCGCAGCATTTGAGAGCGATAGACGGTTGATCTCCATCACCATTCCGCGCATGCGTCGGCTCATATCACCTAAAAGACGCAGACAACTCTCCGGCGATTCACGCAATACATCTAAAAAAAGATCGTTCTTAAAAGCAAAGACCACGCTCTCTGAGAGCGCTTCAGCGGCCACTGGATAGCGCGGTGCCTCCATAAACATAATGGCGGCAGCAAAGAACTCCTTTGGAGAGACAATCTCTAAAATCTTCTCACCGCCCCTTGCGGAGAGACGATACAGTTTTATCTTCCCTGAGAAGAGCACAAAAAAACGATCCGCACGCGCCCCAAACTCAAAAAGGGTCTCCCCTTCAGCAAGCAAAATCATGCGCATCTGCCCTACCACCTTCTGCCACTGCGAATTTGATAAGCTGGAGAAGACAACCAACGCCCGCGAAAACTGTTCCGCCTCTTCATGTGAGGGTAAACGCGTCACACTCTAAACCCCTTTATATAAAAAAGCCCATATTATACAGATATTTCCATGACCTTTCCCATCCGGGTATTTTTTTCCTCCTCACTTTTTAACAGGAACTTTTTTCCATAAAAAAGGCTTCTGCTAAAAACCAAGAAAAAAACACAGAAGAAAAAGATGTCGATATAACAATATATTAACTACACATCCTAAAGTTGGCACGCAACATGTTTACTTATCTAGGCAACATCCTTCTTTTTAGTTTATAACTTTATATAAGTGTCGCATTTTCAGGAGAGATATCATGACCATTATTGTGAAGCGTTCCCTTAAAGAGAGCCCTGCAAGCGAAGAGAAAGCGGTAACATCCCGCGTTGCCGCCCATATCTGTCAAAAGCTTCCTCAAGGTCATCCCATGTTTATGGCTTCGACCGATGATGAGCAGGATATTATCGCTTATGTGGATCAACTCCAACATGATGAAAAACTCTCTCTCTCTGTCAAGAATCCACCTCAATCTCAGTTTATACAGACCCTTCATCCACCTGTCTTTGATACCCAGCCTAAAACCGCCTCAACACTGATTGCACTGGATGCCCTCGATTTTGAAGCCTGGCTGGAACCCGAAGCGGATGAAGAGGACCACTTCTTTGAAGATACGCTCCCCGCCGAGCCTCTGTTTCAACCCCGTTTCACCTCATTGACCACCCATTAACTTTTCAACTTTTTCTGATAGAGAATGCATCAGGAGTGTATCCATGGCTACAACCCATGTTCGCTGTCCCAACTGCAATACAACCAACACGGTCAAGTATGGCAAGCAGGCCAATGGGGCGCAACGTTATCGGTGTCAGAATCCGGACTGCGAACGGCGAATTTTCTTACTGGACTATTCGGGACGCCAGAAATTGCCTGAAATCAAGCGTCAGATTATCGAGCTTGCCCTCACCAGCAATACCAATATTCGCGAAACGGCACGAATTCTTGGCGTCAGTCCAGCCACCGTGATCGAAGTATTCGAACTGATGGCCAATTTTGGCACAAAATATCGTACACAGTATGTTGGCGAAGCCGCAAGAGGGTGATCGCGCTTTTCTCTTTAATGCACTCAAAACCGGATTGATCCGATCAATCCGGTTTTTTGCTTTCTTAAACGGTTTTCTTCTCTATAATAGAAGCGGTCAGGAACATTTTTTGCTACTTTATATCGTATCCAATAAACAGTGCCAATTTTTTGTCCTACGCTTTTAAAACCCCCACTCGTATAAGAGGAGTCAAACCATGATTAAGCTGCTGCAATCGTATCAGAAGATCATCAGCACCCCACTCTATGCCGCCACCGCGCTGCTTCTGTTGCTGATTTCACTGATCGGTATTATCGAGACCCTGCTTAAATTTTTTCTCCTCGTTTTAGCCCCTTTTACAGCCTACTCTTTTTATCTTGATCATACCGGTCAGGAGCAGCCGGAACTGATTAAAAAAGTGCATAAAAAGGTCGCCTCACTCATGAGCTATCTTCGCAAGCGTTTCAGCAACCTCTCCTTCCAGAAAGCAGTGACAAGCATCTCGAATTAAACCTATGTTTCTTCAAATCTATCGCTTTTGCAACCATTCCAAAAAGCGTTCCATCCGATTCGGCGCCGGCCGCGGCAACGGCTCTGAAACCGATGCTTCCTGAGCATCATCGGGGAGGAGCGCCGCTTTTTTCATCTCTTCGATCATCCAGTCACGCTCTTTTGCAGGAAGATCTGTGATAAAGTCCGCCATCTCATCCATAGAGAGTTCTTCGTTAAGTGCATCAATCTCCTGCTCTGTTGCTGTGTTTTGCGGTTGCGAAAAATTTTGTTGAATCTTGGTTGGGGAAATCATACAAAACTGATGATATAATTTTTGGAAAGGCGACGACATACCCCGCAACTCCCACGATTTAAATCTTAAAATAAAAGTCCGGCGATATAGATCATGATTAACCGACGTCAGTGGCTCGGCCAACTCTACCGCTGGTCGCTCTTCTCGCTATTCACACCGCTCTTAAGCTGTGCGCATCGCACCACCACTTCTGGTGTCATTGAGAAACATGGTGATGTAAAGATTAATCAGAAAGCGGCCAAGCGAAACAAGATCATTCAACCCGGTGATACGCTGACCACAGGAGCAGAGAGTCACGCCACGGTGGTCATTGGTGCAGATATTTTTCTATTGCGGCCAAACAGCCATTTTCGTTGGCAACCACCACTCTGGGCGCAAGAGCGATCCACAGTCAACGATCTACCGAACACCATTCCACGGCACTATTTTCTCTATCGTGGTGGCGTATTAGCCACATTCGCAAAAGGTTTAAAGCAGATCCATACCCCGGTTGCTGTTTTAGATATCCGTGGCAGTGCCGCTTATGCAGAGACCAGTAAAGAGAAGAGTTATCTCTGTCTCTGCTATGGTGAAGCAGAACTCTCCCTGCGCCACAGTCCGATCAAAAGGCAGATCAAGACATTGCATCATGAGCAACCGATAGAGATTTCCAGATCCAATCAACGGTGGCAGGTTGAACCCGCACCAGGAAGAGAGAACCATTTTGACCATGAACTGATTGATCTGGAGCAAAAAATGAATCGCATTCCACCATTTTTAGCACAGAAAAACAGTTTATGGTCTAAGACAGTACCCTATTCATAGCATCTTAAAAAAGCACTTAAAAGTTTATAAAGAGGCCACGTTTTTAACGTTTGCCTCTTTTTTTATTGCGCGCCTTCCGTCTTTTACGCCCTTTATCCGACCGCTTCCGTGATGCGTTTTTCGGGTCATATGTCACCATTCCCTTTAACTCTTTGAGGGCCTTACGACAGGAACGGCAGATCTCTTCATCAGGGTCTCGAAGTTTACTATGACAACGAGAACAGCGATTATTCATTTTATTTTAATGTTTTCAAATAGGAGATCAGGTTTGCCCGGCCAGCCGAACTGCTTACACCATCAAAAGCCAACGCATGTTTTGATTTTTTTTCAGTCATGCGCGATCCAGAGATAAATTTATCGGGATCTGCAATAAAGGCTTCTAAGTTACGCTCATCCCAGAAGAATGGCGAAGCATTGACCAGAGTTCGAAAGCTTTCACTGTAAGGGAAAGCCATCGCACCGGCGGGTCGATCAACGATGCCCCACAAGGGGGGACCTTTTTCGTTTTCCATGTTGGTAGTCAAATCGTGACAGACACCACAATGATTATCTGCCAAACGGGCACCCGCCTCAAGGTCTGTACCAAAAATTCTCCAGCCACCATAGATCACAATCAGTAGTGCTCCAAATCCCAGAGCAGTCAATACCAGTTTATTCATGAATCGATCTCAATTGTTTTAGTTGGCCTCAAACAACTTTTTTTAAGCGCACGCTTGTAAAAGTTTAAGAGAAGGCGTTTCAATCCTTAATCTGATAGATATCTCAAAAAGCGTTAATCAAACGCCCCTATCACAAAAATTCACTCTTCATTAACGACAACGCTTAAAAACCCCTCCTTGATCAAAACGCTTAACAAAAAACATCTCTTTGATTATCAAATTTTCACCCAATCGAGTCAACATGCAAAGTGACACGACACCCCACCAATCCATCTATTTTTATCTTCAAAATAAAAAAATGCAATAACGTTTTTGAAAAGGCGACATTCTCGCCTATAATTAAGGGCGTACAGTCGATTTTTATATCCTTGCATTCCCCTTGTGAAAGGATAAAAATCAATTTAACTTTATGAAAGCTCTTAAAAACAACCCAGATTTAAGCCTCTGCTTGGCATTAAACATCAGATAGACTCAAACGCGATCGCCAACCCCGCATCACGCGATTGATTCTTAAAATCATAATTGGTATTTCTCTCTTTATTTTAAGGTATCCTGAGCTTTGGCCATCAAAATTCCCAAACCCTTCTCTGGTTCGCGTACACCACTGCAACGCATACGCCAAAAACATGGCCGAAATCCACCGACCATGGGCAATTATCGCCATCCCCCCACCCTTACCTCCTGGCAACGGCATCGCGCCTGGATTATCTCAACACTATTAACGGTGTTTTTCTTGACCAGCTTAGGTTTTGCCATCTGGTATTTTCTCCCCACCACACCCCAGCGGTCAATCTATCTTCCCATGCCATCACCAAAAATCGCAACGGTACAAGCACCCCAAAAACAGACAAAAAAAACGGAGGTCTGTCAGATTAATCTGGATAACACCCCTTTTCCAAAGATGCTCATGGTTCCTAAAGGACGCTATGAAACGCCAGAACTCTCCGCATTCAAAGATCTACTCCCCTTCCTGCGCCCCCATAATCTTCACACCGTCACCATAAAAAAGCACTTTTTTATTCAAACCCAAGAGACCACAAAAGCCCAGTTTCGCCACTATGTTCAATCGATCAATCAACTGAGCGATCAAACCCTTAAGAATGAACGCCGCATCCGCTTAGGTCTGCATTGGCATAAAGAGGGCGGCGAAAACCAAGCCGTACGCGGACTCTCCTGGGAGGCTGTACAGGATTTTATCCAGTGGCTCAATCAAAAAACCCGCTGTCACTATAAACTCCCCTCCCGTGAAGAGTGGGCGGCGGCAACCATTCACTTTTTTCAACGTTACCGCACCCGATCCCAGGCCGAACGCCCCCCGAAAGATCTGGTACGCACTCTGCTGCGCGGCGAACGCGAATGGACCCGAAGCCCCTGCGAAAGCGGCTACCATCTGGTTGGTGAGGAGGAGTGGATTGCCGCACCACATATTGGAAAAAAAACCTGTATGTCACGCATGATATCCATAGCCAGCTTTCGATTAATCCGTTATGCTCCAGAGATCGATTCTGTAGAAACCCAACCGCGCTCTAAAGAAAACGCCCTCCATGAACACGCCTTATCCCCTGAACCCTCACAGGAAAACCAACCCAATACGCAAATCCCACATCAGAGCCGAAGGACATCAGGGCATGATGGCGCAATCCAATCCGAGTAAAACCGCTCTTATCTATCCGCTTTTGATCACCGCGCTCTTCTGCCTGCTTCCCGCATCGGTTGCCTGGAGCAGTCCTGGAAGTTGCGCCAAACTGGATTTCACCCCTTTTTATTATCAAGAGAAGCTCAAATGGTCTGGTGTGGTCCGGGTACTGCGCCATAACGCACCACTCTTCGCCGCAAACAGCGATAAAAAAGCCAGCCGCCTCCTCGCCTTCAATCAACAAGGAGAGGTGCTTGAAGAGAATAAAAAACGCTTGAAGGTACGCTTCTTCCAGTTTAAAGACCACCCCAACAGTGAAGGCTGGATCGATAAAAAAGATGTGCTCTGCCGCAACCTCCCCCTGAAAAGCCATTCAGGGCTCGAAATGAAATTTTTTATCAAAACCGAAACCACCGCCCGTAAGGATGATACCAGTCCCACCATCACCGTCTACCGCAACCCTGAATTAAGCGAATGTCTTGGCGGTCGTAACCACTGCCGCGAAGGGGCCTCACGCTTCCATATGTATTTTGTCTTCGATGAAACCGAAAAGGCGGTTCTCCTAGCCGACCGCTTTCGCCTCGAAGAGGGAGATATCCTCTTAGGATGGATCAAAAAAGAGCACGGATTCCGCTGGAACAACGCCTATGGTCTCCGCCCCTCAGAGACATTACGCGCACCCAATCAGAATAAACCCGGCACCGTCTGCTCCTTTGAGCGCCTCTTCGATGCCATTGAAAAAAATCCCGACGCCTGTCACCCCATCGAAGGCGGTGATGCCTGGTTCACCACCCCAATGCGCATCCCTGTGCTCAACCTCATCAATGAACAGGGCGAAGACATATCCCCTCAGGATATTGCCAACCCCCAAAATCAAAAACGGCTCTTCTACAAAGTCGCCCTTGCCAGACCTGGCGTGGTTGGACGCCGGGTGGGCGATGGTAAGTTTGCCATCTCCTCAGGATTGGCCCAACGCATTTTGCCTGAATTTACCGGCTTATCCTCAAAAAAGAATGTCGATATCTTTTTTCTGCTCGATGCCACCGCCAGCATGGATAAGGTAATTGATGCGGTACGCGGCAATGAACAGCAACCTGGAGTGATCCAGGAGATTATCCAGAATCTTAAAACCGCTCAAGGATTTCAAGGCACCCAGTTCCGCTTCGGATTCCGTGTCTACCGCGATCCCTACGCCGATAAAAACAGCCAGGGAGAGATCATCGGTAATGGCGTCGGTGAAGGCTACCCACTCCCTGAGCAGTGCAACATTCCTCCCGAAGAGCGCCCCCAAGCATTTAAATCATTCCAAGAAGCGATCGCTCAGGTTCAGGTCACCATTGATGACCAGGATGACTACGAAGAGAACAGTTATGGCGGCCTGTATCAGGCACTCACTAAGGATATGCAGAGCTGCCCCAACCATTTAAAACTGCTCTTCACCATCGGTGATCATGGCTATCGCGCCAGCCACTCCTACCAGGTACGCTCTAAAAAACGCGGTTCTCGATCACGCCTGCGCACAGTGACACACAATAAATACAGCACCAACATCACCAGCGACAAGCTGGCCACCCTCCTCCGTGGTGGCGGCGAAGAGGGCGATAAAAGCAATACCATTATCCCCTTTTTCATTCAAACCCCCTCCCGCGCCGAAGAGGCCCGCCATCCTAAATCCTATAGCCGCGCCTATGGCCGTTTTGCCGCCCAAGCCAAAACCCTGCTACGAAAAAGTCTGCCACCAGACAGTCCGGTTGTTGAACATTTTTTTCGTATGGGGGAGGAGTCGATCGTTCCCCGTATGGTCAATACGGTCAAAAAACTCGCCTCCAGCGCACTGATTGATGAAATTATTCTCGATATTCGCGGTGGGGCTGCACTCAATGCGGTGATCGAACGCCTGAGACAACAGCGGGTGGATATCCCTGGCGTCTACTGGCATATTCTAAAAAAAGATGCCTGTGGTGAACTGGGACGCCAATGCCAGGAACGGGTCTTTGATACCACCCAGACCGCCTACATTGAAGCCACCAACGATATTATTGAGGAACTCTGGGTCTCCAGCAGCTCACTCTCCTCCTGGATTCGTATCCTACGCAGCTTTGAAGGCTACTACGAACTGCCCGAACAGCAACTCAGACGCGCCTTGGTCAGCGCTATGATCCGCGGACTGCAACAGGAGATCCGTAAACCCCCCATTGATATCTCTGGGGAGACGCCAGCAGAATATGCCCAGCGTCGCGGCGGACTGCCTGTAAGAAGACACAGCCCCCTCTTAAGCTATCCGGTCACCTCACTCTCCGCTGAAAAAGTGCGCCGCCATACCGATGGTCGCTGGGTTGTCACCAACCATCAAGGTAAAATTCTCAAAGATAAAAATAACCAATTGATCTACGCCACCCCTGCCTGCGAACTCAGACGCTTGGCCCTCTGGGCGATCAAATCAAAAGAGATGCTGGAGATTATCGAACAAAACTTCCAGAAACCCACTTTTAAAGCCACACGCTACAACCTAACCCAATGCCCGAATGCAACCCCCAATGGTCAGGCCATTCCACGTATTATCGGCACAATTGAAGGAACACCATTGGGACCATCACGAAAATATCGCTCTGCTTTCGCTTTTGGTGGACGCAGAGGTTACTGGATCGCAAAGGATTACTTACCGTGAGTTGGGGATGTTCCATCGACTCCGCCGTTGTCGGGTGGGGTGCCTCTTTTAAACTTGAAGTCAATCAACTCTATCTGGATAGCCGCGCCATCCATGGCCGTCTTCCTGTGTTGGGACGAAGCGGAAGCGGTAAGAGCACACTGCTCTACCTGCTTACCTTTCTTAAAAGCCCTCTTGAGGGCACCATCCGCTGGACCTTTCCGGATGGCCACCACGCCACCTACGACTCCAATGGACTCAACCCCAGAAAATCCTCTCTTAATCTAACAAAACTACGCCAACGCTACTTCGGCTTCTCCTACCAGCAGACCAGTTTAACCCCCTATCTGCGCGTCAAAGAGAACCTGCGCTATCCCTTAGAACTTCGTGGTGGCTACAGTGAGGCAGAGATCCAAGAGAAGATTGAAACGGCCGTCAATCATGTTCTGCTCTTAGGCCAGGGAGGACGCACCCGTGGTGGTGCCAACTCCCTTCAAGCCCTCATGAACCGCTACCCTAATGAACTCTCCGGCGGTCAACTACAAAGGGTCGCCTTAGCGCAAGCAATGATCCACGATCCACTGGTTCTCTTTGCCGATGAGCCCACCGGAAACTTAGATGCAGCCACACGCCGTGAAGTGATGGCTGTCGTAGAGCGCTGGTTGGATCAAGGCGACCGCCTGTTGATATGGGTAACCCATCATCTCTCTGATGCCCTTGATAACCGTGTTAAAAATCGTCTGATTGTCTCCCACGGCCATTGTCATCTGCAAGGGAGCAGTGGACAACCTGTAAAAAGCAAGCCTCTCGTAGAAACCGATCTTAAACCTCCTGAGAAAACCTGATTGACCATCATCGCCATAAAAATACGCGCCCACTGATGTGACCGGTTAAAGAAACAGATGAAAAATAAAATCCGCCCCGTATGGATAACCCTTGGTGGTTTGGCCTTTCGCCGCTCATTCCGTTGCCGATCCTTTGATTGTGAAGGCGGTGGACGCGACTTTGCCTGGTTAACCCTCCTGCTCACCCTCCTTATCAGCCTGACCATCCTGTTGGTGGGAAGCCGCTCCGGTCTGCTGGATCGACTCACCGACACCCTCTTAGGTACACTGCGCCCCCACGGCATCCCAGTCTGGGTAACACCCCACTGGTCTAACCCAGATGGATTGCGAACCACACTACTGGATAAACTCAAGCAGGAGAGCGAACAAAATACCCTCACCCAGCAAGAACCCCCATTCTCCCTCCACCCCTATCGCCGCATTGATCATAACGGCCACGTACAACTCCCCAGCGCCTCCTCCTGGAAAACCGATCACCGCCTGATTGGCTGGGCAGTCTATGAAGAAGATCCCCTGTGGCAGTTGCATAATAACGATTTTAAACAGCAACAGTCCCTCTGGCACAATCCACAACAGTGGTGGCCCACTCTGGCAAACTACCCTTGGAAAGAACAGGCACAGAAGAGTGTCACCTGGCTACGCAACACCATTCCTGCACTTCAACCCTATCTTCCTGAGATAAAAAAGAAAAAAGTAGAAAAACTTCTTAAAAAGAACACCACAGCATGGCGCAACACACCAGATACCATCATCTTAAATGCGGCACTGTTTCAAAAAGCCTTCAACTATGAAGCCTATCGCCGGGTCTTAAAACATCAGATCTCCAAACAGGCCTGGCAAGAGCTACCTGAACTGATCTGGGCGGATCGTATCACAGAGCAACTGAAAACCCTCTGGCTTAAGATTGAGATCAATAATAAAATCCAACTCCACTCTTTTAAAATACGCTGGCTACGCCATATTCCCGCCCTTGATAATGTCGCCTATCTGTTTCCACTCGCCACCTACCATAAACTGCAAGCCGCCCACCATCTTCCAGAACTGCGCACCCAGATCAATCCCGATCCCAAAAAGACCACAGCACTCACACAGTTTCTACAGCAACAAAACTACCCCTATCAAGCGTTACGCACCTATAACCACTGCATCGAAAATGAGGTGAACAATACAGGGCTCAATAATCTGCCAAAAATTCATCAAAACCGCTGCCCTCCTCCACGCATTCCACTGACCGTACTCAGACACCTTTATCATAAAAAAAATCTCACCTCCACACAGTTTGATCCCCTCCTGCACGATCAACAGGGACAGCTCTGGTTCCCCTGTCGCAGCCTGCCTAAAAACCACGCCATGCGTGGCAGTCTCTGTGGACACCAGACCTCGCCCCAGGAGCAAGAGACCTTAATACCCTGGGACGTCACCGGCTATGGTACACCCTATACCACCGCACATATCTATGTTAAAGACCCCACCACCTTAAGCCAAACCATCAAGACCATTCTTGGTTTCACCACAAAAAGCGGCCAATCCGCTTTTAATATTCATCCCACCTATCAAGAGGCACTCAACCGTCATGATCTCATCAGTAAAATGCTTACCACACTGATTCCGGTCTATGCGATCACCGTACTCTTACTGCTCACCACACTCCTCATTGCCCAGATCGGCACACTCATGGGACATCGACGCAACCACTATGGCATGCTTTTAAGCCGTGGTGTCACCTGGCGCATGATCCACGGTAAACTGCTCTATCAAATGAGTTTAGCCACTTTTTTCTCCACCCTTCTCTCCCTACTGATTTTTATCCCTACCGTTAAATTTTTTCTCAGCCGTGAATTTAGCACCATCACAGCGCAATACTGGTTTCTACTCCCCCCTGGAGATACCCTGGATGTTCTCCCCTTAAGCCTCACCATGATCCTCACAACATTAGGCACCATCTATGGCGTTGTGCTCCTGATCACCTTCTTCTTAGCCTACCGTATGCCGCTACGCGCCAATACCTTACCCTCCGATCTACTCCATGGCGGTCCTGCTCCTTATGAAAGCAATACACAACAGCAGTCGATCCAACGCAAAAATCTTAAACTTTAATCCCTAATTTACGGAGAAAGCATTGCATAATCACGAAGCGATATTATAAAATAGCGTCTGTAAGCTTATTGACCTGAAAAACGACCGATTTAAAATTTAGACCATTATGCTCAAAAATATCCATCTCCTCTACCTCTCTTCACAGCCTGATTCATCAGTGATATCCAGCGATTCACGCACACTTTCTCCTGCACATTACCAACTGGATGTGATCTCCTCGCTCCATAATTACACTCCACAAAAGAGAAAAGAAGCTCAAGCCATTTTATGGGATACCCAGACCCACCCCCCAGAAAAATGGCTGGATAAAATAATCCAATTTAAACTTCAACATAAAATATCTCTACTCCTGGCCCTCTGTGACTCCACCGATAATCAGCACATACTCACCCTTCAAGAGACGCAACATGTTGACGGTTTAACCACCCCCTTCCCTTTTTTAAAGCAACAGATCTTCCAGATTATTCAGGCACACCACAGCCAAAAAGAGACCCAGGCTAACCTTTTGGCTGAGGTTGAAAAACGTCAAAGTGCCGAGCAACAACTCCAAAATCTACAACAGCAACAGAAACACTTAGAGCATCTGCTCAAACAGAAAACAGAGTCCGATGAACTCACCGGCCTGCCCAACCGTAACCGCTTCTATGATCGACTCTCGCAAGCCATGGCCATGGCCTCCCGATCAAAGACCAATGTGGTCATCATGCTGCTGGATCTGGATAAGTTTAAACGCATCAATGATAGTATGGGCCATCACATCGGAGATCAACTGCTCAAAAAGGTCGCCAAACGCCTTGTCTCTTGTGTGCGAGAATCCGATACCATCGCCCGGCCTGGGGGAGATGAGTTTATCATCCTTCTGCCCAACCTTCTCCATATCCCCCACATTGAACTGGTGGCCAGCAAAATTCAGCGCGCCTTCGATAAACCTTTTAATCTGCATGCAGAAGGTGAAGTTAAAGCGATCTATATCTCTACCTCCATCGGCATCACCCTCTATCCTAATGATGCCAGCACCGGTGAAGAACTGGTAAAAAATGCCGACAATGCCATGTTCCAGGCAAAAAAGGCGGGCCGTAATACCTTTCGCTTTTTCACTCCAGAGATGAACACCGCTGCTAAAGAGCGCGTCAAGCTGGAGAGCGATCTCCGCTACGCCTTGGATCACAATCAATTTGAACTCTATTATCAGCCCAAAGTCGCATTGAAAACCGGTCAAATTGCCGGCATGGAAGCCTTAATCCGTTGGAACCATGAGACAACAGGAATGATCTCTCCAGGCATTTTTATTCCACTGGCTGAGGAGACCGGCTTAATTGTGCCCATTGGCGAGTGGGTGCTTGAAACCGCCTGTATACAGACGAAACAGTGGATCGATCAAGGTTTTTCAGATCTTAAGGTGGCCATCAACCTTTCGGCACGACAGTTTGGTGATCATAAACGTCTGCTCCAAAAAATCCGCCGAGTCCTTCAAAAAACAGGGCTTTCTCCGAATAACCTGGAACTGGAGATTACCGAAAGCATGGTGATGGAAGATGTCGATCAAGCAATTATCACCATGGAGAAGATCAAAGACATGGGTATCGATATTGCCGTCGATGATTTTGGCACCGGCTACTCCTCTCTTGGCTCGCTTAAACGCTTTCCCATTCAAACCTTAAAGATTGATCAGTCGTTTGTAAGGGAACTCTCCCGTGAATCCAACGATGCCGCCATTGTCTCCGCCATTATCTCCATGGCCAATAAACTCTCCCTCTCCGTTGTTGCAGAAGGCGTTGAAACCGCTGAACAACTCCAGTTTCTAAAGCAGGATGCCTGCAATGAGATTCAAGGTTACTTTTTCAGTAAACCTCTCCCTAAAGAAGATTTTTTCAAACTGCTGCAAGAGAATCGCGCTGAAACATAATTAACACGTTCTCAAAGGGTCGCTACCTCCCGCTTTCAATCGCCATAAAGGATCATCCTCCCCCGCCGCCTGAAAGCCTTGATCACGCAAACGACAGGCAGGACAAAGACCGCAGGGAGGCCGCTCCCCCTGATAGCAGGTATGGGTGTAGATCATCATCGATAATCCTCCCAGCTTTTTAACCAGACGCACCGTCTCCGCCTTACTAAGGGTAATTAAAGGGGTATGGATCGCTAAGGGATAATCCATCCCTAAAGAGAGCGTCTTCTCCAAAGCCTGCATTGTACTCTGGCGACAGTCAGGATAACCGCTATAATCCGCCTCACCAACGCCTGTTACCAGATGAGATATCCCTTGATTGTATGCAAACGCGGCCGCAAAAGAGAGAAAAATAATATTGCGGCCCGGCACAAAAGTATTGGGTAATGCCCCCTCCTCTGGTGCCTGCGCATCCACATCCATGGTTTTATCAATCAGCGCATTGCCACCCAGAAAAGAGAAGGTATTGATCGGTAGAGATTGCCAGGAGAGTTTTAGTTTCTGACAGATCATCTGGGCACATAACAACTCGATCTGATGACGTTGGCCATAATCAAAGGAGAGCGCTGTAACATTCTCCTTGGAGAAACGATCCATAGCCCAAAAGAGAGCGGTTGTCGAATCCTGTCCACCAGAGAGTACCACCAGAGCCTTTTTTTTATTCATGAGGATTTCTCTGACACGCGTGGTTTAAACCATCGATCTGCAAAGAGTAGTGCAATCAATGCAAAGATTACAAAACCAACAAAAATTTCTGGAATCAAAGACTGCATAAATGCGATCTCCCCCTCTTTTACCGCAATGCCCTGTACGGCACGTCGGGAAACCACCATCTCCACCACCAGCGCATCCCACGCCTCCCACTGGGAGATCAATGCAGTGAGTGTAAGAAACGATGTGGCCGTATAGAGTCTCACCGCCCAAGGATGAAGACGAAGAAAAAGAACACCTATAACCAAGCCAATAATCCCTGCGCCCACATTCCAATAGGGTTGGATCATGGGATCAACGATAACGCCCATTGCGGGTACAGCCACATCAAGCTGCACCCAACGCACCATATTTTTACACCCCTCTAAAATCAGAAGGATACCAAATAGGAGTGTTAAAATATGCTGTTGCTCGATTAAAGAAGGATCATCAGAGCGCCCTTTTTTGACACCTAAGAGCCACTCTCCTGGTGTGGGAAAAGCGCCCCAATAGAGCAGTATGACACGCAGAGGAATAAAGGCGAACACCATGGTGCTCATATCGCTGGAAGCTTTGGATAGTGCCAATAACAGTGCACCATAAAACCAGATTACAGCAAAAAACTGAAAGTCAAACCACAATGAGAGCAGCAGACGCACCTTACTTACAGGCTTATAATCAGACATGAAAAAGATCCTTTCTTATAAAGACACACCATTTAACATCCCAAAAAATCTTATTATTGGTCTCTTTCTGCCATGCCAAAAAGATCCTCAAAAGATTGCGCCATAAAAAGGTGATCACCCCAGCGTACCAAAGTCTGTTCATCAGCACATAAGAGCTGTTTTGCAACCCAATCTGGTAACAAACCAAATTTTTGTTGCAACTGACATCGCAAAAGTTGACGCAATCCAGCAGATTTTCCCACAGCCTCCCATTCAGCTTTCCCTTCAGCCCATCCTTTGCTTCTACCCTCATTGCGCTCCTGAAGCAAACTCTCCTGACACGCCTTAGACAGATGCGTTTTAAGCCTTGGAATTCTAAATAGCGCCTCCTCTGTAAAAACGTCAATTAGCCGTTGCAAGCCATCTTGGCCAAGACCGTCCACATATTCTTTGGCCAAGACCGCCCACATATTCTGGAGTCAAACCTATGCTGTCATGATTTCTCATTGATCCTTTCATCAATAATCTCCTTAAACCAAATAAATAAGCGATAAAAAGTCGCTGAAAAATGGAATAGTCCACCTTTTTTTTATTTAAAAAAACAATATCATAAACAGCATTATAATAAAAGATTTCCTTGTCCATTTCCATAACCTCATTAATGCGACCCTAAAAACGTAATCCCTCTATCATCCTTTTTTTCTATCGACTATAATGGCTCTCAACTGATTGAAGCGCCCATTCATTAATTATAGAGCAGACTTAAGGCTTATGTATCTCGACTATTTTCATCTGGATGAACCGCCCTTCTCTATCACGCCGAATCCCGATTTTCTCTATCTGGGAAAAAATCATGAGGAAGGTCTGGCCCACCTGCTCTACAGCTTAAAAGCAGAGGATAGCTTTGTTCTGCTCACCGGTGAGGCGGGTACAGGAAAGACCACCCTCTCCCGCTGTCTGTTAGAGCATACACCCGATATGGTGGATACTGCGCTCATTTTTAATCCAAAACTCTCCGCTGTCGAACTGGTTGCATCCATCTGTGATGATCTAGAGATCGACTATCCTCAAAATTATCCCCCCACCTTAAAAGATCTGATTGACCGGCTTAACCACCGACTCTTAGCCAGTCAGCAGCAGGGACGTACCACCCAGGTTATTATCGATGAAGCTCAAAATCTCACCCCAGAACTCTTAGAACAGGTACGCCTCCTCACCAATCTAGAGACCCGTAACGCCAAACTTCTGAAAATCATCCTGTTAGGCCAACCTGAACTGCTGGATATGTTGGCTAAAAATGAACTGCGCCAACTCACCCAAAGAATCACCGCAAGACACCACTTGGTTCCACTCTCCTTAAATGATACCTTTAAGTATATCCAAAAACGCCTTAAAAAAGCCGGTTATCATAATCGTCAACCACTCTTTACCCAGGCGGCCATTTTCTGGATTCATCGAAAGTCAAAAGGGATTCCTCGCCTCATTAATCAAGCCTGTGATCGCGCTCTGTTAGGCGCCTGCGTTAAAAAATCACCGACAGTCACCTGGTCCATTGCACGCCACGCCACAAAAGAAGCCCTCTCGCTCCCACTGTCACAAAAACAGAGACAACAAAAAAAGCAGCGCCTGATTCTCTCCATCACCGCCATCATACTCTTTTTTCTTCTTCTTACCGCTTGGTTCACACCAAAGACACAAACGTTAATTGTTAATCTCTATAACGATACAAAAGCGCACTTCACATCCCACAGTGCGCCCACGATAGAGAATAAAACACCATCACCATCTTCAACGCCATCTAAAATCGATCCAGAACCAATTTTAACGCCACCAATCACAACCAAAACAGATCCAATAACCGCACCACGCACAACGCCAGAAATAGAACCTCAGAAGGAACCTTCAAAAAGCCATACCACATCCCCAAAATACTCCCCCTACCCGCCCTTTTTAGCCAATCAAAGTGAAGAGAACATCAAACAGGCCACACTCTCCGCCGCACTTAAACAACTCTATCGGTTGTGGAATATAGCGGAGATTCCCAATCTTGAGTATTGCACACCACAAACCGTTGCAGAACTCCGCTGCCAACAGTCAAAAATTCCCTGGAGTAAAGCACTCTCGATTGATCTCCCCTTTATTGTCTCCTTTAGCGGCAAAGAGCGTCCCATCTATATGGTGGTGCACCAATACCACCCCAAACAGCAAAGAATCTCGCTCCAACTCACTCCAACCATCGCCATGGAACATACCATCCAGGAGATCCATTCTCACGCGCTCCCCACCTTCTACTTTTTATGGCGTCCACCCAACATCCCTTTTCTCACCTTAGCTCCGGGTATTAACCATAAAAATGTCAAACAACTGCGTCACTATATCGATCTTTTAATCCCCGCAAAAAAAGCACCTAGAGATATCTATCTGTTTGATGATGAGCTAAAAAATCGTGTCATTCAGTTTCAGAAAAAAAGTAGACTCAACCCCGATGGCTTAGCCGGCCCACTCACTTTTATCCGTCTGTTGCAACGCACGCAATCCACACCAGGAGAGATTCCTTCACTGCGTTCCGCATCCTCACCTTAAAGATTTATCACAGGATTTTTTCTTGCCTAAATCATCCTGAACTTTTTAAAATTATACCCCATACACACAACCTCTTCATTCACTTAGACCATGTCC
>JBQGBW010000041.1:0-32434 GCA_052043475.1 Magnetococcales bacterium HHB-1
TGCAGCAGACGCCCCTCCACCGCTTTAGATTGCATCAGTTTAGGCCAGGCATGCACACGCATCGGCAACATAAGCCCTGAAAGTTCTCCCCAGAACTGACCTCGATATTGCGGTTTCTGCATCATATCAAGGAAAACATCGGTTAAGCTTTTTGAAGAACCCTGCTCAGAGCCCAATCCACCACAATGCGCCATAATCAGAGGAAGACCTGACGCTAACGCCTGATCATAATGCCCCGGCTCACCGAAAGACTGATGATGATGCGCCCCCTCAATCGCATGCTCCAACCCTGAATGGGCTAAAAGTGCATAACCCTCTTCTTTAGCCTTCTGATAAAAGGGTTTAAAAGCAATATTCGCTGGATCAAAACCCTGACTGTTAGGCAACCATTTAAGCAGTCTTGCCCGCGGCGTCTCTTTGGCGTAACGCGCTAAAACCTCAAAAGCATCCGACCTTTTAGGATTAACCGAGATCACCGGAACAAAAGGAGAACCCTCAATTTTCTGATTAAGACATTCCGCCAACTGATAAACATAACGGTTGCTTACATAGAGATCGGTACGTTTCTCATCCAACTGACCTTGATCGTTATAAACCCCATCCAAGGCTAAAAGATAAAAATGCCCACCCTCAGGAATGATGCGATTAAAGTGCACAACCAACTCTAAAAGACGCTTAGCATATTCATAATCGGTATCGATCACATGATCAATTTTTGAGGCACTCATCAAAGCCAACGTTTTTAAACGCAGAACAGGATTTAACCAACTGAAACGATCTTCATTCACAAAAGAGCGTCGATCCAGAGCAAATCCACAAAACTGATCAATCTTACTCAAACCTTTTGGCTTTAAACGCGCGTGCGCGATAACATGAACATGCAGATCACGATAGGCACCAGGCTTCAACCCTTCACGGGCTTTAAGAATCAGACGCTCTCCCACACCACCAGCAATCGCTTCCCCAAGCGCATCGGGATCTGAAAAGTCGCTCTGGATTGCCCAGAAAACGCCATAAAAAAGCGTCACAATCAGACCGATAAAAAACCAACGCCACCTTCGCAACCGCTTAAGCACAAAAGACTCCTTTAAACATCAAAGCCGTATTCATCCCAACGCGAATCCACCTTTTCGATGGTCGTTTCATCCATCAGAAGCACCTCTCCCCAGTTTCTGGTAGTCTCTGGCGGAATTTTATTGGTCGCATCAATGGCAAAACGTCCGGTCTCAGGATCAATCAAGGTATCTCTTGCAGGATCGGTTCGGGTGGAGACCACCCAGATTACATCATCCCAACTCGAAGGATCGATCTCTTTATCCACCACAATAATCTGATCCGCCCCCCCACCTGGCTTCACCAGGCGCCACAACATACGGATCACCTTATGTCCTCGCTCGATCTCATCCCCTTTATCGATACGCAAAATCGCCATACCACCACCAGGAACAAGATGAATGCTCAAAATGTAGGGAATCGAACGCTTAATGGCGACATGCCATTTATGGCTCTGGGTTGAGGGCATCAGTGGTGCTCTTGGCGGCACAACGTTCCTTTCAACCTCTGTTTTTGTGGTGGCATCCAACCCCATCTTTGAGCCCAACCCAGGATGCGGCGAAGCAAAATCAAGATAATCAATCGGGGTACTTTTTAAGAGTTGGATATCCCTTGCCGCATTAACATGATCACACACCGACAGCATCACCGCGTTCCAATCATCGACCGGAACACCGGCATCAACAACAATAATATACTTTGTGTAGAGAAATTGCCTTAAGAATCCCCATATCCCCACCATCAGACGAAACGCATGCCCTGGATACTGCTTTCGAAGAGAGACCACCGCCACCCGATAAGAGCAGCCCTCTGGTGGAAGATAAAAATCATCAATCTCAGGAAACTGCTTTCTTAAAAGCGGCACAAAAACCCGGTTGAGCGCCAGAGCCAAAATCGAAGGCTCATCAGGCGGTCGGCCTGTAAACGTACTTAAATAGATCGGCTTAGAGCGCATGGAGAGGCGTTTTACAGTAAAAACAGGAAACTTCTCCACCTCGTTATAATAACCGGTATGATCACCAAAGGGGCCTTCATCTGCAAAATCTGTCAGGTCCACTTCCCCTTCCAGAACAATTTCCGCTGAAGCAGGGATCGGTAGCCCAGAAACCTCGCCTTTAACCACTTCCGACCGTTTTTCTCGCAGAAGTCCTGCAAAAGCATACTCTGAGAGCGTCTCTGGAATTGGGGTCACTGCTGCTAAGATCGTTGCTGGATCGCAACCAATCGCCACGGCCACAGGCATTTTCTTCACATAACGCGCCGCATGTTGCGCCCCACCCCGGTGCCGCAACCAACGCATAATCAGCCGATTCTTACCAAGAAGCTGCATACGGTAGACGCCAATATTCACCATACCACTCTGGGGCTCTTTGGTAATCACCAACGGCCAGGTAACCAGTGGCCCCACATCTTTAGGCCAACAGGTTTGAATCGGCAGTTTGGTGAGATCCACATCCTCATTCTCAAAGACCTGCGCCTGAAATTCCGCGCGGCGCAAAACCCGCATAGGAAGATGACGAACACGACTCATTCGTCCCAGAAAAGCGCCCGCCTCGGATAACGCTTTTGGTGGCTCTGGCTGTTTTAGGTAGGAGAAGAGTTCTCCCAATTCATTCAACTGCTCAACCGTGCGGCCAATCGCCATACCAACCCGCGCTTGAGAACCAAAAAGATTCACCAGAACAGGAATATCACTCCCCTCCACCTGGGTAAATAGAACCGCTGGGCCCTCTTTGTTAAGAAGCCGCAAACAGATCTCTGTCATCTCCAACTGGGAGCGGACAGGCACATCAACGCGAACAAGCTGCTTTTCTTTTTCTAAAAAGCGAATAAAAGCACGAAGATCGGAAAAATTTCGTTTGAGGTTCCCCATCACAAAGCCATCCCTGACCAACAAAGATATGATCTTTGATAATTAAAGATTTAAAAAGTTCAAGTGATGCGCAGCGCCAATCCCAAAAGAATGATCAACCCCACCCAACGGTTGCTCAAAAAAGCATTAAAAAGTTTCTTCTTATCGTAATTCCTGATTGAGTAGAGTTGCCAGCCCATATGCGCCTGAGCAATCATCAAGGAGAGATAGAAAAAAGCCCCCTGATTGGCATAGACGCCCACCAGAAAAAGAAAAAACAAAGAAAAAGCGTAGAGCACCATAATCCACCCTAGATCCTGAGATCCAAAACGGATTGCTGTGGAGCGTACACCAATTTTCAGATCATCATCGCGATCAACAATCGCATAGATCGTATCATATCCAGCCGTCCACGTAAGGGTTGCGGCAAAAAGAAGCCAGGTGACCCCTGTAATTTCTTGCGCGGCCGCCGCCCAAGAGATCACCGCCCCCCAACCAAAAGCGGCGCCTAAATAAAATTGAGGAAAATCAAAGTAGCGCTTCGTTAAAGGATAAGTGACCGCCAGAAATCCGCCCAACACCGCCAACTTTATCGCCAGAGCAGGCAGTAAAGAGGCCAGAAAAAGGGCAACCAAAAGCAGCGCAATTAAAAGCACCACCGCCCAAGAAAGAGATATTCTTCCCGCCGCCAAAGGTCGCTGCTTGGTACGCTCCACAAAAGGGTCATACTCTCGATCGGCAATATCATTGGCCACACAACCCGCCGAACGCATCACAAAAGCCCCCACCGTGATAATCAGGAAGAGCTTAAGATCAGGCACCCCCTCCCCCACAATGGTGATCGACCAGAGCGCTGGCCACAAAAGCAGCCAGGTTCCAATGGGTTTATCCACCCGCATCAGAAGCAGCATCTCTTTGAGCAGCGGCCAAGGCAGTTTAGAGACCCACTTATCCATTGGTTAGAATTCCCCTAAAAAGAGTTCAAAGATACGCGCCCTAACCACACCATCCACCCGAAAAAGAGAGCGCCGCCCCCAAAAAACCTGCTCTTCCCCAAGACCAAGATGAAGGGATAACTCTGGTGATTTGATCGGCGCAATCTGAAGGCAATCTCTGGCCACAGAGAAACCTTCATCAAGAAAGAGCGGTCCTAAAGGTTTCTCTCCCTGAAGGATCTGCTGCCGAATTGTTTTAGGAAGCCCGCTTAAGGCCAGTTGAGAGTGCGCGAAAACCTTTGCTTCATCCGCCACCATCAACCACGCCTCCCGCAGAAGAAGATCCTGTTGCCAGGAGCGTTGATCATCCTGCCAGATCGCAATCATAAAATCGGGATAATCACTCTGCCTAATATCGGAGATCGCCTCCTGGCGCAAAAGATTCACTCTCACCGGCGCCTGCCAATAAGACTCCAAACAACGTGTCAATGAGCCCATCTCCAGTAAGAGGCTCTGAAAAGCCGGTGATAGCACACACGCTTTAGGCCAGGAGAATCCTTCCCCCTCCTGCCAGGGGGAGCTCACAGAGAAAGTGTGTGGCTTAAAAAAGGGTTGATACGCTATCTTGCCCATGTAATCCTTAGCTAAGATTATCACATTTTTTATCTCTATTTCCCAAAGACAAGCCATGACACCACGCCTCTATATCTCCCAACCGCTTAAAGAGGGGGATTTAATCCCCCTCCCCACAGAGAGCGCCCATTATCTGTTACGTGTTCTAAGGCTCAAGAGAGAGGATAAGCTCATTGTATTCAATGGACAAGGGGGAGAATGGTTTGCCACGCTGCAACAGGAGCGTCCTTTGGCCGTTCAAATTGAGAAGTGGATCGATAAAGATTATGAATCGCCGCTTTCGATCACACTGATCGCTGCCCTCCCCAAAGGCGACCGTTTTGAGTGGATCATCCAGAAAAGCGTTGAGTTAGGGGTAAAAAGGATCATCCCATTAATCAGTGCGCGTACCATCCGCCGCCCCAAAGCCAACCGGATAGAGAAAACAACTTCAAGATGGAGAAAGATCGCCTTAGAAGCCGCAGAACAGAGCCAGCGCACAGCCCTGCCACAAATTGATTCGCCCATATCCTGGGATAATCTTAGAAAAGAGCCCCTTTCAAAACCTGGCTTTATCTTCTGGGAAAAATCAGAGACCCCCCTTAAATCCTTTAAAGAGCGCTACCCCCAAGCTTCTGAAATCGCGTTATTGATTGGCCCGGAGGGAGGGTTCAGTCAATCAGAAGTCCTCTTTGCCAAGGAGCAGCTAAAATTTCACCGCATCCGTTTAGGTCCACGCACGCTTCGGGCGGAAACCGCCGCTCTCGCTGCTGTAACAACCATTCAAGCGTTGTGGGGAGATCTCTTGTGAGCCGTTATCTATCGCTTAAGAATCTACTGATTCCTCTATCCATGCTGCTTTTGGTGGCGTGTGAAAAAGCACCACAAAAAAATAAAATTAATCACACCCACCGCCTGATTATGGGCACCATGGTCACCATCACCACCTGGGGTGTTGATGAAAAAAAAGCGCCGCAAGCGGTTAAAGCAGCCTTTGAGAGGATGCAGCAGATCGATCAACAGATGAGCCGCCATAATCCAGCGAGTCTTGTTACAAAAATTAATAAAAAAATCAGAGGAGAGGAAACCACTCTCCCCAAAAATCTGCACAATCTACTCAAGCTTGCTCTAGATATCCAACAGAAAAGCGATGGCGCCTTTGACCCCACCCTTCTACCGCTCATTGAGTTGTGGGGATTTTCAAAAGAGCCGCCACCAACATCACCACCACCTTTAGAGAAGATCACCGCCTGGAGAACCCAGAGAAAAACCGCATCATGGCAACTGCGTGAAAATCGGGTTCGACTCAATACGGAGACGGCCGCATTTGATCTTGGTGGCATCGCCAAAGGCTACGCCATTGATCAGGCGATTGAGACACTTAAATCGCATGGTATAAACAACGCCATTGTTAATGCGGGCGGTGACTTAAGAGTGATCGGCAATAAATCAGGCAGTCCCTGGCGCATCGGTATTCGTCATCCCAGAAAAACCACATCAGAGCATAATCATCCCGCTGTGATCGCCACAGCCAGCTTTAAAAAAGCACGTGCAATGGTGACTTCAGGAGATTATGAGCGCTTTTTTATCCATCAGAAGAGACGTTATCACCATATCCTTGATCCAGCCACCGGCTATCCCAGCAAGAGCGGTCTGCTCTCTGTATCCGTTCAAGCGTCCAATGCCGCTTTAGCCGATGCTTTAGCGACCGCTTTTTTTGTTTTGGGGATTGAGAAAGGAAAAAAACTTCTAGAAGCGTTCCCCGATTGCGCCGTTCTCTGGGTGGATAAAAAAGAGCAACTGGGAACCTTCGGCCCCTTTATGTGAAAAACTATACAACAGAAACCCGCTGCTTTAAAGCATCAATGATCCGCTCTGTATGCACCTTCCAGCTATATTTTTTCACCACCATCTCGCGTGCGGCCCGCCCTAACCGTCGAGCCAACGCTTGATTATCGATCATCTCACCCAAAGCTTTAGCCAACGCATTCACATCCCCCGGCGGCACCAGACGTGCGGTTTGATCATCATCGAGAATGTCACCAATCTGATCCAGATCTGAGGCGATAATACCCTTGCCCATCGCCATATATTCAAACAGTTTGGTTGGAGAGCCAAAAAAAGGCGTTTTATCTGGATTGGCAATATGGGGAGAGATTAACAGATCACAGGCCGCCAGAAACTCCCCCCCCTTTGACTGGGGTTGCAGTCCTGTTAAAACAGCCACATCCTTAATCTGATGACGCGCGATAATCTCGCGCACCTCAGGCATGGTGACCCCATCCCCAATCATCAAAAGACGCACCCTATCCCGAAGCTCTGGACGCTGTTTAATCAACACCCCAAAGGCATCCGCCAAAACTTCCGCGCCATGCCAGCGACCAAAAGTACCGATAAAGCCAATGACCTGATAACCTTCCAGATGCCACTGTTCTCGAACCCAACCGCCATCAATTTCTGGATGATAACGCTCAGGATCAACACCATTCGGATTAACCAGGATCGATTCTTCAGCGACCCCCATCTCCATCAGTTGATCTTTTAAAGGATTACTGACCGTCACCACCAGATCCGCTGAGGTGAGATTAACCTGTTCGATCTGTATGGAGAGCGGCTCATACTTGAATGCCTTACCGATCCAGTGGCGTGAGATCCACACCTCAGAGCCATTGTATTCACAGACAAAAGGGATATGATAATGTCTTGCCAATGCAAGCCCTGCATAGGAGTTAAATGCATAGCGCTGATAGATAAATGCAGGAGAAAGTTTTCCCAGACGGCGTTTTATATGATTGATCGCGTGACGGTTATAGTTGAACTCCCGCAACTCATAGAAATCAAGAAAACGGTTTTCAGGCCAGATAATGTGTTGAGGAATATCCTCACGGATGGTGCCAATCGTATCGGAAGAGAAAAAACGGGGTTTATCAAGCGGTGTACTTTTAAGTCGATCGAGATGATTCACAACCCCTGCAATATGGGTTAATGAGCCGCCACTTTTAATACCAAAAGAGAAATCAGAGCGCAGATAGAGGGGGCGTTGAGAGAGATCGAGCTTCGGTGATAGAGCGGGCGGTGATTTAAGCTGCGCCACCTCTTCATGGGTTCTTTTTAAAAGCTCAGAGGCCGCCCAATAATCCTTTAAAGCCTGCAACGCCAGTTTAAAAATATCCAACCATGAGATTTTGCGGCGCGCCCCACGCGCATCAACAAACGCAGCCGAACGCCAACAGAGCAGACGGAGTGCTAAGGCATGGATAAAAGGCCCTTTCAATGTCTCTAAACGGTAGCAGCGTAACTCGGCTGTTCGCCAACGAAACAGCTTAAAAAAAATCTGACCACGGGTGATCCATGACCTTAGATCCTCAAAAGAGATCACATCTTCCTGTGTGGCCTGATAACCTGGCGGAACGCCCTCTTTAAAAACGGTAACCCTTAAGAAGCGGGGCATAGATCAATCCCGGTATTTAGGTAGAAATTGGCATGTAAATCACTTAGAATAGATTAAATCCTCCCTATGAGGAAGGATTTTACATCCCCCACCGCATTTTCTAAGGTTAGGAACCCCTATGCGCATCGGTATTGATCTTGGCGGCACCAAAATTGAAGCAATTCTTCTCCATAACAGTGGAGCGATCTATGACCGACGCCGTATCAATACCCCTCAAGGTGATTATAAAGGGACCGTTTCAGCCCTGGTTCAGTTGGTTCAAACGCTGGAGAAAGAGAACCAATTATCAAAAACACCTGTAGGCATTGGCACACCAGGAGCGATATCACCTGTTACAGGACGGCTTAAAAATTCCAACTCCGTCTGCTTGATCAACCAACCTTTAAGAGAGGATCTTGAACACGCCTTGCAACGCCCAATCCGTATGGCGAATGATGCAGACTGTTTTGCACTCTCTGAAGCCAAAGATGGTGCGGCGCAAGGCGCGGCAACGGTTTTTGGGGTGATTCTAGGCACAGGTGTTGGTGGAGGATTAGTGATTAATGGCCAACTGATCTCTGGTCCTTGTGCCATCGCCGGAGAGTGGGGCCACAACCCCCTACCCTGGATCAAAGAAGAAGAGTATCCGGGAGATCGGTGTTACTGCGGAAAAAGAGGCTGCATCGAAACATTTCTCTCAGGCCCCAGCCTCGCCAGACATTTTAAATCTCAATTTAATCAGAAGGTCGATAGCCGAACCCTTGTCAAAAGGGCTCTTGAGGGAGATAAAAATGCGGAAACTTCATTGCAGCGTTATGAGGATCAACTCGCTAGAGCACTCGCCTCTGTGATCAATATTATCGATCCCCACGTGATTGTTTTGGGGGGAGGATTATCCAATATTGGTCGGCTCTATAAAAATGTTCCTCCTCTACTGGAGCGATATATCTTCTCTGGAGAGCGTTTTGTTAAACTTCTGAAGGCAAAATATGGTGACTCCAGTGGCGTACGCGGTGCGGCATGGCTCTGGAAGAAGAGAGAAAGGGATTAATTATGGTGATACTCAATCTCTTGCCACAAAGCAGTACAACAAACCTTCCCAGTCAGAACATCTTAAAGAGTGGGAAGATCCATGCTAATTTCAAAGCCATTAACAACATCACTCGATTCATTGCTGGTCTGGTAATCATGTTGTCTCTAAACGCAACACCTGCCTTTGCCAAAGAGAGCTTAAGTTTCGGTGTCGTTCCACAACAGTCAGCCCGTAAGTTGGCAAAGACCTGGGGCCCTCTTTTGGACTGGGCAGGAAAAGCTTCAGGCTTGATAATACGGTTTAAAACCGCCCCGGATATTCCCTCATTCGAGCGTCGATTGGCTGCAGGAGCGTATGATTTTGCCTACATGAATCCCTACCACTTTACCCTATTCAATCAGCAACCAGGATACCAGGCATTGGTACGCGCGCGCGACAAACGCATCAAAGGCATTCTTGTTGTCCGTAACGATGCACTCTACCACACAATCCAGGATCTAGCCGGGCAAACATTGGCATTTCCCTCACCAACAGCCTTTGCCGCGAGCATTTTGGTGAAATCAACGCTATCAAAGCAGCAAACGCCCATAAAGCCGAAATATGTGACCTCCCATGATTCGGTCTATCGCAGTGTTGCGCAAGGGATCTACCCCGCAGGAGGAGGCGTAATCCGCACCTTCAAGGCGCTCGCTCCTGACATTAGAAAAAAATTACGCATTCTCATGCAGACGGAAGAATATACACCCCATGCTGTGGCATACCATCCACGAATAGAACAGAATACCGCCATGGCGTTACGACAGGCATTGATTGAACTGCGCCAATCCAGACAAGGCCGAAGTCTATTGGAACCATTAAAAATCAAGGGGTGGGAGGCCGCCAAGAACGAAGATTGGAACGATGTTCGAGATCTGCATATCAAACCCCTTGATACACACATTCAAGACAATCCTCAGCACGAGTAGAGCTTGCCATGTCATTCCGGTTAAAAACAATCATCGGCATCGCACTCATTGAAGGACTGCTCTTAGCCGTTCTGATCGTTGGCGTTCTTGAACTGCTGTCCCGTTCGAGTGAACAGCAACTTATGGACCGTCTGACCACCACGACCTCTCTGTTTTCTTCTTCAGTCAAAGACCATGTCATAAGTTACAATTTAGCTGCATTAGCAAGCCATATCAAAGAGATAATAAAACAACCGGACATGGTCTATATCAGAGTGTTTGATGCAGATAAGCGTATTTTGATTCAAAAAGGGGCACCGGACATTCTACAACGCCCTTTTCAACCGGATAAGACGATTGATGACGTTGATGACGACATCTATGATATCCGAACAGTTATTGAAATTGCAAAAATCCCCTATGGCTGGGTCGAAATGGGACTGGATATCCGCCCCCTACAAAAAGCGCAACAAAAAATAAGCCACCACAGCCTGCTGATCGCTGGAATTGAAATGGGACTGGTGGCCCTTTTCTCTTTTATTCTTGGAACCTATCTTACGCGACAACTTCATGCCCTAAAAGAAGGATCGCGTGCGATTTCATCAGGAAAGTTAGGCATCCAAATCCCCGTACATGGCAACGATGAACTCGCAACCACAGCAATTTTTTTCAATCACATGTCCTTGAAAGTCGCTGAAGATGCCGCCAAAAGGGATGCCGTGATGCAAACGGCCTTGGATGCCATCGTGGTGACGGACATTGAAGGGCGCATCCTTGAGTTTAATCCGGCGGCCGAACGAACCTTCGGTTTTACAAGGGAAGAGATCATTGGACGCTCATTAACAGAGACCATTATTCCTGAGCGATATCGTCAGGCGCATCAACAGGGCGTGAAACGTTTCAAGAAAGATCACACCCTGTCGATTGAGGGGCGGCGCATAGAAATTTTTGCTCAGCATGCCGATGGTCATGAAATTCCGGTGGAAGCCGCGATTGGTGTGGCCCGGGTGGGCGATGATTTTCTGTTTACCGGCTATCTTCGGGATATCACTCAAAAGAGAGCATCAGAAGAACATTTAAGGAAGCTTTCTCGCGCGGTGGAACAGAGTCCGGCTTCGATAATCATTACTGATCGGGAAGGAACAATTGAATTCGTTAATGCTAAGTTTGTCGAAATTACAGGCTATTCCTACGAAGAAACCATAGGAGAAAACCCGCGCATACTGAAGTCTGGACAGACCCCAGAAGAGCGGTATAACGAACTATGGCATACCATTACCCAAGGCCAGGAATGGAGCGGTGAGTTCGTTAATAAAAAGAAAAATGGCGAAATTTACAGGGAATGGGCTTCCATTTCACCTATTCGCCATCCAGATGGTAGCATCAATAACTATTTAGCGGTCAAGGAAAACATTACCGAATACATTGAACTACAAGAGGCGTTGATCCAGGCAAAAGAAGCCGCCGAGCAAGCCAATCGAGCCAAAAGCACCTTCCTGGCCACCATGTCCCATGAGATCCGCACCCCTCTTAACGCCATCCTTGGTATGGGAGAGTTATTGGGAGACACCACGCTGACTAAAACCCAATCCTGGTGCGTAAGAACATTGCAACGCTCTGGCGAAACGCTCCTAACCCTGATCAACGATATCTTAGACCTTTCCAAAATCGAAGCGGGACAGTTAAAGACGGAAAACATTCCCTTCAACCTGAGAGAATCCATTGCCGGAACAATGGCGTTTTTTATCCTGCATGCTTCAGAAAAAGGGTTGCGGTTGAGTCACATTGTTAACGAGGAAGCCCCCTATTATGTGAAAGGAGATCCTATCCGACTTCGGCAGATACTCATAAACTTAGTGGGTAATGCGGTAAAATTTACAGAGACTGGAGAGATCACGGTCAATGTACGCGTTGACACAGAGCAACGCATTCTCTTTGAAGTCAAAGATTCAGGACCAGGAATTCCTATAGAGCAGCAAGAAATAATTTTTCAGGCGTTCACCCAAGCGGACTCCACGATAACCCGGAATCATGGCGGAACGGGGTTAGGGTTGACGATCTGCCGAAAATTGGTTGGATTGCTGGGTGGTCACATCGAACTTGAAAGCACGCCCGGTAAAGGCAGCACTTTCCGTTTTATGATTCCCATGTCTCCAGTCGAAAGCCATGACCTATTGAAACCACTTGAGGTTAATCAAAACAAACAATCATCCGAAGCAGAACAGTGCACATCACGTCAACCTCTGTCTATTCTTCTTGTGGATGATTCTGAAGACAATCGATTGTTAGTAAAAGCATTCTTACGTAAACTCCAGTACCAATTGACGATGGCAAAAAATGGCACGGAGGCTGTTGCAAAATTTAAAGAAGAGAAATTCAACCTTGTTCTCATGGATATACAGATGCCAATAATGGATGGCTATGAAGCCACGCGACAAATCCGTGCCTTAGAAGCCAATACCAACGCCGCGCCAACCCCCATCGTGGCCTTAACCGCGCATGCTCTATCTGAGGAATCAGAAGAGATCATGGCCGCAGGGTGCGACCTTCATCTGACCAAACCTATCGGGAAAAAACGACTCTTAGAAACGATTGACCGTTACACCAAACCAAAGAAACAATGATGCAACAAATTATCATCACTTCTTTATAAAACGCCCTTTATAGCCCTATTTATCCTTTTTGTTTACGCAGATTATTATAAAAGATTTGGCAACTTCTTTTTAGTTTTGGTAAAGAATCCGTGCCAACGCCCGACCAAGTAGAAGATTATAGAATATACAAAAAAATATCGGGAGCATAAACTCCCGATATTTTCATGCGATCACGCCAATTAAATAAAAGGTGTATGACCTTTAAGCTTCCACCTCTCTAAAGAGCACACCGCCTCTCTGTTCCATCCAGTGGTGATAAACCTGGAGCATAAAAAAGAAGATCAAGCCGCAAACGATCAGCACACCAATCTGCTCTAAGTTCAGAGGAACAATCTTAAAGAGATTGTGCAGCGGGGTGTACATCAACAAGCCCTGTAACCCCAGAGCCAGGCCAGTAGCAACCCAGATCCAGTTATTACCAAAGAGCGGCGTGCCATACTCCGCACGGATGACAAAGACTAAAATCACCTCATAGAGCACCAGGAAGTTAAAGACCATGGTCTGGGCTTGCAGAGTGGCGGCCTCATCACCGGCAATGCCACCATAGAGCGCAAAGAGCACCAAAGAAAGCCCCGTTCCAACCAAACCACTCATACCAATCAGCATCAGGTGGGCCCTTGGCAGAATCCCCTCCTTTGCCGGCCTTGGTGCTCGACGCATCAACGACTCACTGTAGGCATCGACACTAAAGGCCAGAGCAGGTGCGCCATCGGTGACCAAGTTAACCCAGAGCAGCAAGATCGCGGTGAGGGGAAGATTCCAGCCTAAGAGCGCCGCCATAAAGAGGATCATCACCTCACCAAGATTGCCCGAGAGCAACAGCATGATCGATTTTTGAATGTTATCATAAATACCACGCCCCTCCTCAACCGCATTGACAATGGTGGTAAAGCTATTATCCAGCAGAACAAAATCAGAGGCCTCCTTAGCCACCTCTGTGCCACTGCCCACAGCCACACCAATATCGGCCTTTTTAAGCGCGGGAGCATCATTAACCCCATCCCCTGTCATCGCCACCGTATGACCCATATTCTGTAACGCCTGAACAATGGCATATTTATGCTTAGGCGCCACCCGGGAGAAGAGATTCGTCCCCTCCCGGATCGACTGTTGGATCGCTTTTTCATCCATGTCATCCAGATCGGTTCCAGTAAGCGCCAACCCTTCGACACCAATTTCACGCCCCACAGCACAAGCAGTTTCTTTATAATCGCCAGTGATCATCACCACCCGAATTCCCGCCTGATGCGCCCGTTCAAGAGAACGCTTAACATCAGGGCGTGGGGGATCGATCATCGCCTGTAAACCTGCAAAAACCAGATCATCCTCATTAAAGTTCTCGGGATCATCAATCTCCTTATAGGCAAACGCAAGAACCCTCATAGCCTGGCTGGCGTAGCGATCATTCCATTGAAGAATGGTATCTCTCCAGGCATCTGTTAACGGGTGGACCAAACCATGGATACGAACTTTATTACAGCAAGAGAGTATCCGATCTGGAGCGCCTTTGCTCATCACAGTAAGATCTTTACCCTCTTTAACCAGAACACTCATTCTTTTGCGTTCAGAGTCAAAAGGGATCTCATTGATCTTCTCTCCTGAAACTTCATGGATTCCAGCCTTGCTCGCGCTAACCAATAGAGCCCCTTCCGTGGGATCGCCACGCACACTCCAGGCACTCTCACCCTTCTTCAGTTGCGCATTGTTGCAGTAGAGCCCAATACGGTAGACCAGTGGATCCAACTCACGGGATACCGAACCACCAGGATAGTAACCCACACCATGCAGTGAGGCCTCCCCTTCAGGAATCCAAACCCGACGTACAGTCATCTCATTCTGGGTAAGTGTACCGGTTTTATCGGAGCAGATCACATCGCATCCACCCAGAGTTTCGATGGAGGAGAGTTTGCGTACCAAAGCATTCTGCCTGAGAAGACGCTTCACTCCGACACTTAAAGCCGCTGTCACCACCGCGGGTAGCGCTTCAGGAACCGCTGCCACCGCTAGCCCCACAGCCACCAGGAAGAAGCCCAACAGCGTTTCATGGCTTAATCCGCCATCCATCCAGGCCTTTCCGGCGGAGACCGCAAAAACCATCAGACAGATCAACAGGACAGCCCAGCCCAGCTTTTTACCAAAAATATCCAGACGACGTTGAAGCGGCGTCATCTCCTCAGGCGCTTCCTGAATCAGTCTAGAGATTTTACCAATCTCTGTATCCATGGCGGTTTCGGTGATCACCGCTGTGGCATGACCTTTAACCACAGCCGTCGTTGAGAAGACCCGGTTACGCTGCTCTGCTAAAGGCACCGTATTATCGATCTTTTGATCATGCTTCTCCACCGGCAAACTCTCTCCGGTAAGCGCGGACTCATCGACCGCTAAACGGACACATTTAACCAGACGCGCATCGGCAGGAACCTTATCCCCCTCCTCTAAACGGATGATATCACCACAGACCAGATTCGAGGAGTCCACATCAATCCACTTTCCATCACGCTTAACCCGACTATGTGTGCCAGACATTTTTTTCAAAGCATCCAGGGAGCGTACCGCACTCCACTCCTGGAAAAAACCAATGCCTGCATTGAGTATCAGAATGAGCAGAATGATGGTGGCATCGACATACTCTTGCAATATAAAGGAGAAAAGTACTGCAAAAAGCAGGATATATATGATAAACCCCTCAAATTGTGCAAGAAGTATTCGCCATGGACTTGGCGGTGGCGCCGTTGTCAGTCTATTTTCGCCCTCCTGCTCCAAGCGTCGTGTCGCCTCATGGGTGGAGAGACCTTCTAAAGTACCTCCCAACCGAGTCAAAACATCGTTGACAGGCATCTGATACATGTCCATGGCTCTATCCTCGAAGACATGATGGGGGTGAGTGGGGTGAGTATGTTTAAAGTCACCTATGACACAAAAACTGTATTTTCAAAGACACTTTTTGAACTTTTTCTATCTCGCTCCCCTCATGACTTTTGACCTTTAAGAAGCGCTTGAGTTCACTAAATAAGCGATTTATTTTATAATAATATATCAATGTTCCATTGTTACATAATCGTCCACGACAGAGACACATATATGCATTAAACATAACTCTTTCATATATTACTCTGGACGATGCCATTTTCTGTCATAAAGCGCACGAATAAAAAATCGCGGACATATCTTTAAATGACCATTTAAAACAATAGCCTGGGCACCATAACTCCGTGTACAGAACGAAAATTCTCATTGACGAAAAAACAATCTCTTTGTTAAAATCATAAAGCTTTTTCAAATCATTATGGTGGCACTGTCTGATGTTCTACAGACTAAAAAACTTAAATACGTCACACGTTGCCGATTGATACAACGCCTGCATCTCTCAAAGCCATGCCTCTATTTAGAAAAGATGCCATCAACAGCAAAAATCTACTCAAAAGAGTCGCTCAAGGAGAGCAGCCTCGACTGATCGACTTTCGGGGGGATTATGTTCAAGCCATCCCAGGAACGATCCCTGTCCAGTTTGATCCCGATATCCTCTATGAAGAGGAGCAGTGGGTGCAGGATATGTTAGGCGTCCCCTTTACGATGCATCAACCCGTTATTTTAATCTGCGAGTTTGGTCATACCGCAAAAGATGGCGTGAACTACTTCAAAGAGAAAAACCCGCGCTCAAACTTCTCCGTATACTACCTAAAGGATGGCATGTACGCCTATCGTAACTATATTAAACATATCACTCGCGGTTTTAAAAAACAGTCGCAGTTTGTCCAGGAACTCACCAGTATGGCGACATCACACAAACGCTTCGCTTTCCTAATTCAAGGAATTCTAAAAAACAGCCGCCGTTTTTCTCTCTTCTCTTAATCGAAAATAATCAAAGGCGAAATACGCTTTCTAGCCTGCATCTGTTTTTTGGGATAAAATTAAATCAGAATCATTATCATTTGCTGCGTCACGCTTGATGTTATCTAGCCCTCTTTAGGATAAAAACATGAAATACCTTGCTGACCTTAAGGTGCGCGAACAGATTATTTTAGCTCTTCTGATTCCCACGCTGCTCTTGGCTGCAACGTTCATCTGGAGTTATCAAGCCACCTCAACCGTTTCAGAAAAAACCTGGAAAATACGCAATGAAGGGGTTCGCTACAGTCTGCTGGCAAAAGATCTCTCATTACATGTCGTCCAAGTACAACAGTGGCTTACCGATATCTCTGCAACACGAGGGAAAGATGGTCTGAACGATGGTTTTGATGAAGCCAACAAACATGCAGAAGCTTTTTTAAAAGGCATATCTCAACTGGAAAGCTTTTATCAAAAGAAGGAAGGAAACGCTTCCAATACGCTAAAAACACTAAGAACCATCCGCTCCCGGTTTGAAAGCTATAAGCGCATGGGAACCCAAATGGCACAAGCCTATATTGATCATGGTCCAGAAGGGGGCAACCCCATGATGGCCGGTTTCGATAAGGCCGCCGAAGAACTCTCTTCTGTACTTAAACCTTTTTTAGAGCATCAGGTCACCATCAGCAACAAACTTCTTTTATCTACAGAAGATGATGTCAATGGACTTCACGATGGCGTCTTAACCATTTTTATCTTCTCTCTTGTTTTTCTAACCTTTTTTGGCTTCATTCTCATTCGCAGCCAGGTTCTGCGTTTGCACAGCATCCGGCAAGCGGTGATGGCGATGGCCAGAGGAGACATGACCGTAAGAATCCCAAGTGTGGGACAGAGAAATGAGATCAATCAGGTCAGCCAGGAGATGAATAACATGGCGGATAATGTCAGCCATATGGTAGATATTATCACGCTGCACTCTGGAAGCATTACCGCTTGTGCCTCAGAATTGACTAAAATCAGGCAACTGGTTAATGAGGATGCGGTCAACTCCAAAGAGATCGTTGATGCGGTTGTTCAGGAGAACAGTAAACTCTCACAAGAGATCATCCAAGTGTGCCAGGAGATCAACCAGGCGGGAGATAATATCGACAATATTTTCTCCTCTGCCCATAAGGTCTCTGAAGATGTCAGTATGATCGCAAGCAGTGCGGAGCAGACCAGCAGCAACATCTCCACCATGGCTGCCGCCGCTGAAGAGATTACCGCCAATATCGGTGAGGTGAACAACAATCTGGCCCAGGTGGATCAAGCAGTCAAAGATGTCGCGACATCGATCAAAGAGATGACTTCTGCTTTAGGAGAGGTGCGGGAGCAGTGCCGTTCAACCCGTGACGCCTCTGAGGAGACCGACCAACTGGCGAAGAGCACCTCTGATATTATGGATAAAATGACCGGGGCCGCCGGAGAGATCGGTGATGTGGTTGAGGTGATCAACGATATCGCAGATCAAACCAATATGCTGGCGCTAAACGCCTCCATTGAGGCCGCCGGTGCGGGGGAAGCAGGAAAAGGATTCTCTGTTGTCGCCAACGAGGTCAAAGATCTCGCCAGACAGACCTCTGAAGCAACGCACATGATCTCCAATAAGATTGATGAAATCCAGATGACCGCCAAGCAGGTCGCTGAAGCGAACCAGGATATTGTGCGCAGTGTTGAACAACTCAGTCAGGGCAACCGGGAGATCAGCCAGAATATCGATGAACAGGCACACACCGTTGAAGAGATCGCCAACTCCATCAGTCAGGTCAGCCATGCCGCCGAAGAGGTGACAAGAAATGCTCAAGAACTGAATATGGCGGCCAATGATGTCTCTCGCTCTGCCGCCGAAGCAGCATCTGGCACCGTGACGATGGCAAAATCCTCCGCTGAAGTAGCCCAAGCGGCCGAAGGGGTATCTAAACAGAGTGAAGCCGCCATGGAGTCGGCCGCTAAAATTGTTGAAGCGTCTAAAAATACCGAACATGTCTCAATTGTGGTTCGGGATAAAATGGTTAAAGCAGAGGAACGCGCCCGCATGATGAAAGCCTCGGCAGACTTTTTTGGCCGTATGGGCGGAGTTCTGCAAAATATGACCAATGCACTTTATGCCGCACAGGTTGAGCTTCATACAGGCAGTGTACTTTTTAATGTGCGCAGCATTAAAAGCTACTACCTCCATTGGCAAAACAGACTCGAAAAACTGATCGCAGGACGCGCTAAAGCCGATCAATATTCAGTAGATCGTGCAGAGCAAACAGAACTGGGACTCTGGATCGCTGGAGAAGGCCGCAACATGTTCTCTCATCATCGTGAGTTTGATGCACTGATAAATCACCATAAGAACATCCATGAAAGCATTGAGAATGTATTGCAATCCTGTCGAGAAAAAGAGGCACAAACTCAAATCCAGAAACATTTTGACCGTTTCCTGGCTTCACGCAAACGCCTTAGCGAAATGCTTAATCTCTTTTACCTTCAAGAGGTGGGCACGGATAAGTGGAACAAAGCGTTCTTCCCCTGGAATGATAAACTTACCACAGGCATCCATGATATTGATGAAGATCATAAAAAGCTGGTCTCTTTGGTCAACAGGCTTCATAAAAGCATGAAAACAGGAAAAGGGCGCGATGCCATCGAGAAAATCCTCAATGAACTGGTCTCTTATACGGTATTCCACTTTAAACGGGAAGAGGAGTTCTTTGCACGTTATGGTTATCCCGATACCGAACGCCATAAACAAGAACATGTGAAGCTTGTCGCCCAGGTACAGTCGTTGGTCGATCAGTTTAAGGAGGGAGAATTCTCTGTGGCAATTGACCTGCTTGCTCTAGCAAAGCACTGGCTGATTGAACATATCATGGAGACCGATATGCGCTACGTTCCCTTCTTAAAAGAGAAAGGCTTATAAATCTAAAGATCAATAAGTGACCAATATTAAATCCTGCCCTCCTGAGAAGCGTGTTCATGCTCTTTTTAGGAGGGTTTTTTTCTATTTTATGATGCGCAACATTTTTTCGGTTCGATTGTTGCTTTACTTAAGTAGAGCATTTGTCAGACTTTTTTAAAAGGGCAATCAATACGCTTGATATTAATAAGCTTTCATCTGTACCCTCACATAATCAATACGCCAAAAAGCGTTATTTCATAGAACCTCTGCCATTTTACTTTCCTCGAAGAAATAAACCGTTACATTCCTATTATCAGGAGAAAAGTTCATGACGTCCAGTCATGGGAAACTATCCCTTGTTCGTTTACCAAAGATTACACTACAGCCCGCCTCCCAGGATATCTGGGATAAGAAATATCGCCTGAAGACAGAAAACGGTCAAAGTGTTGATCATTCGGTTAAAGATACCTTAAAACGGATTGCTAAAGCGCTAGCCGCTGTAGAAACGGAGGAGAAACGCGCATTTTGGCAGGAGCAGTTTCTCTGGGCCTTAGAGCAGGGCGCGGTGCCGGCGGGAAGAATTGTCTCGAATGCAGGCGCCAGAGAACATAAGCCCGCAACCAGTACAATTAACTGTACGGTTTCAGATACCATTCGCGACTCCATGAATGATATCCTCACCTCCGTTCATAAAGCAGGACTTACATTAAAAGCGGGCTGCGGTATCGGCTATGAGTTCTCCTCCCTTCGGCCTAAGGGGGCTTTTGTGGCAGGAGCTGGTGCCTCAACCAGTGGACCGCTCTCTTTTATGGATATCTTCGATGCCATGTGTCGAACCATCGCTTCTGCGGGTAACCGGCGCGGAGCACAGATGGCTACCTTCGATGTTTCCCATCCAGATATCATCGACTTTATTCGCGCAAAAAGAGAGGATGGCCGCTTAAGGCAGTTTAATCTCTCCTGTTTAATCAGTGAAGACTTTATCCGTGCAGTCAAAGAGAAACGCTCCTGGCCATTAAGCTTTCCAATTCAATCAGCGCGTATCAACGATGATCCTGAGGCTGAGATTATCTATCGTCCCTGGCCAATCAGTAAAGATTATCAGACCAATAATCAAGGAGAGGTGGCTTGCCGGGTCTGGCGCCACCTGAAGGCGCAAACCCTCTGGGATATTATCATGCGCTCCACCTACGACTTTTCAGAGCCTGGCTTTATCCTGATTGATCGCGTCAATCAGATGAACAACCTCTGGTTCTGTGAAGAGATCCGGGCAACCAATCCTTGCGTTACCGCCGACACTTGGGTTCATACAGACCACGGCGCACGCCAGGTCGCTGATCTTTTAGGAAAACAGTTTACCGCACTGATCCATGGTCAACGCTTTTCAAGCACATCAGAAGGCTTTTTTGCCACAGGAGTCAAGCCGACGGTTCAAGTGACCACAAAAGAGGGCTTTCGTTTACGTTTAACCAAAGATCACAAGGTTCTTTGCCAAAGGAGAGCAACAAAACAGAAGCGTTCCAATCAGGAGACCTTTTGGCTTGAAGCGGGAATGTTGACTGAAGACGATCAGATCGTGCTTCATGATCACCGCAAAAACATCTCCTGGTCAGGAGATTATGGCTTTGAGGAGGGCTATCTTTTAGGGTTGCTCGTGGGAGACGGTACGCTCAAAAAGGATAAAGCCATACTCTCGGTCTGGAAAACACAACAGGTGGTCAATGGCTCTTTTGATATCTCCTCTTGTGGCATCATGGAGACCGCACTTAATGCAGCACAAAAACTTCCCCACCGTAAAGACTTCTCTGGCTGGTACGCTGTAGCAAAACGGAATGAATATCGCCTCTCAACCGCTGCGATTAAAGATCTGGCTTATGCGCTAGGATTACGTCCAGGCAAGAAAGGAATTACGCCTGCAATGGAACGAACGTCAAGCGCGTTTTATCAGGGGTTCTTGCGTGCGCTCTTTGATGCAGATGGCTCTGTGCAGGGAACGCATAAAAAAGGGGGCTCGATTCGCCTGGCTCAATCCAGCAAAAAATTGTTACAAGCTGTGCAGCGGATGCTTTTCAGGCTTGGTATTGTATCCAAAATCTACCAGCAAAGACGACCTGCTCAATTAACGCTTCTTCCTGATGGAAAAGGCGGTAAAAAACATTATCCGACCCAGGCTCAACATGAACTAATTATCAGCAATGAGAATATCATTCAATTCTCCGCCACAATTGGTTTTGCGGCTCAAGATAAGGCGCTGCGCTTACGTGATCTGGTTAAATCCTATCGACGCAAACCCAACCGGGAACAGTTCTTGGCAAGGGTTCAATCCGTTATTGAAAAAGATCCTCTACCTGTTTTTGATGTACAGATTCCAGGCATTCATGCCTTTGATGCAAACGGACTCTATGTGCATAACTGTGGTGAGCAACCCCTCCCCCCCCATGGTGCTTGTCTGTTAGGCTCTGTCAATTTAACCCGTTTTGTTGAAAAACCTTTTACTAAGCAAGCAACATTTGATTGGCAGAAATATAAAAAGGTGGTAAGAATCTTTACCCGCATGCTCGACAATGTGGTGGAGTTGCACGGCCTCCCCTTAGAGGAGCAGGCTAAGGAAATTTTCTATAAGCGGCGCCACGGCATGGGCTTTTTTGGTCTGGGATCTGCATTAACAATGCTAAAAATGGTCTACGGGGATCAAAGTTCCATCGATTTTACCGAAAAAGTCGCCAAAGAGATGGCGATTACAGGTTGGGAAATTGGCTTGGAGTTGGCCGAAGAGAAGGGAGCAGCACCCATTATGGATGACTATTTCCCACTGACGCCAGAGATCCTGCGCAAATCCCCTCAACTGGCTCAAGATGGTTTTAAGGTGGGCGATAAACTGCCAGGAAGGGTTTTGATCGGGCGTTATAGCCGCTATCTCCAGCAATTTCCTGAAGCCCTCCGTCAAGCGATTGCTGAAAGAGGCTGTCGTTTCACCCACCACACCTCCATTGCGCCCACAGGAACCATTGCGTTATCTTTGGGCAATAATGCTTCGAATGGGATTGAGCCCAGTTTTGCCCATAAGTATAGCCGCAACATTATTCAGGAGGGGCGTAAGAGTAAAGAGAAGGTGACGGTCTACTCCTATGAGTTATTGAGCTATCGTGCCGTAATCGACTCAAAGGCGGATCCTGAACAGGAAGACGGTGAGCATAAGCTGCCGGATTATTTTATCGATGCCAACACCGTGACACCAAAGTCTCATATCGATATTCAAGCCGCCACACAGAAGTGGATCGACTCTTCAATCTCTAAAACCATTAATGTTCCCACGGACTATCCTTACGAGGATTTTAAACAGATCTATCTTTATGCCTTCGATAAGGGATTAAAAGGCTGTACAACATTCCGATTTAATCCTGAAGCTTTTCAGGGCGTGCTGGTTAAAGATAGCGACCTGAAGGCCACCAGGTACCGCTTTACGTTAGAGAATGGCGAAACCGTGGATCTACAAGGAGATGAAATTGTGATCTATGATGGCGAGGAACATACAGCCGCCAATCTTTTCGATGCATTGAAAGAGGGCTACTATGGAAAGCTTTAGCGTTAAAACAAGCGCTTTTGCAGCGGTTCATCTTAAAGATCAATCTATTTTTCAATTGAAGCGAGCAAAAACATGAGTGTGACCATCGAGAAAAAGATTGTCGGTTTTGAACTGATTAAAGAGGAGAAGAAGGAAGACGCGAAGTCGCCTGAGGTGGTCAATACGGTACCTATGGCTCAACTTCTCAGTCGGCCAGAAGTTCTGAAAGGCTCCACCTATAAAATCTCCACACCACTTTCAGAACATGCGCTCTATATTACGCTTAATGATATTGTTCTGAATGAAGGGACAGCACAGGAACAGAGACAGCCTTTCGAGATCTTCATCAACTCAAAGAATATGGAGAACTTCGCCTGGATTGTGGCGTTAACCCGGGTAATCTCGGCGGTCTTTCGTAATGGCGGCGATAGCCGTTTTCTGGTGGAGGAGTTGCGCGCAGTATTTGATCCCAGAGGGGGCTATTATAAGCCAGGGGGAAAATATATGCCCAGCCTGGTTGCAGAGATCGGTGAGTGTATCGAACGCCACCTTATGAGTATTGGTGTGATCAAAAAAGAGGTCAGCTCTGAACTGAAAGCGAAAAGGGAGAAAGCGGAATCGCAAGGATTGCGTGGAAGTCAGCAGTGCCCCAAATGCAGCCAGGTTTCGATGGTTAAACTGGATGGCTGTGATACCTGCTTGGAGTGTGGCCACTCTAAGTGTGGTTGATTACTAAGAAAAAGAGCCCTCTTAAAGAATATTTTTAAGAGGGCTTTTTTTTGTGCGTCGGTTGCTTAGAAGACGTTTTTTTATTTCCAACCGGCTTTTTTCTCACATATTTTCATCTCTTTCCGGTGGGTTTTCTCCCAAGCGGTGACGCTTAAGGTCTCCTCTTCGGGCATCAGATCAACCATGCAGGTGCAATATTTTGTGATCACCGATTTTTTCTCTCCTGAATCGGCATTATCTTTAATACATTTCTTGGTCCAGGCTTTATCTTCCGCTGGAGTTGCAGAGGCATCACCCATCCAGGCCAGAGAGAAGGCGAGTAAAAAGGCGATAAAAAGTGTAGGAATGGCTTTCAAAGCGGTTCTCCTTTAAGCAGGCCATATCATTGATTAGATTCTAAATTCAAATCAGAATATCATATTTTTCATATTTTCGCCAATATCACTGAAAATCACAGATTTAAGAAAAACAGGACTGGCAAGTTACGGCGAATCCAAGAAGCGACCTATTCATTGTTTTCGTCGCCCTAGCGTCTCTCTCGATAAAGAAGCTTTTTTGACTCTGTTAATTTCGTTAGAATCAAAAAAACCGCGACATTCAGCATGTTTCCAAAGAGCATAAGATCATCATGAAACGTTCTACATCCCATTTTGCACTGCCTCCCTCTCCCTTTAAAAAAGAGTTTCCCCTGCAACCCGGCCTGGTCTACATGAACCACGCCGGCGTCGCGCCAATACCAAAACGCGCGGCAGATAAGGGCTTTGAGGTTTTAACTGCTCTCGCCAAAAATGGCGCTTTTCGTTACTTTGAACTCAATGAACAGTTTGAACAGGTTAGGGAACGCTTCGCTGCTCTACTGCAAGCGCCCAAAGAAAAACTCGCTTTTGTCCCGAACACCTCCGAAGGTTTAAGCCTTATCGCTTTAGGTGTCGCCTGGAAACCAGGCGATGAAATTGTCACCTCCGATCAAGAGTTCCCCTCCAATGCCATTGTGTGGCTCAAAGAAGCCGAACGCCATAACCTCAAAGTAATCAAAGCTCCCTCCTTCTCCAACGGTTATGTCTGTGCTGATCGGCTCTTAGATGCGGTCACCCCCCGTACCCGCGTCGTCACCGTAAGCTCTGTCCAGTTTGGCAGTGGTGCAAAAGTTGACCTGGAGATGCTGGGCCGGGAGTTGCGCCATAAAGAGATCCTTTTGGTGGTTGATGCCATTCAGTCGTTGGGTACAGAACCACTCTATCCTGAAGCGTTAGGTATTGATGCCTTGACCGCCGATGGTCATAAATGGCTCTTAGCACCTGAGGGGTGTGGCATTCTCTATCTTTCAGAAAAAGCGCTGGACCAGGTTCAACCACGCATGTTAGGCTGGCACAGCGTGGTTAATGCAGGAGATTATAATCAGATCACCACAGAACTGCGTTCTGGAGCCAAACGCTTTGAAGCGGGCTCACCAAATCTGGTGGGCGCGATCACCTTAGGCGAGAGTGTCGCCCTTCTGCAAAAGGCGGGACTTAAGAATATTCAGGAACGCATTCATCATCTCGTGAATCAACTTCTTATAGGGTGCCAATCTTT
Source organism: Magnetococcales bacterium HHB-1 (assembly GCA_052043475.1). Classification (GTDB taxonomy): domain Bacteria; phylum Pseudomonadota; class Magnetococcia; order Magnetococcales; family JBQGBW01; genus JBQGBW01. The sequence continues at coordinate 25,137 of JBQGBW010000041.1, forward strand.
AGGGTGCGCAATCCATACCCCACTTTCTCCTAAAGGAGAGATCAACTCAGGTATTCTGATTATCTCCCACAGCCACTGCCCCGCGAATCATTTACAGAAAAAACTTCTGCAACAGGGGATTTTTCAAGCTGCACGTGGCGCTGGAATACGCTTAGCACCGCACTTTTATCAAGATCAACAGGATGTCGAAATCACGCTGGCTGCACTAAAAAAAGCGCTCACCACTTAAAATGTTATCATGATCTCTCTTCACAACTTTAAAAAGTGACCCAAAATGGAAAATGAAATAAAAAAGCCGCCCCCCTCAGAGATTGCCATTGCGGTCGCTTTTGGCTTTTGGCTCATACAGAACAAAAAAGAGGATTTAGCGCTGCGCCTACTGGTCGTTTTTCTCTCCAGCCACATAGCAGACAATCCGTTGATTACCTACTATGTAGCCATGCTCATGCGTTTTCAGGGAAAGGAGGAGAAGTCACAAAACCTGATGAAAAAAGCCTTCACCCAATTGAGCAAAACCAACCCTGAAAGTAATCCTTTAAACTACTTTAACCAGGTGAGCAGCCTTTTTCCCACCACCAAAGAAGGTCTTGATCAATTAACTGAAAATATTCAGAACAACCCTTACAACGGCTTGAATCACTTTCTTTTAGGTATGTTTCACATCGCTCAAGAGGAGAGAGAAAAAGCCCTCCCCTCCTTAGAGACCGCTGTCGCCTTAGAGCCCCATAAAGAGAACTACCACCGCACGCTAGGCTCCTGTCTCTATCGATTGCATCGCTATTCTGAAGCCGAAGATGCCTACACAAAAGCAGGCCAACAGGCACCGGATAACTATGCGATCTTTGAGCGTCTCGCATTGATACGCGAACTGAGAAAAAATATCCCAGGCTGTTGTACAGCACTCAGTAGCGTCGCCCAATACCATCAGAGCGAATCCAGTACCACACAAGCGATCCTCCTCTGTGCCCTGCCAAAATCTGCAGGAACATTTATCGCCAACGGTTTAGCCATGACCTTAGATAAACCGATCCAGATTAAAAAGCCCACCTGTGATAATGGCATCTTTCCCGATCAGGTACTCTGTCATGAGGCATTAAAAATCTATGCTAAAGGGGCAAACGTTATTTTTAATCATGCAGACAGTCGTGATAATAATTTAGCAGCGATCGAAAATGCAGGCTTTAAAGATATTCTGGTTCACATCAGAGATCCGCGTCAATCGTTGCACTCCTACCACTACCACTGCCGCTCTGGACGGGGTTTAATGCGCAACCGCGCCGCCAATGTGGACTATCCAGATCTTCCTGAGGAGGAGCGACGCCACTGGCTGATGAAGAACTACTTTGAGTATCAGGTGCTATGGATTCAAAACTGGCTTAAGGTTTGGAAAGAACAGCAACGGCTCTCCTTTAATATTCATCTCTCCTCCTTTGATCAATTTCTGGCGGAAGGAGCGGAACCTTTTCTCGCCAACCGCTGTCAAGCACTAAATTTTCACCCTGAAACCATTCATGTACCACCAAAATCTGCAAAAGTTCGTTTCAGAAAAGGCGACCCCAAGGCGTGGCGACATGCATTTAATGATGAAGAGAAAGCGTGGATGTGGCAGAGAATACCCCAAGAGATCGCCAACCAGTTTGGTTGGGAACCTTAAAAATGGGGCGTCATTTTCTTCCAATCCCCTCTTTAGGATTTATTCAGGTCTGGCGTCGTCACTTTCTTGTCTGGCGTAAAACCGCGGGCGCATCGCTCTCTGGCGCTCTGGGGGAACCACTACTCTATATTTTAGGCATGGGATTTGGCCTTGCCAGTTTTATTCCAGAAATCAACAGCATGCCCTATCTTGTCTATGTGGGTGCGGGTATTCTTGCCGCCAACAGCATGAATACGTCCACATTCGAGTCACTTTATGGTGCATTCACACGCATGACCAGACAAAATACATTTCATGCCATGCTGGCCACCCCCTTAAAACCTGAAGATGTTGTCTTAGGAGAGATCACCTGGTCCGCCACAAAAACGCTGATTTCAGGTTCAGCCATTCTTTTAGTCGGCAGTTTCTTTGGCGCCTTTCCAGAACCAACAGCCATTTTAGCCCTACCTGTGGCTTTTCTCTCTGGTCTCGCCTTCAGTGGCTTAGCGATGATTGTCACCGCCCTCTCACCAAGCTATGAATTTTTTCTCTACTACACCACCTTAGGAACCACACCGATGTTTCTCTTCTGTGGTGTCTTCTATCCCCCGCAATCGCTACCGGATATCATACAAACCATCACGCTCTTCTTTCCCCTCACCCACACCACCACCCTCATAAGAGGATTAACCTCTGGTACAGAAGTTTCTTCACCGCTGTTTCATCTTGCGGTTCTCGCTCTATTTGCCCTGATATCTTATGTCATATCAGTCCATCTGATTCGCCGCCGCATTATTGTTTAGAAAACTTATCCTTCCCATGCATTTAAAAGCAGCGGAATAGTGCATCAAGCCTACTCCGCAGTCCCTCTGAATTAACGTCCCACCATCGTTCCACTTTTAAGCGAACCACCACTCAATCCGCTTTTCATAATAACAAAACGGGAAGTGAAATCCGCGCCCATGCCCCAAGAAAAGAGCGCAAGATAGTCACTGGTACCATTCGCGCCAAATGTTGGATTCGAAAAATAGAAGTTCTCAAGCCCAACCACCACCACCACAATGAAGGACGATATATGGAGAATAGGCGTTAAAAACCAATAGGCACCATCCGCTTTCAAATACTCTATAAATAACTGAAACTTCATTTTCATGCTTTTGGAAGCATCTGTTTGAGAAAAAGGTGCACCCTCCGTTCTTGATTTTGTATGAAGCGCCTCCTCTTGCACATCTGTCCTATGATCATCTTCCGATACGTTCTCTGTCCCCATAAGGCCAGATGAGGCTGTTAAAATAGCGTCAGACGCTTTTTTAAGCTCTTCAATACTATGATTGTCTTGTAAGATTTTTTGTTGCAACGCATCAATCTTCTTAAGTTGATTTGCGCGCTTGGGTTCCTCTGGACTCAACGCTTCAATGGTCACTCTGCTCGTGGTCAGCCTAATGAGCAGGTTAATTTGCTCTTCACAATATTTAACCTGTTCAGAGAGCGTTTCCGAATTTGTAGAACGCAACTGAAGGCGTAAAGAGCGAATAGATCGGACCATATGCTCTTCTGCTTGTGGTGATCGAATATGCTTTGTGCGGCTATGTAGCTGTTGTAACTTTGATAACATCTCTGTTTTTTCCCCGCCTTCTCCTTGCATATAACTCAAAGCCCACCCCAATAAAATCCCCAACAACAATAATACTAATGCGAGAAACGGGCTATCTTTTACCGCAATTTCAAAAGGCACCTTGACCTCTTTACCTTTTTGATCTGTCTGTAGAATCAGTTCTCCCTGATATCGATCTGGCGGGAGTTGATCCATATCCCAATCAAGAGGGATTGGTGTAATCTGTTTTGTCACGGCCAGAACAGGCGATGCCGACTGCCTATCCTTCTCCTCCTTTTCAGTCTCTTCCTGTCCAATTTGACGATTAACCTGAAAAAAATCTGCGGGTAGGGGAAGGTGAGATACTTGTCCCGCACCGGATGTAATGCCACTGACAACGGATACAGGGGTATCTGATTGGTTCTTTACTAACAGATCATATCTCTTTAACATATTTTGTGCTGGCAGAAGAAAGCCTAAAAAGTTACACGAATTATAATGGCAATTCGCTAAGTTGAAAGAGAGTTTCTTAGGGTTTGAAATGATATCCAGAGCAAACTTATCTTTCATCTTAATGGTTAATTTTGAAAAGACCTCTCCAAAATCACATGTAGAATCAGAATTAGAAACAGGTCGATGCGAAAAACCAATCTTCCCCTCATAAACGCCCGCTTTGCTTATACCATCAATTTTCACCTCAACCAGGCTGCTCTCGCCCCGTTTCAAGCTTTTTGGCGCCTCAACATGGATGAACTCCCGACTCACCACAAAATCACTTGATTGGTGTTGCAAATCTGAAGAAAAAACACTTATATTCTCTATATCACCACCAACAGCCAAAAGACGAACCGTCTTACGCAGTGCAACCTTCTCCTCAAGAGATCCAGAGAGTGTAACCTCTTGGTCTTGAGGGTCAATAAGAAGCGCGGGAAGCTTTTCCGCCAACACGATGTTTGAATAAAGACAAAACATGATGCCAGCAATTAATCGAACCATTTTCATGTGATCATGACTCCTTTTTTATTGAGTGTGTTAAACAGATCTCACTCACAGCAAACAGAGAGTAGAGTAATCCCAATGGGTTTTTACATTCAAGGAGAAAATGGCGCCGCATATCCAGCAGAGTTTTTCCCATACCCTGACCATCAAAAAATTGAGTCAGAACTTTTTTTGCAAAAGCATAACCAAAAACCTCAGGAACGGGTGCATCAACAGCAATCACACCACAAGCGCCAAGACCGCGAAATGTCTCGATCAAACTGAAATAGTGATGCGGTTGATATTCAGCCGTTTTACACGCATTAAGGATAATCAGAGGATGGTGAGGCCAATGATGCGGCGCCTGTTTTGGAATCGCAGCTAGAGTTGACTCATATAGTTTTCCATTTGTTAACTCCAGATAATGCGCCCCCTGCTCTATACCACCATGGCAAAAAAAGTAGATTAAATCCCATTCATGATAATTAGACATATAATTAAACGCTTTACCAACATCAGCCGCTTTTTTTATTGAAAGCAAACCTTCAATCTCACAGATATGTTTTTCAACATACGCAAACCTATTATTGTAATTCATATTCATATCGCACAGAACCTGCTCACCCTTTTTCTGGTTCCTAATTTGAGTAACCAAAGGCGGCACTGCTGCACGATTCAAACCAACCCAAGAAGGAACTTGTTCGATCACATATCTAAAACCTAAAAAAGCGTAAGGACATGCAACCTGGAAATTATCCTTATGAGGACAATTTTCTTCATCTCCAGATAGATCATAAGCTAAAGGGCACTCTTCCGCATCAAACAGGTCACAACTCTGCTCGCTCCCTCCCAGAATATATTGAAAAGGGCGCATATAGACCAGATTCCAAGGAACAGTCGCCGGCGCGTGTTCTAAAAGCGGATTAACCTGAATCGTAGCGGTCTCTTTTGAGCGATGCAGTGTATGGCTTAAGTCGTCCTGCAAATAACCAGGAAGAAGCATTCTACATAGATTAGAACCAAGACGCGCGATATCGGGGAGTTTCTGCAAGAAAAACGCTTTATTATCTTTCTTATGGAGATATTCTCGATACTGCTGATCTGAAGCCAATTCCTGTAACGCTTCGCGCATATAGCTTATCTGATGATTAAATGATTCGGATGTAATGGCGCGGAAATCATTCTTTTTCATATCAGAAGACGTTACTGTATTAAGCGCACGCAATGAAAAACTGCCATCCTTATGATGCTGGGTCGTTATGGATATCGGGCGCTCTGGTAATTCTAGAAGCATTTTTTGAGAAAGCGCCCCTACCGCTTCAAAACGTTGTTCAACCCGTTGTGCGGTCAACACGCCATCTGGTAAGCACGCATCCTGTGATTCTAAAACCCATACCAGAATATCCTTTGACTGCAAAAGAAAGCCTCTAAAATGGCAATCTAAATGCAACCGCACCTCTCGATTGATACAATCAGAGGGAACAAAACAGTTAAAATCAACTGGAGATGAAGTCCCCATTTTGGGCAAATTCAGTGTCTGACGCGCTGGGTTATGAATCTCTATATCTGATGAATATAGAGAAACGGTAATGGGAAGCGTTAATCGTTGTTTAAAAAAAGATTCCAACGTCTCTTCAGGAAAAATACGACCATCTCCTGAAATACCAAACTGCTCAGGACTGATTGTAACAGTAAACAGATAATCATTATGAGCAATCAAAGGTTGTTTATCTGCCAATACCTGGTCTTTTTGTTGAAAATAGACATTGCAGTAACGCGACTCTGGCTTAATCATTGCTTCTATTAGAAGCGTCTCTGTTGGCACCCTATACTCTTTATTATACAGAACATCAAGAATGCGCGATTTCTTTCTTACCTCAAATGCACCTGTGTCTTCATCCCTCCTTATATCTTTTTTAACCTTCAGCGATTGCCAATCAATAAGCTCATGATAGGGAAGGATAAAAAGCTCATTTTTAAATTTAGAATAATACGCCTCTGAAACTAAAAGATCTATTTTGAATACATTTTTCTTCCATAGATCGAGAACCTGATAACACCAATGGACAAAATTAGGCAATACACGTCGAACAAAAACCCTCTCAAAGTCAATCTCAACACGCACTCTCCATCGAAATGGTTCAGGAAGCCAAAAAGCAATTTCATTCTCTAATCTTTTGACTACATCTTTATCACCATTAAAAAAGCGATAAAGACGAAGCGCCTGTAGGAGCAATTCCAGAACAAACCAATCCTCCAAAGGCACCTGTTTTTTTATTGCAACACGAAAAATCTTGTCAGTAGAGGAGGAGACAGCTCTAAGGTCAGTTCTATAATAATGATAATAAGAACGAAAGCGTGAAAAAAGCTTCCGACGCTTATGGTCAAACGCTCTATAAGGATGATATTCTACCCCAAAAGCATATCGTGCGACCTGTAATGCACGTTGTTTCCGTTTGGAATCTTGTCTATATATCGTAAGCATTGTTGCCAATCCAAAAAAAAGTCAATGACATCAGAAAACTAATTATTTTCACGCTCCTCTTCAGAAACAATCAGTGCCAGATAATCAGGGTAACACTTTAATAGCGCATCTGTCTCTGCAATAATCTTCTGAGTATAATCAGGATCCTCTTTTCCATGGATTAATGCATCACACTCTTCTGGCGTATACTTAGACATAACTTCCTCTGAAAAATGAACAAGACCTTGGCTATGAAACATAAGCCCATCATGCTGTTTTTTTGCATTAAGTTCATCAAGGTCTTCTAAGGTATGCAGTGTTTTACCCTCTTTTATTTTTTTATCCCTTAAGAAGCTCTCAATCTGAATAAAGTCCTGAGTCTCCCGCAAAAAGTCGCACTTTTAGGCACGTGATGCCATGCCTGAATAACAGGTCTGTGATATAATTTTGTATTAAATTTAAAATCGTATCAGATGGATATAGCACGATGTTTCGACCGATGGACCCGCAGCTCAGCATGGACGAATCGCACTTTTGGATGCCGGAGAAGCATCGGGGAGAGTTAGAACGGAGTTGGGCGCACATCTTCCGTACGCAGGTGCTGGAAATGATCCCCGAGAGCCGATTTT
>JBQGBW010000042.1:0-31376 GCA_052043475.1 Magnetococcales bacterium HHB-1
CACCCAACGCCTCCTCAAAGAGAATATCAAAGTCCAATGGGATTTCCCTTCCGGAACACGCAGTGAAATCCTGGATCAAGAAGTGCTCGAACGTCTAAAACAGATCGGCGCCAACTACATCTGTTATGCACCCGAAAGTGGCTCGCCACGGATGCTGAAAATTTTAAAAAAGCAGGTCGATCTTGACAACATGACCCAATCCTTTCTTATCGCTAAAAAGTTAGGACTGGTGGTGCGCGTCAATACCATTATTGGCTTCCCAGGCGAGACACGCCGCGATATTTTTAAAACCCTGCTCTTTGGCCTGCGCTTGATTCTCAAAGGCGGAGATGAGATCCAACCCTATATTTTTATGCCCTACCCTGGCTCACAAATTTTTACAGATCTCATCGCTCAGAATAAAATTACCCTCAATGATCACTACTTCTTCTCACTCAATGTCCTCAATAGTAACTTCTTTAATCTACGCCCACTCACCTTTAACGAACATGTTGCACCCTGGGAGTTGGGACTCTACCGCTTAATTTACACGCTACTCGCCTATGGACTGGGCTATCTGCTCCACCCCTCTCGCATTGTACGCACCATTCGAAACCTGTTCAGCCACGACAGTGCCGCCACCGTACTGGAGCATCGCCTCAAAGATCTTCTACGCCGTAAAAAGAAAACCTAAAACACCTTTTTTAAAAACTTATTCTGCATAAAGGCAATCCTATGGCCGCACGTCAACTCTCTCTCGATCTAGGGAGTAAAAGTTATACTATCCATATTGGCAGTCAACTGCTTGCTCAACTGTCTGATATCATCCAACAACAGTTCTCTCCTGCCACCCAAATCGCCATCATCAGCAATGAAACCGTCGCACCACTCTACTTAGATGCCGTACAAAAGCCACTCATTAACGCCGGTTTCTCTCCCCTTCCGGTCATTCTGCCCGATGGTGAATCCTATAAAAACTGGCCCACCCTCATGAAAATCTTTGATACCCTGATTGAAAACCGCTTTGAGCGAGGCTCTTTACTAATTGCTCTGGGGGGCGGTGTCATTGGAGATATGACCGGGTTTGCCGCGGCCTCTTTGCTACGTGGCGTGCCTTTTATTCAGATTCCTACCACCCTTTTAGCCCAGGTTGATGCTTCTGTGGGAGGTAAAACCGGCATCAATCACACCCTGGGTAAAAATCTGATTGGCGCATTTTATCAGCCTAAAAGTGTGCTCATTGATTGTGATACCTTAAAAACCCTGCCCCAACGTGAATTGGTCGCTGGACTCGCTGAAGTGATCAAATATGGCATTATCTGGGATAAAGATCTCTTTGCGCTTCTCGAAGAGAAAATCGATGATCTACTCGCACTGGATGAAGCCACCCTAACCGAGGTCATCTATCAGTGTTGCGCCATTAAAGCCGATGTGGTCGCACAGGATGAACGGGAAAAAGGGGTTCGCGCACTGCTCAACTTAGGCCACACCTTTGGCCATGCAATTGAGACCCTCACCAACTACAACACCTTTCTACATGGTGAAGCCGTCGGGGCCGGGATGATTATCGCCGCCGAACTCTCCTACCGCTTAGAACGGATCAGTAAAGCAGAGAACCAACGCATCTATCAACTCATTGAACGCACCGGTCTACCCACCACCATCCCTAAATTTTCCACAACCGACTATTTTGCCGCCATGTCCCGCGATAAAAAAGTCGCCCAAGGCAAGATTCGCTATATCCTGGTTGACCGTATTGGGGAAGCCTCTCTTCATCAAGGCCTCTCTGAAACGCTGATCAGTCAGGTTCTGAAACACTTTATGCAGTAAACATCAATACAAAAGAAAAGCCAATGATCACGCTTAAACGCCTTACCCCCTTTCTGCCGGTCATATTCATACTCATTGCCGCCGTGGCTCTGGGGGGTGTTTATATGATTATCATACCGCACTGGAGCCTCCTGGTTATTGCGCTTTTCCTTGCCAGCATCGCCTGGTTCACCTACCAGGTTATCGTTAAACTTAAGAACCCCAAAAGCTTTCAACTGATTCATGAACGCCATATTGTCGAGCAGGAGAGCAGACGCTTACAGGAGGCCATGGCCGAACGAGACCAGCAACTCTCGCAACAGATGCAGAGTGTACAACGTAAGATGGTACGCTTACATACACTCAAAATCTTCTCAGAGCAGGAGGATTTCACCCAAAAGGATCAAGTAGCAAATAGCCAGATTAAAAAACAGCAACAAGCGGTGCAGAAGTTTCTCAATGAAGAGAGTGAGAAAATTTTTACCAATATTTTGGAGAAAAGATATCAAAGCGGTGAACAGTTTGATACAGCACGCATCAGCCATGATCTGCTGGAACTGATTCAAGGCATTGCGCAAATCTATAAACCCGAATCTAAAAATCCCCTGCTCGAGACCGATATCGAAACCCTGCTCCGCTCGATCCATAACATCTCCTTCCACCTGCTCACGCTTTTAGAGAACCTCCCCTTAGATATCAAACGCTATAACATCCATAAAACCTATGAGATGGTCCAGACCGGCACCAAAGCCTATGGCTACTACCAGCGCGCGGCACCCTTTCTACCCTATGCCCGCTACGCCTCCTATATCGGACGCTTAGCCGCCGGTGCCGCCCCTGCAGTCTTAGGCGCCTGGTGGGCGGCAGGACAAGCGATACAGTATGGTGTCAAACAGGTCTCCTCCCGCTTCGCTAAACGCTATGCCCTCGATTTTTTTCAAGATTTAATCTCTATTGTGGGTTTAGAAACCGCAGAGATCTATGCCCCAGGATTTAGATTTCGCCATCCAGACTGGCATCTTGGTGTGGAGTTCACCCATCTTCACCATCAACTCGCACTGCCTGAACCCTCCCTCTCCAAACTTCTACAACACCTCTCTCGTCTACGTCTCAGTAACGAATATGACCGCCTCTACCTCTACTTTTGCATCAGTGAAAAAGAGAGCGCTTCCCCCGAACGTCTAAACAGTGTGGATATCCTCACTGAAGAGGAATGTCAGGAGATCTATCAAGCCTTAAGAAAGTTTGTCAAAAAAGAGTCCAATATGCTGAGTGAAAAAGAGGTCAATCAATGGCAGGGTGAATTGGAACAGCGCTTAATGGTAATATAAATTTTTATTATGCAAAAATCAGTAAAATATGAAAAACTTAATCGTGCAATCGTCACTATTTAAGCAAAAACACCTGCAAATAATACAGAAAACCTTTCATTTTCTCTTGTTTGATCAAATATCGCAATGGTAAATCGTAGAAGAATCTATTTTCTTTTCTGTTTAACATTTTTTTACAAAAATGCGCACTTTCTACTTGCCAAAGCTATCAGAAAATTGTATTAAAGATAAATTTCTTTTTACACATTTCAGTTTAAAACAAACAATCCACTTAAAATCTCAAGGATCGGATCATGGCCAAACCTAAAGGCAAAAAAGGCAAAAAAGCAAAAGCTGAAAAAGCTGCTAAACTGACAAAAGCAGAAAAAGCAGAACTGGCTGCACGTAAGAAAGCGGAAAAAGAGGAACAGGCTCGTGTTGCAGAAGAGCGCGCACAACAGTTGGCTGAAGAGCAAGCAGATCGTGAAAAAGATGCTGCCAAAGCTGCTGCTAAAAAGAAAACTGCACTGCATGATGCCGCTGAAATGGGCGATATCGCTACCGTTAAAAAGCTGCTCAAGAAAAAGAAGACCGATATTGATGCTGTAGATATTGAGAACAAATCTGCACTGCAAAACGCTGCCAAAGAAGGCCACGCAGAAGTTGTCCAACTCCTTTTGGACGCTGGTGCCCATCCTGACATCCCAGACCTTAAAGGTCGTACTCCTCTGCAAGAAGCTTCCAAAAAAGGTTTCCCTGAAATTGTTGCCGCCCTTCTTGCCAAAGGCGCTAAAGCAGATCGTCTTGACATTAAAGGCTCTTCCTCACTGCATGAATCCAGTAAAAAAGGCCATGCAGGCATTATGGATCAGTTGGTTGCAGAAGGCGCTGGATCGCTTCTTCACCACCAAAATTATAAAGGGCTCTCCCCTCTGCATGAAGCCGCCCGTAAAGGACAAGGCGAACTGGTTGACAAACTGCTCGCCATGGGCGCCGATCCTGCACTGCCCGATATTCATGGTAACCGTCCTGCTGTGTTAGCGCACGCTTTTGGTTTCGCCGATCTGGCTGCTGAAAAATTTGAGCCTCTCACCGAAGCAGAACTGGCTGAGTCTCACAAAATTGCCCAACTGGAGATCTCCAAAGAGAGCGCTAAAGAGGCTGCACGTAAAGTGGCCCTCGAAAAAGGCCGCCTGATTCCTCTGAAATCTGAAGTTAAAGGTGCCGCCGCCGCCGCCGTGGAAGTGTTCCTCTCTAAACTGAAAGATAATCTCTCTGATGAAGAGGTCTTCCAGGAGACACAAAAAGCTGCCACTGCTTACATTGAGAACTTCAACGAAACCCATGATGTTAAAGGTAAGCCCTTAACAGAGGAAGAGTTGGCAGTATTGGGTGTTGCACCTAAAGCACCTGAAGAGATTGCTGCCGAAGTAAGTTCTACAACCGAAACGGCATCCTCCGCTGAAGAGATGGCTGAAGTAATCGAAGAGACCGTCGATGAAGTGATGGAAGAGAGCACTGAAGATGTGGCTGATGAAGCCGAAGATGCTATTGATGATGCCGCGAAAGCTGCAAAAGATGCCATTGATGATGCCGCTGAAGCCGTCAGCGAAGCTGTAGAAGAAGCCGCTGATGAAGCCAAACAGTTGGTGGAAGAAGCCGCTGAAGAAGCCGAAGAAGCGGTGGAAGAAGCTGTTGAGGCTGTTGAAGAAGCAGAAGAAACTGCTGAAGAAGCGGTGGAAGTGGTCGTTGAAGAAGAAAACGAAGTGGATCAGCTCAAAGCACGGGTCACGGAGCTGGAAGAAAAACTCAACACCATTAAGAAAACCGTTGAGTAATTTCATTCCATAAGAGGCACCTCGTTTCTGTTTTAGAGAGATAGACTCTAAAACAGAAATATCAAAAAGAGTGTTTTCAACCGGAGAAGTTGAAACACTCTTTTTTGTTTTTAGAATATCTAAAAAATCTTTCCCTATCCCAATCGACGATTCAATTCCGTTTTCAGTTCTTTTAAAATTGATAAAACATCTTCAAAATCAAGCGTCTCTAAAGGCGTTCGTATTTTCTCGATCAAATCATTAAAAGATGAACCCGCCAACATTTCAATCAATGTTTCTGCTTGTACCAACCCTTGATAGCGCTGCTCCTCCATCAAAGGAATCAACTCATTAATTAAATGATCAATCTCTGCATGATTCAATTCATCATCCGAAGCGGCTTTAACCGGTTGTGTTTCTTGCGGATAATCCCGGTTAAACTGCGCAATACTGGCGTTGGTCTGTGCTAACACCTTGGAGAATGAGCGAAACGCCTCATGATAAGCCGATCTCTGACGCACCGCCATCTCCAACTGCTTTGCAGCTTGATAGAGATCATTGGCCGAAATATTACCCGCCATCCCTTTGAGTGTATGGATCGATCTGGCCGCGTGCTCTAAATTATCCGACGTGTCCTCTTCAATCCACTGCGCAATCTGTTGCGAACTGCTGTTAATTAACTGTTCAAACTCTTTGAGCAGAGAGCGAAAGAGCGACTCATTGCCATTTAACCGATCCATCGCCTCTTTAATATAGAGACCTGGTAGTGAAGGTGGTAGTGTTACTGGCTTTTCTAAAGACTCTTCTGGAGTGATCACATTCATAGGCTCTTCCCCCAATCCATCCCGCGGCTGAATATGTTGCACCAACTTCTCAAACAATTGATGGGTATCCACCAGTTTAGGAATAAAATCATTCATACCCACCTGAAAGCAGCGGCGTTGAGCACTGCGCAACGCATTGGCGGTCATGGCGATAATCGGTAGATCCTTATACTGTTTAGGCGTGTGGCCTCATAACCATCCATGATCGGCATCTGAATATCCATAAGAACCAGATCAAAACGTTTCAATTTCAGTTGATCCAAGGCTTCTGCACCATGTTCAGCCACCGTCACCTGGATCTGAATACGTTTTAAAATCTCCTGGGCCACCTGACTGTTAATATAATTATTCTCAACAAGCAAAATCTCCGCACCACCAATCCGATGGATCATTGCTTCTCTACTCTCCTGACGATCAGATTGATGCCGATTAGAGAGCGGTGGCAGTTTTAAAATTTCAACGATCTTCCCCAGCATCAGCTATTCTTTGATCATTCCAGTTTGGCCATTCTTATCAGCTTTTAAAAGAATGCGTGCATGCATTAATTTTCTGGCTGCGGACTTTCCTTTGGAAATCATTTTTTTAGCTGATTTTTTTCTTCATTGGTCAATGTGACAATATATTGTTTGCGCATGATTCAACTCCTTGCCAAAAGTTATTTCTATGTTAGACAAGGAAAAAAGGAATTCGTCACAATATGGCTGACAGAGCACTAGGCAGGGGAGGTATTGCATACCTCCCCAGACCCCACCGCATAAACTTTCATCTCACGATGCTGTAAGGGGCTATCCCCGGACTGGCTCCACAACCTTTGGTGTGATAAAGATCAACATCTCGGTATTACGCAACTCATCAGAGACATTACCAAACAGCCACTTAAAGAATGGAATGGTACGCAGTTTAGGAATTCCTGCATTATTACGCAACTCGGTATTGGTAAAAATGCCACCCAACACAATGGTCTGACCATGCCTCACCAGAACCTGGGTCTCCACCTCTTTGGTATTGATCGGTGGCGGTGTAGAACCTGTACCCTGGGTATTGTTGGTTACTTTTACCTTGAGGGTGACAAAACCATCCGGCGTCACCTTAGGCGTGACTTTCAGACTGAGGGTCGCCTCCACAAAGGTGGTCTGGGTGCCTTCACTGGAGATCGTTTCATAAGGAAGACGTGTTCCTTGATTGATCGTCGCCTCCTGATTATTGGTCGTCAGCACCTTGGGACTGGAGATAATCTTACTCTTACCGATCTCCTCTAAGGCACCTAACTCAATATCCAGATCCAAGAGTGGATTCATCGAACCAATATGTACACCCATGGAGGATTGCACCCCATCAGGAATAAAATTAAATCCTGTACCGGTTGTCGCCCCCACCAACACCGCCTGGGAGGCCGCACTCATACTGGCGCGACTGCCCGTTCTCGCCAGATCGCTCTGCTGCACCGCATAGGCATTGGATGCCGTGGTTGATATCCCCACATGACGACCCTCTTTGGCATTGAAGCCCCAGTTGATTCCTAAATTCTTGGTATTATTGCGCGCCACCTCCACAATACGTGCCGAAATCAACACCTGTGGAATCGGTTTATCCAACTGCTTGACCATCACACGGATTTTCTCAATATTATCCGCCAGATCATAAGCAATCAACGCGTTGGTACGCTTATCCACAATCACCATACCGCGACTGGAGAGTAAGCCCGTACCCTGACTGGGATTTCCCTGGGAGAGAATGGCATGCAACTCGGTGGCATCGGCAAAGCTAACTGGAATAATGGCATTCACCAGACTCTCCAGTTGGCGTTTACTCTCTTCGGCCACCAGTTTCGCCTTACCCATATCCTTAATCTCAGCCAACGGTGCAATACGGATCACATTGCCCTGATGCTGATAGGTGCCTAAACCTTTCGCTTCTAAAATCAGTTCCAAAGCTTGATCCCAGGGGACATCAATCAGACGCATGGATACTGTACCCTGCACCGAATCAGAGGTGATAATATTGATATCTCCAATATCGGCAAGCAGCTTTAAAGCGTTGTGGATATCGATGCCATTAAAATCCATCGAGATCCTTCGGCCGGTATAGCGTTCATCACCAACGCCATCACTCCGCATCCCTTTAGGATCCACCTGAATCAGGATCGCCTCGCCCTGCTGCACAATCTGATGCCGTTTATATTCATCATTGAGGCGCACAATAATCTGAGAAGCGCTATCCTCATTAAAGACATCAATGGCGGATACAGGACTTGAGAAATCACTCACATCCATCCGCCGCACCAGACGATCCGGCACCTGCACATTGGAGAGCGTTAACAGGAGATTTTGATCTTCTAAGGAGCTATCCATGGGAAGATCCTGCTTATTGGTTAAAATTTTAATTAAAGAGCGCTGGCCTTCTTGTGAAAATTGAATATCGGTAATCTGTCCCCCAGTGATCGCCTGCGGTTTCACCACCACCTGGGCTGGATTAAAAAAGCGTATCCTTAAATGTCCTTGCTCCTGCTCTAATGCATGGGTCACCGCAGCATCCGCCAGATTGACAATCAGACGGGTTTTATCCTTCCCCTTACCAATTTGAATCGAGGTCAGTTGTGCAGAGGAGATCGGCACCATCCGTTTTTTTACCGCATCGGCCGGTACGGCAAGATCTAAGATAATCCGCGGCGGCGTATTCAGACGTGAAATACGCGGTGGAGGAATCTCTCCTTGGCCCACAATATCCACCACAGTAGCGGATTCCAGATCCGAAGCCAATACATCACGGATCATCGGATCGGTCGCCTGAGGAACAGTGGCTTCATTATGCAGCACCACCTCTAAACCGTGCTCTTCTTCCTTGATGCGATATTGCGCCATATTGCGCAGAACCACTTCCACCTGACTGCTGTCATGTTTTGCATTCTCCATGGGATAGAGTGCGGTCACATGCTGCAATTTTAATTTACGCGGCTGAATCACTGGTGAGAGCTTTGTCTTTGGCAAAGTGAGCATCAGGCGGGGCGGATCATTGAGTTGAAACAGCCGATAACGGATCTTTCCATTGCCCCTGAGCGTGATTCGGGTGGTTGGTCCCGCATCCATCGCCTGAATATGGGTGATTTCGGTTGCCATACCGATTAACGTACCCTCTTTCTTTTTTGCTTTAAGCTTTGTAAAAGAGGTTGACTGACATCCGGTGGCCAAGATCAGCAGGCCAACCAGAGCGGCATAAAAGCCTGTGCGAGGATTCATGAACCAAGCCTCCAGAAATGGCAGAAAGTAATAAAATAATCGAATTATCTAGGCGCCAGTGCAGCCGGCAAGCCCATTGTTTTAGGTACCGTCAGCGCCGAGGTCACCGCGGTCGCCGCTGGTGCGGCCGCCTGAGCAGGTTGCTGTTGTTGTGCAGCCTCGGCGGGTTGATCCTCGGTATTGTTTGTTTTTGGGCTATGGAGCGCCAAAGTCACAGTGCGTGTCGCCAGAGGATTCCGGGGCTGAGGATTTTTCTCCAGAATATCTAAGCTACTCTCCGTAATATTGGTGATACGTCCATTTTTTGTGCCAATTCGGTTCCCCACCCGAACGGTATAACCCCGTTTCATGGGATCTTGAATAAATCCCATAAATTTTCCATCCAGATCAATAATCGCGACTAAAGATAGACTGCTCAGAGGAAACGCCTCTAAAGGCTCTTTCTCACGATCCGGCAGATCATCGGGATCAACCGGTGGAAGGTTTTGCTTTTTTAAGGCTTTTATCGCTGATTGAAAAGGATCACGCCGCCCCTCTGAAGGGTAGACATAGACCTGTTTATTCGCATTATTAAAATAGGCCTCTGCCTCAGGCGAGAGCTTTAAGGGTTTATTGATATTGCTACTTCCACCGCCACGACCTGGTGCACGACGCCCACGTGCCAACTTTTTTGCCATTTTTGCCGATTTCTTGACACCACCTCCTTTTTTTCCAGCCCATACCACCTGGGGTTTCAGCCCCAGTATGGAGACCAGAAAAAAGAGCGCCAAAAACAGACAGGTGGATTTTTTCTTCTCTTTAGATGCTAACCACATGATCGATCCCCTCTATTTCTTTTTCCCTTTTTTCTTTTTCTTCTTTTTCCCTTTTTTCTTCCCTTGTTTTTTCAACTCCTTAAACTCCAAAAAGCGGAATGTTGAAGCCCTGGCCGAGATCACCAGTTTATTGCCCTTATCATGATTCATCCCCACATTGGTCACCGCAACAATCCGTGGCATCTGGGTGATGCGATTAAAAAAGCGCGCCACCTGATGATATTCACCCCGAACCTTAAGATCGACCGGCACCTCCAGATAACTGGCAGAGGCCACCTCTCTGCGCGGCTGAAAAAGCAGAAACTCCAAGCTTTGCTCATGTCCCGCCTGGGTGATGGCGGTTAAGAGTGCGGGAATCTCTTTGGTGGTGGGGAGTTGTCGGCTCACCTCTTTCTCGCGAATTTTAAGCTCCTCTAATTCAGCTTTTAATTGAGGAATTCGCTTAAGTTGCGCTCGCTTCTTGGCGATAGAACTCTTATTATTACGGATTTTTTTGTCCAATACTTGAATCTCCTGGAGGGTATCCTGGAACCAGAAGAACCAGTAGCCCGCCCCAACCAGAATCAAGATCGCAAAACCGATGGCCACTTTTTCAATTAATTTTAAAAAAAGGATTTTAGAGATATCGAGATCGAGATCCATGCGTTACTCTCCGCTTTCAAAGTTAGCGTGCGGGTTGAGAAGATGATCGTGAAGGCGGTTGTTTTTTATTCTTTTTATTATCCTGCACTTTGGGCTTTGGCGGTGCAGGCATGCCGACAGCGGCCTCTAATGTGAAGTTTTTCAGCTTCTGCCCTTCAATGTTAATCTGGGCAATCTGGCTGAGTTCCACCTTATGAATATAGGGCTTCTCTTTAAGACGGCGCATAAATTCGGCAATCTTTTCATTGGAGCTTGCCAATCCTGAGAGGACCGTCAATCCTTTTTTCTGAGCAATACTCTGTAACCAGACATTTTGAGGAATGCTACCACTGACATTATCGAGAACATGCACATAGAGTTCGCGGGTATTTCCCAGACGCGCAATCACCTCCATCCGCTCAAAGACATATTTCTTGACTTCACGCAGACGCACAATCTCTTTGAGTCGCTTATCGAGGAGGGTAAGCTGTGCCTTTTGGGTTCGAATGATGGTATCTTTATCTTCGATATGGCGCTGGTACTCCTGATGCACCATAAAAGCGACCGCCGCACCCGCCAAGCCCACGGCAATCCAGGAGAGGATAATACGACGTGCCATCTGTTGCCGTCGCTGTTCTCGATAGGGTAAAAGATTAATCTGGATCATGGCACATCCTTAAACCTAAAATCAGGCACTTCGTCACAAAAAAACTTTCTTAAGAAAGTATAGTAACGGTCAAATTCTAAAAAATATAGCTTGAAAAAGTATCGCTTCTTTGTATTATGCGTATCCTCATGAGAGAATCAAGCACTCAAGGGAACAGCGAAGGCAGGGGGTCTGGAGTGAAAAAGAACACCACAAAAAAAAGATCGGGTTGGTTCTGGCGCTGGCTAAAACGCCTGATTGTTGTTGCATTCTTAGGATTTGCCACCGCCATGGTGGGCGTCTGGCTGGTCTATCAGAAGTACGCAAAAGATCTGCCAACACTACAAACCCTGGCCGATTATCGCCCAAGTCTGGTGACCCGGGTTTTTGCCCGCGACTACCAGCTTTTAGGTGAATTTTTTATTGAGCGTCGTGAGTTTATCCCCCTCTCTGACATGCCCGAACAACTGATTCAATCCTTTCTCGCCATTGAGGACAGTCAATTTTTTCAACACCCAGGAGTCGATATCCGCGGTATTATCCGCGCAGCCATCGCTAACTTTAAAGCGGGTGTTGTGGTTCAGGGCGCTTCCACCATCACCCAGCAGGTGGCTAAAACCTTCCTCTTAAGTTCTGAGCGTAAACTGGAACGTAAAATCCGTGAAGTGATCCTCTCTTTCCGCATTGAGCAGCGCTTCACTAAAAAAGAGATTTTAGAACTCTATCTTAATCAGATCTATCTGGGTGCAGGGGCCTATGGTGTGGGGGCAGCGGCCCGTATCTATTTTAACCGCGATGTCTCTGAGCTTGATCTTCCCCAGATGGCCATGTTAGCCGCTCTGCCCAAAGCACCCAGCAACTACTCTCCCTGGCGTGCACCAGAAAAAGCGAAAGAACGACGCAGTTTAGTCATTCATCGCATGAAAACCCTCCACTATATTACACCAGAACAGGCTGAAGAAGCGACCCAATCCTCACTCACCCTCTCACGCCCTCCCCCCCCCTTAGAGCAGATCGCGCCACACTATCTAGAGCATGTACGCCGTACCATCCAGGAGGAGTGGGGCTCCCATCAACTCTATCGTGGTGGATTGGATATTTATACCTCGCTTAACCCCCGCCTCCAGCACGCCGCACAACACGCCGTGCGCGAAGGCTTGCTCAGATATGATCATCGCCATGGATTCCGTGGTGCTCTGAATCACCTGGAGAATATCTCGCCAGAAAACCTGAAAGCCTGGCAGGAGAAGACCAAAAAAGAGCCCCCTGTAGCGGATCAGTGGCAGAAAGGGGTTGTCCTTGAAGTGGGTACTCAAGATAAGGTGACCAAAAAGAACAAAAAGGAAGAAGTGGCCCATCTGATGTTGGCCGATGGCAAGAAAGTCTCCATCACCTATCCCAAACAGCGCTGGTGGGCAAGACATCGTCTGAAGAATAAATGGCGCACAACTTCTGCGGCTAAACCGATGAAAAAGGTGCTCAAACCCGGTGATGTGGTCTGGATTGCACCACCAGATGAAAAACATCCTCAGCACCGCTTAATGCAGATCCCTGATGCCGAAAGCGCGCTGGTCGCCATCGACCCCCACACCGGTCAGGTTCTCGCCATGGTGGGCGGCTACGATTTTAATCAGAGTGAGTTTAATCGTGCCACCCAGGCACTGCGTCAACCAGGCTCTGCTTATAAACCGATTATCTACGCCGCCGCTTTAGCTAAAGGGATGTCGCCGGTGGATAAAGTGGATGATACCCCAATTCCAATCACTTACTACGATCCCACCACAGGCCGCCATAAAATGTGGCGCGCACAAAATTATGAACACCGCTTTTACGGCCCAACAACCCTGCGTGTGGCGTTGGAGCACTCCCGAAATCTGGTCACCATCCGACTATTAAAACAGATCGGCATCCCCTATGCCATGTACTTCTCCCGGCGTTTTGGACTTAAAATTCCAGAACCCCACTGGAACCTCTCCCAGGCCTTGGGTACACATGTCTTCACACCCATTGATATGGCCTCTGCGTATAGTGTTTTCGCCAATGGGGGTAAACTGATTAAACCCGTCTACACCATCCGCGTTCAAGATCGTTTTGGCCGGACCGTCTACCGTCATGGCAGTGGCGACTGTACACTCTGTCATCAAGAGTCCCAATCCAGCGGACAGAAACTGGCAGAAGATGGCCATCAGGAGAACAGCGATACCCCCTTCAGTCGCCAAACCCTCTCCCCTGAAGTGGCATTCCAGACCACCCACCTACTGCGTGGTGTTGTCCAACATGGTACAGGACGCCGTGCCCTTCGGTTAGGCCGCCCTCTGGCGGGGAAAACCGGCACCACCAACGATCTTAAAGACTCCTGGTTTGTCGGCTACAGCCCCTCCTTAGTCACGGCGGTCTGGGTAGGTCGAGATGATGCCACAACGCTAGGCGCAAGAGAGACCGGTGCCACCGCCGCCCTACCAATCTGGATACAGTTTATGGGCGAGGCGCTTAAAGATCAGCCTAAAACAGACTTCTTTGCCCCTAAAGGCATTCATCTTCGCGCCATCCACGGAAGAACAGGCACCGCTGCCTCTTCAGGCGCTAAAGGTGCAATCTGGGAGGCGTTCCGCGAAGGACAGGGACCAGGAAAATATTCTGTAAACTATGATAATTATATGCACATCAAGAAAGATCCCAAAAAAACCAATGAGCCTCTACCCGATCTGGAGGGGGGTCTCTATTGAGGTTACACATCTTTCATTAAGTCACACATCGTTTAAGTTCAAGCACATGCTGCGTTGTTAAGGGGGGAATTTATGAATCATAAACACGCTTTTTATCTACTGATTCTGATTATGGTCGGTGTCATTGCGGGTATCCTTGCCGGCTGGTTCTTTGGCCCCGCCATGCTCTCCATTGCCTGGATCGGTAAACTGTTTCTCAATGCACTCAAAATGCTGATTGTACCACTGATTGTGGTGGCAGTGATCAGTGGCGTCGCTTCACTTGGTGATGTACGCAAATTAGGACGGTTGGGTGGAGTAACACTCGTTGGCTATATGTGTACCACCGGTATTGCCGTGCTGATTGGCCTGATTGTGGTCAATATTATTCAGCCCGGTGAGGGGCTCTCCTTTGTCCCACCGGAAATTCCCGAAAAAGTTGCCGGAAAAACAGAGACGGGAATGACCGATATTGTCCTCTCCATGGTCTCCCCTAACCTAATCCAATCCGCTGCCGATGGACGCCTCCTCCCCCTGATTGTCTTCTCCATCCTCTTCTCCGCCGCACTCACCACCTTAGGCCAAAAAGGACGCGTTGTACTTGATGTTGTCGAAGGCATTAATGAGGCCATGATGAAACTGGTCACCTGGGTGATGTATCTTGCCCCCCTGGGTATTTTTGCCCTGGTCGCAGGAAGACTCGGTAAAGCCGGTGGCGGTGAAGCGTTCTTCAAAGAACTGGCTGCGGTCGGTTGGCATGTGATCACCGTGCTCACCGGTTTAGGACTGCATTTTGTCGTGCTGCTGTTAGTTCTCTTCTTTATCGCCGGCCGTGGCTGGGACTATCTCTTAGGTATGTTGCGTGCACTGCTCACGGCATTCGGTACCGCCAGCTCTTCGGCCACCCTGCCGCTCACCTTAGAGTGTGTCAGAGAAAATAAGGTGGATGAACGCGCCGTACGCTTTGCGATACCCTTGGGAAGCACTATCAATATGGATGGCACCGCACTCTACGAAGCGGCTGCAGTAATGTTTATCGCCCAAGCTTATGGTATGGATATGAGCTTAGGCCAGCAGGCGATCATCTTTGTCACCGCCACCTTAGCCGCAATTGGTGCAGCAGGCATTCCTGAAGCCGGCCTGGTAACCATGGTTCTGGTACTCCAGGCCGTGGGCTTACCCTTAGAGGGGATTGGTCTTTTGCTCGCAGTTGACTGGTTCTTAGACCGTTTCCGCACCTCCATTAATGTCTGGGGAGATGCGGTAATTGCTGCGGTGGTGGGGCGTTTCCTTCCCCCTGCAGAACAACAAAACTAAAGATCACTCACCAACCTGGCTTGCTTATTTAACCTTAATAAAAACAGCGAGTCAGGTATGCCTTTTATGCAAAAACAATGGGTGTTCGATTGCAGAAATAGAAAAATATGTTAAACTGAACGTCTCACTGGTACGATAGGATTATAGGATTTTAATCGATAAAAAAAGCATCTATAAACGGTTAACCATCCTACTCCATATGAAACCGATCGCTATGTTGAGGAGATATTCATGGTAGGTCAAGATATTGCGCAAGGTGGGTTTGAACCCGATGCGAGCGATATCGATGTGGACTTAAAACTTAAACCAGGCGAAATTCCTCAAAGAATCCTCAATCTACCGGAAGATGACCCGGAGCGTCAGCGTTTTATTCGGGGCTGGCAAGAGGAACAGTTACGCCATGGTATCGATCCTGAGTATGAACAGCGCTCCATCTTTCAACGCATCAAAGACCGACTAATACAATCCTCCCGCACAGAAAAGCGCTACCTCCTGATTATCATGCTCTATCTGGTGGGCATTACACTGATTCACGTCTATTTCAGTCAATTGAGCGACTTTCGTAAAGAGGTTGCAGAAGCGGTTGAATCGCGGGGTTACACCCTCTCTGAGGGAGAAGGTCTTGAAATCGTTGAAAAAATCAGCTCCACATTCTGGTATCCGGACCTTAACGATGCCATGAATATGGTTGAGCGTCTTCCGCGTCGCGCTTCAGAAAACAATAAAATCTACGAAAACAGCTACATCGATTATATCACAAAATATAACAAACACTTTGACATTGAGGAAGCATTGCAGTGGCAGTCACGCTCTTACCGCTGGATGCCCTCCCCCACCGAAGGGTAAAACTAGAGCAGGTGCTCTCCCCCATCCACAGCGATCATCTCGCCGGTGATATAGTGATTCTCTAAGAAGAACTGAACTGTTTTTATAATATATTCTAAAGCGCCTGCCCTCTTAAGCGGTGTTTTCTTTGCCACACTTTGGAACTGCTCTAGATCATCGGGTGATGCAGGAAGAATAGGTCCCGGTGCGATGGCATTGACACGGATACGAGGCGCGAACTCCTGTGCTGTCATCTGGGTGAGCGTCCAGAGTCCCTGTTTTGTGATGGTATAGGCGGTGTGGGTTGGTTTTGGATGCGCGATGCGTTGATCAATAAAGTTGATAATCTGTCCTGCAAACGTCTCACGCTTAAGCTGCCTGGCAAAAGCTTGACTCAATAGAAAAGGTGCGGTCAGATTGACATTAAAATGATCTGACCAGAGCGATAGATCACTACTCTGGCAGGTTCCAGGCTTAAAGAGAGAAGCATTATTGATCAATAGATGAATCTCTCCCCACGCCTGTTGCGCTTCAACAAAGAGCGACTGTACCGCGACTGGATCAAGAAGGTCCGCCTGCACAGAGACCGCCTCCCCCCCCTCAGCACGGATCTGCTCACATAACGCCAGCGCCTCCTTGGCAGAGTGGCGATAATGAATCACCACCCGATATCCCGCTTGCACTAAAAAACGCGTGATCGCTTTACCAATCCGTTGCGCTCCCCCGGTAATCAGTGCAGATCGATAAGCCATCCCTAAACTCCTTGTTAAGAACAGAAATCATGTTAAAGGTTCATAGATCCTTTATTAAAGATCATGCGTGGGAGAAGATATCCTCAGGCCAACCTGCCAGATCTACAGCCACACGCGTGGGCAGGAAATCCATACACGCTTTGGCAAGATCCCAACGGTTCTCCGCTTTTAACATCTCCTCTAAAGCGGTCTTGATCGCGGGCAGATGGATCACATCCCCAGCGGCATAACGCATCTGTGCTTTTGTAAACGTCTTCGCACCCCAGTTTGAAGATTGCTGCATCTTATCTAACTCAATGCCTAACAGTTCATGGGTTACCGTGCGTAGACTGTGGGAACCATGGTAGGTGCGCGCAAAACGGGAAGCAATTTTGGTACAGAAGACCGGACTCACTAAAATATTCATCCAGTGTTGCAGTGCGGCCATATCAAACCGGGCAAAGTGGCACACCTTCTCGATTTCTGGTGTCTCCAACAACGCTTTAAGCCGTGGCGCATTCGGTGTTGTCACACGCAGCAGGGTGATATGCCCTTCCTCATCCGCCAACTGCACCAGGCAGAGCCGATCCCGCTGCGTGTTGAGTCCTAACGTCTCTGTATCAATGGCAAGGATTGAGGCTTTTGAATAGATGTCGGCCATCTTTTGATCCAGATCGCCCTCTAAAAAAGTGATATCCAACTCAGCCTGCTTCTGATTATTTGAATCATCCATGTTATGCTATCCTTAAAGACAAGCGATGGTTTATGGTTTAAAGATCAAAAGAAAAATGAATTCTGCTCTTCCCTTGCCTGGCAAAGCATGCGAAGATGCAATAAAAGGAGTGCAGTCTCTTAGATAGATTTTATCATAACAACCTTACACAATCACGCTCCTATGCACTTTAAGCCCCTATTCATCTCCCTGTTGTGCATCGAAAACCTCTTTACACTCAATCCGGTTAGAAGAGGCTTTCAAGTGAATCGTAATCAACATCCCATCAGAAAGGGGAGAAACCGCTCTTCCCTTGGCTTTACGCTTACTTTTTAAGAAGCGCACTATTTTTGACTATTTTATCTGTTGGAAGGATCAGAAAACATGTCTTCAGTTCGCAATCGCTACTCTTCCGAGGAGCTCTCGAAAATCCGGGGTGTCCTTCAAGATGTTCTTGGTGCATCGGCAGATGATGCTTTGCATAATCTAGACCAACGGTTTACACCTTCCGATGTCGAAGAAGAGGAGAAAGAGGCTGAGGAAGGGGAAGACCTCTTAAGCGGTAGTGGTAAAAAATCTTCCAAAAAAACCGCCGCTGTGGATGTGGCCACAGTCATCCGCGAAGGCAAAATCCCTCCCATGCTCGAAGCCTTAAGTCAGGTCCAGGAAGAGCCCAAAGAGGTGCGCGCTCTGGTCGCTGCAATCCTTAAACACCGCAGCGCAAAAGCATTTCACTTAGTCGAAGCATTGGGTAAGGTCAACACAGACGAAGAGTTGGTCAATGCCCTCTCACAGGGAATTCTCTCCCGCAAAGGGGTGAACCCAATCATTGAAGCCCTGCGCTATGCAGTCATCAGTCCCAGCGCCATGAAATCCCTCGCTATGGGAATCGCCGATCAGGGTACGGTCAATCATGTGCTGCGCGCCATCGCATCCTCCCCAAAAAACCAACATGAGGTTGAAGTAATCTTTGCCATGGAGGTTATGGGTAAAGGGAGCGTTGAGCAGATGCTCGAAGCGATGAACCTCATGGATGACAACTCCCCCGGTACGGTTATTCTAGCGACCGGACTGGTGCATCGCCAGGAGGTGGGCGTTGAACCTTTAGTGCGTGGTCTCAGTAATTGCCGCAGCAATGCAAGAGCCAGTACACTGCTCGCTGTAAAACTGGTCTCCATCGTTGATACCCAGTCGTTGGTCTCCCTCCTGGAGAAATATGTTGACGAAAAAACCGAAGTGGGTGAAATTGTCGCGACTAAATTTGTCTACAACTGTCTCCACGAAAAACGACGCGGCCCTCTGCTGGTTAAAGCGTGCCGAAAAATACGCTCAAACTCCATGACCGGACGCATCCTCTCCATCGGCCTGATTAAACTGGGGGATGTCGAAGCAATGCAAAAAGCGTTTCAGGCGCTCAACTTCTGCCCCTCTGGACGCGACATGATCGCTCTGGCTTTGATCAAAAAACGCGGTAAGATTATGGCGATGCGTGCGTTGGGTAAAGCCGTATGGGAGACCAGTAAAAACGCCTCTGAAATCAACGGCAATATGCGCAAAGCTTTAGAACGCTACGAAGGGTTGATCCAAGGCCATCTTAAAGCCAGCATAGAACAGGCACCGCCTGCCACAGAGGGTGCCAGTAGCAGACAACGACGCCCCACACAAAAATAGTTCATATCACAATTTAATCGATCTGAAAAAAGAGTCTCCTTTAGCGTATGCAAAAGGAGACTCTTTTTTTGTTTTGCACTCCAAAAGCCAAAACGTGTAAAACAAACGCAATAACTCACGATAATCTGTAGACCATATCAAATTGTGAACAGATCATACCAAAAAAAACAACACAATACAGATGAATACATTTAACACAAAAATAACTATAAATATTAAACATAGACATTGCGACATAAAACATCTTAAGCAATAATGTTCATTATGGGTATTTTTTTGCAAAAAAACCTTTTATTCATTGCTATAACAATAAAGTGCCTATTAATATATTATTTAGAGCCGCTGATGATTCAATCTAAGAAACACACAGCATCTGAAACTAAAAAAACATAACAAAGATAAAAAATTAATTCAAAAATATTTTTACTCTATTAAAATCGCACAAGCTTCTGACTGTGCAGAACGCTGTTTTTTTCTAGTAAGAACACCTCCACTGGAGCAACTCCCTATGCAAGACGTACCACAATACGCCCCAGATTACCTATCAATGAAATCGTTAAACAGTGACCTGACCTCTGTGGCGATCAATACATCATTAACTCAGGCTTATGCACTTATCGTGCTCAGGCAGGCCGATATCCGTGTCGCATTGGATAACTTGAGAAGTGAGTCAATGCAATTCGGTCAGCTACAGGATGATATGAGAGTCTATACCCAGACCTACCTTGATCTCATTCAATCCTCCATCATCCAATCCATGACAACCAGTGGCAGTACTGCTGATTTTATCGACACCATGGCGCAAGAGATCCCAAATCAACTGGATCAACCCGATGCAGAAGCCATGATCACGGATCTCTTCACGGCCATTTTAGATGAAGTCGATAACGCCCAACAGAGTGCCCAACAGAGCTATAACGATGTCACAAGTATTGTCGCAAAAACCCGCGATGTCCGTGACAAAAGTCACGCAATGATGACAGCACTCAATAAGAAGCTTGATGGTCCCGATGGTCAGATTGCAAAAACCCGTAAAGAGATCAGCGATCTTCGCACTTTAATCAGTAAGGATATTGATGATATATCCAACAAAGCCGTGCGTGAAACAACCAAGATGGTATCACTCATCATCGATACAGTTTCCAAAATCACCAAACTGGCCAGCGGCGAGAAAGAGGATGACAAAAAAGAAGATGACAAGGATGATGATAAGAAAAAAGATACGGATAATAATCTAGATCTATCCAAAGCATTATCTGATAATCTCCTCGCTTTTAAAAAAGAAGATCAAGATTCAGATAAAGATGGAAAAAAAGATCCAGAAAAGCAACCCCAAGATAATATTATCACCTTCAAAATTGAAGGGATAAACGCACCGCCTAAAACAGCGGAACAAAACGAGACATCAGAAGGTAACGAAAACCGGTTGCGCAGGGATAATGTTAAGTTAGGAGAACTCTATAATAACATGGCTAAACTGGATGTTGGTCTCAGCGTGGCTGGAAGCATCGTTGATCAGATGGACAGCTTTACCAAAAACTTAACAGCACTACAGGCTGCAACAAAAAAGTTTGCTGAATCCTGGAGCGATTTCCAAAACCGCCTCAACCTCTATGCAGAGAAACTTAAAAATGACGACCAGGTCAATAAGCCTGAAGTGATCAAAAAGAGTTTTAATCACATGGCAAGAGATCGATGGCAAACCATGACAGAGACCGTCGATTATATCCGCAAATCGTTCACAGGAGTCTAAACAAGAAAATATTCCTTATCACTGTAAAGCGCTTTTCATCCAAGCGCTTTATAAATCCCCCCAAAAATTAACCATATTTCACCTTATCCATATAAAAAAAAGGAAAACAACCATGTTATCTACAGCAAATGCGCAAGACTCAAGCACCGGCCCTCTGGGTAATACAGAGAACAGCGTCAAAGGACAAGGCGCACAGGCTGTCGTTGTGCAGAACTACTGCCTGGCCGTAAGAAGCATGCCGGATGTCAACTTTGCTGGTCACGAAAAACTGGTCGCCATCGGCTCTGAAATGAACCAAAATATGAGAAGAATGCGCGGCAATGCCGATCGCTACTTAGATGTGCTTCTCCCACGCAGTGTAGCGACAATTCAGGAGATTGGTGATTATTTTGAATTAAAACAAGCGGTCATCGAATCAGTAACAAGCGGAGAGCTCGACAAAACAGAACTACTCAATACACTCTATGCTTCCAAAGAGACCGTGCAAGAGTATAAAAAAAATGCCTCTAATCTGGCCACCGATTTTGCTGGATTACGCACCAATATCGCCAATGATTCCAAAGATATGAAAGGAAGCCGAAATAAGCTGATTACGATCACTCAGGGCGATAAAGGCATCATCAAATCACTGGATGGTCAGATCGATCAACTGAGCACAAACATCGGTTATGCGATTGGTGGTGCTGCACTGAGTGCTGTGGCGGTGATTGGTGGTGGATTTTTAGTCGCTGTAGGCACGGTCTCAAGTTTTGTTACCGCCGGGACAAGTGCCCCCATTGCAATCACCGGTGGTGCGCTGGTTGTTGCAGGCGTTGGCGGTGCTGTCGCTTCAGGAATCGCATTGAGCAACATGATTAAAAAGAAAAACGAACTGGTTTCACAACGGGCACAGATCAAAGAAGAGGTTAAAATCGCCACCCTGCAAATTGACAGTATCAATCAGATGATCAATAAAGCCGATAATGCCGTCAACGCAACGCAGCAGATGGTCAATGCCTGGGCGTTCCTGCAGCACGATCTAGAAGACTACATTAAAGATGTGGAGAGAGGACAGTGGCTCCCCACGGTCTACTTCCGTAAAGTAGCTACAGATGTTAATAAAATTATCACAGACGTGGACACCATCAAAAAACAACTCACAGGTGTTACAGTCATCTCTGAGCCCAACCGCAATCTGAGTGAGATTGTCAAAGAGACCGCTGAAAAACAAGCCGCTTAAATTAAAGATACGATTAAAAAGTCCCCGACCATGTGTCGGGGACAATAAGC
The DNA here is from genome assembly GCA_052043475.1 of Magnetococcales bacterium HHB-1. Taxonomy (GTDB): domain Bacteria; phylum Pseudomonadota; class Magnetococcia; order Magnetococcales; family JBQGBW01; genus JBQGBW01. The sequence continues at coordinate 22,041 of JBQGBW010000042.1, forward strand.
AGGATAAAAAAATTATGTTACTGCAAGCGATTCAAAATACCGAACAGAGTACCAACCAGGTTGCCCATTCATTTATTCCACCATCGCTCCGTTCCGGTGATCATCAAGTGGGGATTATGACCCACGATTTAGAACAGCTTCGCCTTTTGCGAGATCAGGTCTATAACTATGCCGGCCAGATGGCCGATCGACTCAATCAACTCAAGGAAAAACTTCAAACATCCCCCTTAAGTGATGATGAAAAAAGAAAAATTAATTCCATGAAGGAGGAGTCAAAAACCTTTCTTACAGAGATCAAAGGGCGCGCGCAGTCGTTACGTAAAAGCCGTTCTGCCATTGCAGATTTTATCAGGAAACTGCAAAATCATATGCTCGAACTCAATAAAAAAATTGCGGCCATCCAACACCGCATAAAAGAAGTCAGCAACCAGATCAACCACACCCAAAACGATCTTGCAACCAACGTCACCGTAAGAAGTGTTGGCCAGATGATTCCAGTCATCGGCTGGTTCTCAGATCCTGCACTCGACCTCGTCATGGAACGGCCCCAGGATTTGGCGAATAAACTGCAATCATTCACCACAGAACAACGGAATCAAGCACAGGAATTACATAAAACAGAAGAGAGCGTTAACCACTTCAAGACACTTAAAATAAATTTTGATAATTTAATGCACAGGGTTCAAGCTTTAACCAATGCTGCTGATATTACCCGCATGGAACTCGAAACCCTGGCCAGTCAACCCAACAATCTTAACAACCCAATCAAGCTGATCATCCTGATTAAAAAAGTGCGCAATCTGCGCGAAGCGGCCGCATAAAATCCACAGACCACAACCATTCAAATTGATCCAAATCAGAGTAAATCGGGATGCCACTTAAAAGTCATCCCGTGATACAACATTTTTTAAAACGCTTATAAAAAATGACATCGATGATCAGCGCTCAATAACGCGTTAACCGATTAAAATACCCTAACTGAATTTAAATTATCTACAGAATATTGTACATATAGATACACTACATATTTCACAATAAGAAGCGCTTTAAAAAGATCTGCTGAAAAGAGCCTGTGCGAAAATAGCTTTTGATAATAAAAAATGGTAGACTAAAATATTTTTAGATTTAAATCTTTCTGACGCCTTTTTAAGGGACTGGATTTCAAGGAACGCACAATGAATGAAGCTGTGAAACCGCCAACGCATATGCCAAAACAGGTTGGCTATGCCTTTCGGCAGGAAAACGGCTCCCTGGCTATGGTCAACTCCACACTCCAAGCTATGGCCGAACCTTGGGGCGGTGTAGACTCCTGGTGGCAACAAATTCAACAACAGATGATCATCCCCGCCGCAACACGCTGCCCAACCTGTGGCTTAGGCCAACATCTAGGACAGTTTGAAATCCACATCCCTCTACCTGAATCCAGCGAACAGGACTGCCCAAAGAGGCGTGCCTTCGAGATCATCTTCAGCGGCCACAGCCACTTTATTGCAGGATATAACGCCGATAGTGGCGATATGCTCTCAGTACGCGATATCAGCGAACAACAACAACGACTCCACAAACTGCAAAATGGTGTCCGGCAATACCACACTCTCTGTACCTCCACCCTGGATGTCTATTTTCGCATCACTCCCCAAGGTCAGTTTCTTGAGTTAGGGCCCTCCTGTACCAACCTTTTGGTCTATGACGATGAAGAACTCCAAGGGGAGCCCTTTAAAAAAATCTGTGCCACCAACGCTTATTGGCATGAACTCAAAGATCTGATGACAAACGGTAATGCCATCTATGATTTTGACCTGGTGCTCAAGTGCAAAACCGGTAAACATCTCCTTGCCAGTCTTAATGCCTGGTGGCAAACCAACAACCAGGGTGAGAAGATCGCCTTAGAAGGCGTACTCCAGGATCAGAGCGAACGCGAACGGCTGGATAATATCATCAAAGAGCGCACCGCTGTTCTTCAGGAAACCATTGATGCCCTCCACCACCAAAAACGCACTCTTGATCATCACGCCATGGTCTGGATCGCCGATCCTAAAGGCTTGATCACTGGTGTCAATAGCCGGGTCAATAAAGTCACCCAATATATGCCCGCCGAATGGGTCGGAAGACCCCTTAAAACACTGCTCTCCAATCAACACAGCAAAGCTTTTTTTAAAGAGATCTGGAAAACAGTCACCCGCGGAATGATCTGGCAGGGTGAGATCTGTGGCCGTAAAAAAAATGGCGATATCTACTGGGGCCGCTTTACCATCTGCCCCTTTCTCACCCGCTCAGGACACCCCTACCGATTTATCGCCATTGCAACCGATATTACCGAAAACCGCGATCAGGAAAAACAGGCCCTGGAGAGCCGTCACTTCCTCTTTAATCTGATCTCCTCATTAGGCGATGGCGTCTACGCCCTAGATCGTGATGGCCGTGTCATCTTCCTAAACAGTGAAGGCGAACGCCTGCTGGGTTGGAACGAATCCGAACTGATCGGTAAAAGTCTCCACGATATCATCCACTCCCGTCGAGCCGATGGCACCTATATGCCTGCCGAAGATTGTATTGTCCATCGCAGTCTTCTAGGACGGGTCTTTCGCACCAACCTCGACTATTTTGCCCACAAAGATGGTTCTCTCTTCCCCGTAGCCTATGTCACCGCTCCCCTGATTGAACAGCACGAAATCATCGGCTCTGTCTCAGTCTTTCGTGATGTCAGCCCACGCATTCAGGCAGAAACCGCGCTTAAAAGAGATCGCGATACCGCGCTGGAGGCCTCCCGCTTAAAATCGGAATTCTTAGCCAACATGAGCCATGAAATCCGTACCCCCATGAATGCCATCATCGGCATGAACGATCTCCTTTTAGGGACTGAATTGACCGAAGAGCAGAAAGAGTTCGCACAAACCGTCGGCAATTCCGCACAGGCATTGCTCTCACTGATTAACGATATCCTCGATTTCTCTAAAATTGAAGCGGGAAAAACAGATCTTGAAGCGGTGGATTTCAGTGTGGTTCGCGTCGTTGAAGACGCGGTCGGTATAATGACTGCTCAAGCACACGAAAAAAATCTCTCCTTAAGCTCCTTTATCGACCCCCAAATGCCCAAGGTGCTTTCAGGAGATCCAGGACGCCTTCGACAGATGCTGCTTAACCTGATCAGCAATGCCATTAAATTTACCGAACAAGGCGAGGTGGTTGTCAGAGCAGTCATAAAGAGAACACAAAAAAATCAAATACTCACCCACTTCTCTGTGCAAGATACCGGTATGGGACTGCCCCTTAAACCGAATAAGAAAAAACAGAGTTTTAAACGCCTCTTTAAACCATTTACCCAAGCCAAAGGTCAAGCCTCACACCATTTTGGTGGTACCGGACTTGGCTTAGCCATATCCAAAAGATTGATCACACTGATGGGTGGAAAAATCGGTGCAAAAAGCCGTGGATTGGGCTTCGGTTCAACCTTCTGGTTCACCATCCCCCTGCAACACTCTAAAATCTCTACAGACCGGCAACCTTTAGATCATCCACCGCACTTAAACATCTTCACCCAGCAACGCATTCTGCTTATCTTAGCCCAGAGCTCTGATCAAGAGATCTTAGAGAGCTACTGTAAAGCCTGGGGCCTTAACTGCCAGAGTACCAATCAGGGTGAGGCAGGAGAACGTGCGCTGCGTGAAGCCAAACTGCAAGGAAAGCCTTTCCAACTGGCCATTGTAGATACCACACTGCTGGAGAGCAGCGAACACCCCTTCTCGATGCAGACAATCCGTGAAGATGGCCTGCTGGAAAGCACACGACTGTTGGCACTCTCCATTACGGATGAACGTGAATGGCAACAGTCCGCTCTCGATGCTGGATTTTTCTTAGCACTCGCAAAACCCCTACGCCAGAAGGAACTGATTACCGCACTCAAAGAGGGGTTGCAAATCAAAGATAAAACGCATAAAAAAGGGCGTAAGCCATCAGCAAAAGCAAAAACAGAACCGAAAACAGACGTCAAAGAGAAAACAAAAGAGAACGCTTCGGATAAACTGCTCCTGCTGGTGGAAGATAATGTGGTCAATCAAAAGCTGGCCCGTTTGCAACTTAAAAAGCTGGGTTATGCGGTTCACGCGGTCAGTAATGGCAAAAAAGCCGTTGAAGCCGTGCAGCAGTTTCCTTACGCTTTAATTCTCATGGATTGCCAGATGCCGGTGATGGATGGCTTTGAGGCCACCCATGCCATTCGACGTCTCGACTGTATCCAATCCCGTCATATCCCCATTATTGCCATGACCGCGAACGCCATGAAAGGCGATAAGGAGCGCTGTCTTAAGGAGGGGATGGATGACTATCTCAGTAAACCGGTTAATCCAAAACATCTGCAAAAGAAACTGGAGTACTGGATTCCTAAAAGCGCTGGCGAACTGCCGCCCATTGAAATCGTCCAACTCCAGCAGGTCTTTGGTCCTGAAGATGACGTGATCCGCGAACTGCTGCGCCACTTTCTCCCCACCGCCGGTGAACAACTAGAGAAACTCCGCCTCCTCTGCCGCAAGAAAAAAGCACTCGCCATTACAGAAACGCTCTATGAACTGACAGAGGTCTGCAACAACATGAGTGCCATTGGTATGGTGAGACTCTGCCGCCGCATGGAGCATGCCATCTCCCGCGATGACTGGAGTGATGTGGATACCACTCTGGAAGCTCTAGGAACCTTTTATCAGCGGGTTAAAACATTTATCCAAGAGTATTAAAGCGAAATAATCTTATAGGAGTATGGCCTTTGATCAATCTTGATAAAATCTGGGATACCGTCGATCAGGATAAAGAACTTCTCTTAGAAGTGATCGACCTCTTCTTTGATGATGCCCCCAACCTAGTACAACGCATGCGGGATGGACTCGATCAAAACGATGCCGAAGCCGTACTTGAGGCCGCCCACAGCTTAAAGGGCGCGGCTTCTGCGTTTGGTAAAACACCGGTCTATCACCTTACACTCGCCATCGAACAGATGAGCCGCGAAAAAAATCTGCGTGATGCCGAAGCAAAGTGGTCTTCACTCCAGACTGAGCTTACTGTCATGAAAGATGATATCCAAGAAGCGCTGAAAACCCTTTAAAAATTCTCTAATAATAGACCCAATAGCACACTTTTTAAGGATATTCCATGAACAAGTCATCCGCCATGATCCAACCTTTTCCGGGTTGGCGTCCTGCACCAGATCATGTTGAACAGATCTCAGCCCCTCCCTATGATGTGCTCAATCGAGAGGAAGCGCGACAAATTATTCAGGATAATCCTGAATCTTTTCTAAAAATTTCTAAAGCCGATGCCACACTGCCTGACACAATTGATGCCTACGATCTTAAGGTTTATCAACAGGCGAAAAGGCATTATGAAGAGATGAAATCAACCGGCGCGCTGATTCAGGATGAAAAACCCTGCTACTATCTTTATCAACTCACCTGGCAAGGAAAAACACAAACTGGTGTCGTGGTTGCTGCTTCGGTGGATGCCTATATGGAGAATCGCATCCGCAAACATGAGTTCACCCGCCCGGATAAAGAGAATGATCGCACCACCTTTGCCCAAACATTAGGCGCACACTCAGGACCGGTTTTTCTCACCTTCCGCCACACCCAGAAGATCCTTGATCTGATTAAAACCTGGGCCGAAGATCATGCACCAATCTATGACTTCACTACCCCAGACACCATCAAGCATCGCTTCTGGGTTGTTGATCAACAACAGCATATTGATGCACTCACAGAAGCCTTTGATGAACTGCCCGAACTCTTTGTAGCCGACGGCCATCACCGTTCAGCGGCCGCCTCCCGCCTCTGTGAAGCCAGACGTAAGGAATACAAAGCGCAGGGTCAACCGATCACCGGTGAGGAGCCTTTTAACCGTTTTCTCTCGGTGCTCTTCCCTGATAATGAGATGCGTATCCTTGATTATAATCGGGTGGTGCGTGATTTAAATGGCCTCTCCCGTGAAGATTTTCTAAAATCGCTCAAGGAATCCTTTGTCGTCACTCCAGTGGATCGCCCCATGAAACCCAAAATGGGGCGGCAGTTTGGTCTCTATCTTCCCAACCAGTGGTATCAACTGAGCCTAAAATCAGAGATTAAAGAGACCGACGATCCTGTCGCACGCTTAGATGTCAGCCTGCTCAGTCAATATATTCTTGAGCCCATTCTCAACATCACCGATCTACGCCGTGATCCCCGCATCGATTTTGTTGGTGGCATGCGCGGCATGGAGGGGTTGATGGCCCGGGTTGATTCCGGTGAAATGGCGGCCGCATTTTCACTCTACGCCACATCTTTAGATGATCTGATGTCCGTCGCCTCAGCAGGTCAGGTGATGCCACCAAAATCAACCTGGTTTGAACCTAAACTGCGTGATGGTCTGGTCATTCAAGAGGTCTAATCTGTTTTTAATCGCGCTGATTTTTAGATGGAGATTTTAACGTCTCCATCTTTATATTCTGTCACGCTCTACCCTTAAGCTTTATCCCTCCTCAATCAAGGGATACACGCCATCCGCATCATGATCTTCACGCCCAGTCAGTGCCGGATTGAACACGCAAATCATTCTCATGTCCGTATGGGCACGTAGATTATGGCACTCATGTTTATCCAGCGCATAGATCGCTCCCTCTGAAATGGGATGGATGATACCGGTCTCGACCTCTTCAATCTCCCCTTCTCCCGCCACACAGTAGACCGCTTCTAAGTGATGCTTATACCAAATACGGGTTTCGGTTCCAGCAAAAATCGTTGTATCGTGTAGAGAGAAGCCCATATTATCGTCTCTCAATAACAAACGCCGACTGACCCAGGTGCCCGTTTCAGCATGAACCTCCCGAGCACTCCCTACAATTTTATCTAAATGACGAACAATCACAAATCAAACTCCCCGATGGCTTTTATTAAACTGTCAAAATATCAATGACCCGTTGATGTTAAAAAAGACCAATACAATGATCAATGATATCAATACCTTGTTTAAGTGTTTTTTCATCCATCACTAAAGAGGGAAGAAATTTAATCACTTGATTCGTAGACCCGCAACATTCAATCACAACCCCTTCTTCGAACGCTTTTTTACAAACGCTTTTGGCCAATCCTGTTTCTGGAATTTCCAAACCATAGATCATACCACGCCCTCGATAAGATATTTCAAGCTGCGGGTACTTTTGAATCATGGCTTCCAACTTTGATTTGATCAGAAGCGCTTTTCTTTGCACGTCATCGCTCAACTGCTGATCTTTCCAGAACGTTTCCAAAGCGGCAGTGGCCGCAATAAAAGCCAGATTATTTCCACGAAATGTTCCGGTGTGTTTTCCTGGTGGCCATTGGTCCAGTTCTGGCGCGATGAGCACCAAAGATAGAGGAAGCCCTCCGCCAATCGATTTGGAAAGAAGAACAATATCGGGTTTAATTCCTGATTGCTCAAAACTAAAAAAATCCCCTGTTCGACCGTTACCTACTTGAATATCATCCACAATGAGCAGAATATCAAACGCTTTACAAATACGACTTATTTTTATGAGCCATTCAGTGCTGGCTTGATTCACACCACCTTCCGCTTGAATCGTCTCGACAATAAGGGCGGCGGGAAGATCAATACCAGAACTACGATCAGACAAAACTTTTCTCAAATAGTCACTGGTATCAATATTTTGACCCAGATAGCCATCAAAAGGAAAACGATCCACACCACTACGGGCGCCAAAAGAGGGATCCCAATAGAATTCATTGCCTGTAACAGATAGAGACCCCATGCTTAAGCCATGAAAGGCATTCGTAAAAGCGATAATATTAGAGCGAGATTTAACGATACGCGCCAACTTAAGCGCCGCTTCAACGGCATTGGTTCCCGTTGGGCCTGAAAATTGAACTTTATAATCCAGTCCACGCGGCCTTAGAATTCGTTGATGAAATGTTTCAAGAAGCGCTCTCTTGGCTGTGGTCGCCTTATCAAGGCTATGCAGGATTCCGCCTTTTTCTAAATAATGTTGTATCGAGCGATTGATGGCTGGATGGTTATGGCCATAGTTCAGAGTACCTGCTCCTGCTAGAAAATCGATATAACATTTTCCGCTTTCATCATATAGATGAGCGCCTTTTGCCGCATCAAATACAACAGGAAAATCCCGGATGTAACTGCGCACCCGCGACTCCAGAATATCAAATGTTTTCATTGTTTTCCCCCCTCTCTTTGTTTGGCTGCGATAAGTCCAAGAGAGGACCTAGCTTAAAAAGAATTTCTGGTTCATGCTGTTGCGTCTCTGGAAAAAACGTCTCCTGAAAACAGATCCTGCGTTCCAAAGAGAGATTAAAGGCCGCTGCAACCGCTCTAAATAATTTTTCTGATTTTTTGTTTGCAGGCGTCACCGTGGCTTCTAAGTAAGAGAACGCACAATGATCACTTTGCACCATGAGTCGTTGAATCAGTCGCCGCGCAATACCACGCCGACGATACGCCCTCTTGACGCTAATTTGCCAAATAAAAAGAGTATCTGGCCGGGATTCTGGCCGATATCCTAAAGCCATGCCAATGAGTTCTCCATCCTGCTCAGCCACCATACTGGTTCTAGAGAAATCTCGGCAAAATGTGAGATAAAAGTAGGGCGAGTTGAGATCTAAGACACCATCATCTCGCACCATCTCCCATAGCGCCTTCCCATCACGGATAGAAGGACGCCTAAATAAAGGTTTAACTTCCATATTTTACTCTGCTTAGCCTTACTAAATAGATTGGGAGTCGTCCTGAAACTGTCAGGATTTACTCCACTCTTCTTGAGCGTTTCATCTTTGATTCCAATATATTGAACATAAGGACATCCTGATAAAAACAGAACGACCAAACAATCAATCACAAACAGTTAATCTAATTAAAAATCAATCTATTAAAATAGAATTCAAATCACAAACCATCGATTCATCTGTTCTACCTCCTCAATAAAATCATGAACATAATGCTCAGTAAAAGATCAAAGAAGATCAAAGAAGATCAAAGAAGATCAAAGAAGATCAAAGAAGATCAAAGAAGATCAAAGAAGATCAAAGAAGATCAAAGAAGATCAAAGAAGATCAAAGAAGAGTCTCCCGCAAAAAGTCGCACTTTTAGGCACGTGATGCCATGCCTGAATAACAGGTCTGTGATATAATTTTGTATTAAATTTAAAATCGTATCAGATGGATATAGCACGATGTTTCGACCGATGGACCCGCAGCTCAGCATGGACGAATCGCACTTTTGGATGCCGGAGAAGCATCGGGGAGAGTTAGAACGGAGTTGGGCGCACATCTTCCGTACGCAGGTGCTGGAAATGATCCCCGAGAGCCGATTTTC
>JBQGBW010000043.1:0-30969 GCA_052043475.1 Magnetococcales bacterium HHB-1
GTTTTATGATTGTTATTCGTCAGTTGATCAATCCAGAGCAAGGTGATGCCATTCAGGCGATCAATCGGGTTGCCAGGCGTCTGCATGAATGCTTCACCGAGCCCTTCTCGGTGGATGGGCATGAGTTGTTCCAGACCATCTCCATTGGTATTGCAATCCATCCCAATGATGGGATTGATGCCGAAACCTTGATCCATAATGCAAAGAGTGCGGCGAACCGTGCCAAAAAACAGGGCGCCAGTCGGACCTCAATTCAATTTTATATCCCCGCTCTTGGTGAGCAGTCCTCGCGTCGGTTGGCGTTGGAAAGTCGCTTGAGCACAGCGATCAAGAAAGCGCAGTTCACACTCCATTATCAACCCAAAATATCGCTGCATACCGGGAAGATCACTGGGATCGAATCGTTGGTGCGCTGGAAGTCCGCTGATGTGCAGGTTTTGCCCAATGAGTTTATTCCGCAGGCGGAAGAGAGCGACCTGATGAGCCTCTTAGGGGATTGGATCCTTAAAGAGAGTTGCTCTAAACAGAAGAGTTGGCTGGATAAAATTGAGGAACCCCTGCGTATCTCTGTGAACCTTTCTGCAAGCCAGTTTTATCATAAGAAAATTCTTGATAAGGTGCGCCAGGTTTTGATTGAGACCGGTTTGGCTCCAGAACATCTGGAGTTGGAGGTTACTGAAAATGTTCTCAGTGAAAATCAGGCGCAGGCGCGCATAACGCTTAAAGCGCTTCGTGAGATGGGAGTTTATATCGCTCTGGATGATTTTGGTACCGGTTACTCCTCTTTGACCCAACTTAAGGCGTTCCCTCTGCGCGCCTTAAAGATTGATCGCCGCTTTATTCATGAGCTTCCCAGTAATCCCCATGATATCGCCATTGTCTCCACCATTATCTCTATGGCGCACAATCTTGGTTTGAAAGCGGTGGCCGAAGGCGTTGAGACACAGGATCAGATTGATTTTCTGCGAAATCTAAAGTGTGATGAGATCCAGGGATTCTTTATCAGTCGTCCTCTGCCTGCTAAAAAAATGAAAAAGCTGCTCTTGCAGGATAATTCGCTTTTGCCTTCGAAGTCTGCTTAAACGTTAAATTTTAAAGTTAACTTAAAGGCGCTAAACAAAAAAAACATTGCTGCCATGTTGCCCGCCGCGTGGTGCGATAAACTGAAACTGAATATGTTGCTTAAGTGCTGGTGGAAATTGCGCGTGGATTGTCTGTGCGGCTTCATTGATCTTCTGGCGGGTTTCCTCCTCACAGTTCACCTGAATGTCCCATAAAAGCTTCTCCGTGCTTAAGGGGTTCTCTTCTTTGGAATCTGCGATAAGAGAGACCAGTGCCATCTGGATGGCGGGGGTTCTTAGAGAACCAACGGGATAGAGATTATGTTGCTGTAGAAGGGTGTAGTGCGCTTGTTGGAAGGCTTCTAATTGATCATCTGTGATCGAGGATTCGGAGAGGAAACGCTGGGTATTGGTGACAAAGGCATATTGGCGCATGCTTAGAGGGACGGCTGTCTGAATTGAACGTTGAATATAGTGTGCGGCATCATGGAAACGGCCACACACCACCAGGCTGCGAATCACCTGTTGTAGATAATCACGATTTTGTGGCGCCAGTTGATGTGCTTCTTCAGCCTGTCTGCGTGCCTGGCTTAACTGTCCCAGTTTTCTAAGAGCAATGGCGTAGTGATTATGGATGTGTGGATCGCGCGGTGCCAGATTAAATAATGTTTTATAGTGGTTATGAACCACCTCGGGCTGACAGCAGCTGCAGGCCAGTTTAGCCAATAGAAGATAAGCCGCGACCGGATCGGTAGTCAGATAGGGCTTTACCTGTTTATGAAGCCTTGCTTCGGTAAACTGATCCGGCAGGTTTCCCTGATTAAAAAGCTTGTTGATCTCTCTTGTCAGTTTTGCAGGAATCGGTGAGGTGGTCATGCGTTACTCTTATAAAAATGTAATGAAAAGCCTGTGACTTAAAAAGTATAGAGGAATGTGTGTCAAGATCAAAGTTCTCCTTAGATTTTAAAACCTGATTTTTTAAAAAAGGCGGGCTCTCTTAAAGTATGTAATGAGGCGATAAAGGTGTGTTGCGGCTTTCACGGTAAATATGTTGGTCATTTTGATCTTATCTGTGTTACTCTTGCGCTGGAAGGAACGAACAATATTGCACTCTTTTTGGATTTTAAACCATGAAACAGATTCTCGTCCGGCAGGGACAAGCCTTTGTGGAACAGACCCCCGCACCGATTGTGGAAGCGGGCTACGTTCGGGTTCTGGTAGATCACTCCTGTATTTCTATCGGTACAGAGATGAGCGGTGTGCGTTCCAGTGGCGATCCGCTCTGGAAAAAAGCGCTGCGAAATCCTGATTTGGTGCGTAAAGTCGCTCAAATGGCTTTATCTGATGGTTTGGGGCGTACACGTCGGGTGGTGCAGGGTAAGATGGCAGCCTCTGGTAATCCCTCTGGTTACTCAGCGGCGGGAACGGTATTGGAAGTAGGATCTGGGATTGAGGATCTTAAACCTGGGGATCGTGTGGCCTGTGCTGGAGCGCAATGTGCCCATCATGCCGAGGTGATCACGGTGCCGCGCAATCTTACGGTGGCGATTCCTGAGAAACTCAGCTTTGCAGAAGCTTCAACGGTGACTTTAGGCGCGATTGCGCTGCAAGGTCTGCGGCGTGCTAAACCCACTTTAGGGGAGACTTTTGTGGTGGTGGGATTGGGCATATTAGGTCAACTCACCGTTCAGTTTCTTAAAGCCAATGGTTGCCGGGTGATCGGTACGGATCTAGAGCCTGGTCGTATTGAAACAGCATTGCAATCAGGTATGGATCTCGCTTTAGAGCAGAGCAGTGATGGCATTAAACAGGTGTTGCGCCTAACCGATGGTATTGGTGCCGATGGTGTGATTGTGACGGCGGCCTCCTCTTCTAATGAGATTATGTCCACAGCTTTTAAAATGTGTCGTAAAAAGGGGCGTGTTGTTCTGGTGGGTGCTGTGGGATTGGATCTTAATCGTGGTGATTTTTATCAAAAAGAGCTCGATTTTTTCATCTCTACCTCTTATGGTCCTGGCCGCTATGATCGCAACTATGAGGAGGAGGGGTTGGATTATCCTATCTCCTATGTTCGCTGGACCGAAAACCGCAATATGGTGGAGTATCTCAGGCTTTTAGAGGAGCAGCGGATCGATATTAAGCCTTTGATTGCAAAAGTTTACCCCATCGATGAAGCCACCGCCGCTTATGATACCCTGAAAAATGAGTCTCCTGCTCCCTTAATGGTACTGCTTAACTATCCTCAAAGAGCGCAGGAGGAGATGACCTCTGTGATCATCCAGAACCCTCTGGCCGAAGCGGTGGGTGAGGAGAAGATCCGGATTGCGATTATTGGTGCGGGTGGTTTTGCTAAGGGGATGCATATTCCTAATTTGCAATCGATGGTGGATCGTTACCATATTCAAGCGATTGTCAGTCGCAGTGGTCATAATGCCCAGACTACAGCCAAGCAGTGTGGCGCCAACTATGCAACCACCGATTATCAAAAGGTGGTTCAAGATGATAATGTGGATGCGGTCTTGATCTGTACACGCCATAATCTGCATGCCACCATGGCATCCGATGCCTTAAAAGCGGGAAAACATGTGCTTTTAGAGAAACCGATGGCATTAACCCGTGAAGAGATGGCTTTAATTCAAGACTGTTATAAAGAGGAGCAAAAAGGGCCTGTTCTTCTGACCGGATTTAATCGCCGTTTTTCTCCCCATGCAGAACATGTGCAGAAGTTGATTCAAAAACGCAGCAATCCCATGATTCTTAACTATCGGATGAATGCGGGGCATATTCCTCTGGATCACTGGGTGCATACGGAAGAGGGGGGGGGGCGTAACCGAGGCGAGGGGTGTCATATCTATGACCTCTTTACTTACTTTACCCAGGCGCGTGCCGAGAGTGTGGGCGCATTCTCTCTCAAGCCAAAAACAGATTTTTACAGTTCACGGGATAATTTTGTCGCCACCATCCGTTTTGAGGATGGTTCGGTTGCGACACTGACCTATACCGCTTTGGGGTCGAATGCCTATCCGAAAGAGCATCTGGAGATTTTTGTCGATGGCCAGGTGATTCAACTGACCGACTATCAGGAGGTGGCTCTTTTTGGTAGTGATAAGGAGGGGATGAAGACCAGTACCATACAGAAAGGTCAAAAAGAGGAGTTGGAATACTTTGCTCAAGTGATTCAGAAAGGTGGGGCGTGGCCCATTCCATTCTGGCAGCAGTTACAGGCGACTGAAATTGCCATCGAAGTGGATCATCTGTTAGGAAAATAGTATTTTAAATAAAACGGTTGCCTATTTTTGTTGTGACCGTTTTTTTTAAATTAAAAATGACATTTAAAATATGTTGTTATCTGAAAAAAACTTCAGACGCACCCTTTAAAAGAAAGATGCGTCTAAATCCCAAAAGAGTTAGGATCTTTAATTAAGAGTAGCTTGCCAGTCTGGAGCTCTCTTCTTCCATCATAACCGCAAGTTTAGCCAGCTCTTGTTGGGCTTTTTTTGAGTGTTCCCCGCCATAGACTCTTTTGAGGTCCAGGCGTATGCGTAAAGCATCCATCGCCAGCCGCATCATATCGAGCTGTAGTGATTGATGTGGTGGAAAATCCATTATTCCGTCCCCTTAAAGAAAGATTTACAATACACCTTTATAAAGATCGGCAGGAGAGGGGGACGGCTTTAGAGAAAAGAGATAATACTTTACTTTAAAGTTGCTTTTGCTGCTTTACGCCGTGGCTTAAAAAGCCAACGATCAATGGTTGCGGCAAAGGCGGTATGGACCCGTCCTTCGTTTGTCAGGCTGAAAAAAGCGGGGGTTAGCTCACAGCGATACCAATGTTGGCATAGTGGCCGGATATTATGGACAAATCCAAAAGGAGAATATTTTGAGGGGGGATTGGCATCGGAGCAGTAGATTAAGCCGCAGTTTCGGCTGGTGAGCTTTTTTCCTAGATGGAAAAATATTTTCAGACGCTCTTTATGGTGTACGATCTTTACCTTTCCTCTTAGGGAGAGATAAGATAAGGATTTTGGTAGATGGAGAAGCCCCTGATGATCGGGTTTTAGCTCTCCTGAGAGTACCTTTTTAACCACAGCCATCCGAGAGCGGTGGGAGATCCAGAAAGAACCCACTCTTTGAAAGCAGTGCCAGGGGGAGCGAAAGATCTTTCGACCTACTTTTTTGATCTGTCGTCTGGTTTTTAGGTCTGCGTTGCACTCTTTAGCCCATTGCTGTGCGACTTCCTGATCGGTTGTCCAGGCTAAGCAAGTGGAGCTAAAAAGTGTTTGAGGGGAGGCGGATAATGCCATTTTACATGCAACAAAAACGTCTTCTCCAGCAATGATTTTCAGTTGTGCTTCAGCCATGGTCTTCATCGCTTGTTACAAAGTTTAACCAGATATGTAAAAGGGTATCCTCTTTTACTTTACAGAACAGAGTAACAGAAAGACAAGACTTTTTTTACAAATTTTATACAATGGAGACGATTTTCTCTCTTTTTTTATAGAAACAAAACATCTCCATTAAATTTATAAATCTAAGATAAGATCTTTTTTAGGCGAAAAAGTTAACACCACCACCAACTTGTTTAAGTGCATCACCTGTTCTTGTACCACTGATATCGCTTTTTACATTTTCGGCAATACGGCCATTGGCATCAGAAAGACGCTGATCAAATGTATCGTCGCGTTGGTTTGAGACCTCCTGGGTGCTCTGTTTCATCTGTGTTTCAAAGCCTTGCATATACTGAGATACAGGGTTATCAGATCCAACAGCTTGAACGGACATGTGCTCATCTCCTGAGGTTTTCATTTTGAGTATCTATTAAAAAATAGAAGTGGAAACATTAATATTTTTTCTGAGAAGATGATTAGCATTGTTTATGCCATTGAGTTTATATTGTTGTTTTATTTGTATTTATTTTTACTGTTTAGCTTGAAAGAAACGATGTTTGTTGGAGATCATGCCGATCTTTGACGCTTTTTGTAGGGATTCGCCACGAACGATGTTGGTCGGAGAGTATTTACCAGGTAAAGCGTTGGTGTGGCCAAAGGTGATCTAAGAGTGGTGTGAGAAGAGAGCAGAGAATTAAGGCCCAGAGTGGATCGTGGGGGATATAGAGTATAAAACGTAGAAAAATAGCCACTAGGGCGACGGCGAGTGCAAACACAATGCGTGCAATACGGGCATCGGGTGTGGCTTTGGGGTCGGAGATCATTAAAAAAGAGAAGAGCAGTAGTGATCCACTTTGGAGTTGATGCCAAGGGATGGTCCATGGGTCACCGAGCCAGAGGGCTCTGAGAAAAAGCAGGGTGGTATAAAAAAAGAGGAAGGCCAGGCTGATATCCCATCTGGCGCTGCGCCAGAGGGTGAAGTTGGCTGCAAAAGCAAAAAAGAAGAGGAGAAAAAGATCGTTGCCCCACTGTCCGGGAGAGACCCAGCCAAGACCGGATAAGAGTGCAAAGATTAAAGCAAAATTAGAGGGGTTAAAGAGATGTTTCTTTTGATAACGAAAGATAAATTTACTCAAAACCGCCACACCAGCGATGATTGCGGTATTCATACAACTGCTGCTGCGCAACAGAATGATCAAAGAGAGTCCAGAGATCCAGGCGCTGCGTGGATCAAAAGAGGGGAGGGCGACGATTTTGCTTAAGAGCCATTGGCTTAATGTGATGGTGATTAAAATGGTGATCACAGTGCATGCATCGATCTCCAGTCTTTGCCAAAGTGTGCCAACCAGAATGATGGATAGCAGTACAGCCAACTGATACCAGCGTGGATCAAGTTGTAGCCAGTGGTGCCATCGGTTGGATGAGAGAGAAAAAAATCTAGCCATTCGTACAGTGCCTATCCCTTTAAATAGGTGGAGATGTAAAGGTACGTTTATTGCTTTTAATTTTGATCTAAAGACCGATCTTAACGGTTGCGCTTTAATTTTGTAATGCAACTTAGAGCCAATGCAAGGATTGATGATATAAACCACTTTAACCCTATCGTGGAGTTCCCATGTTACAGAATGAGCCTAAAATTCTTTATGTTACTGGCGCCGATGCGGGATACTTTACTGTATTGAGCCCTCTGCTGCTCTCTTTTGAAGTCTTCTCTCCACAGGCTCAACTCTTTGTCTGTGATTTTGGCCTTACCCAGGAGCAGTGCCGGTTTCTTGCCGCTAAGGGGCAGTTATTGCCAATACCTACGCATCTTCCGAAAGATCTGCACCCTTTTTACTATAAGGCGTCACTCTATCACTACACCCGTCTACATGATTTTGATGCTTTGGTGTGGGTTGATGGGGATACGCTGATTACGGATGATATCCATAAAAAAGTGATTAAGAAGGTTGCTGAAATGGCAGCGGAGGGCTCTGTGGTGGCGGCCTGTGCGGATACCACGGGAACCATTGGCGACTTTCTACGGCGCTTTGATGGCGTTAATTCGGGCATTGTTCCTTTTGCTCAAGCGTTAGATAAGCAAAATATCTCCACGGCGCATCCCTATTTAAACAGTGCGGTATTTATTATACGCAAGCGCGACTTTCTCCGCACCTGGGCTAAAGAAGCGTTTGAGATTGATCATCACCTTCTCTTTGAGCAGAATCTGTTTAACCTTCTTGCTTATGGTCGTTTTGCACCGATGACCCTTTTAGATGCAAAGGTGTGGAATGTGCACGATCTTCTTCTCGATCAACTCTCTTTGCAGTCTCAATCGGGCACCTCAAAAGCGCCTTTTTTGGTCTATCTTGGAGATAAGCGGACGGTCGTGTTGCATGCGACCAGCTTTCAGGGACGCGCTGCAAAGCGGCAGTTTGTGAAGATTCCCCTGCAGAATGGTACGATTTCCGGTGAGTTGCGGGTGGCGCTCAACCCTGAGGTGGGGCCGCTCTTTCAAACGCTGGCGAATCTTTATCTGCATCAGAATCGCGGTTTGTTGCAATCCTGTGGTGTACTGGAACCGCTTTCCTCTTTTCGTTCTGAGAATAGTATTCCAGAAGCGGCACACGTAATGTAGAAATTATGGCTATCCGTTCTGCTTGCAAGCTTTCGCAAGCAGAATCTTATGGGACGGCCATACCCTGGTTATTCAAATATGTGAACTGTTTAACCGGGTAAGATATAAAAATGACGATTTATGTTACCAAGCCCCTTGAAATAGAAAATTGAATACTTATCTCAAAGATAGTCAAAATAGATGCAATTCTTAATCATGATAAGCTCTTTAATATTCAGAAAAGGAGAGGAACATGTTGAATCTATCTCTTGAGTCCCCTCTTATTGGAAATTATCTTGGTCTGAGAAAAACGGCTTGGAATGTTTTACCTGTCCCTCATACGTTTTCACGTGTATCCAATCCGCTACAGATCAAAACAGATATTTTAGAAGATCAGAATTGTGTTACATTGTCCGCTGATGTTCCAGGAATTAAACCCAAAGATCTACATGTAACCATTGAGCCTGGACAGTTGACGATTCGTGGAACCCGTATCTATCGGCATCGGGAGAAAAACCCGCACAAGTGTATGGAATGGGCCAGTGGATCGTTTTTGCGTACTTTCTATCTACCTGACGGATTAGAAGTGGACAAGGCCAAAGCATCATCACGAAACGGTGTATTGACCGTGACCATTCCCAGAAGTGATGAGGCTAAACCGCGCAAGATCACGGTTAATGGCTATTGCCAAACACCTAAAACCGTCAAATGGCAACCAACAGGCGCACGGGCTACGATCAAGGTGTGGTGGAACAAGATGACTGCCAAGCTTGCCAGTCTGTTTGGGAGAAAGTGATCTGTATGTTTTTCAGACCAAAGGAAATCTTTACAGGAGTGCGCCATGGGTGCTGAATTCAAAGACTTCTATAAAACGCTGGGTATTGACAATTCTGCTGGACCAGGTGAGATCAAGCGCGCCTTTCGTACGCTTGCGCGCAAACATCATCCTGATGTCAACAAAGGGCAGGATCATGAAGCTCGGTTTAAGGAGATCTCTGAAGCCTACGATGTTCTTGGTGACTCCAAAAAACGCGCTGAATATGACAAAATCTACGCCTATTGGAAAAATGGCGGATCATTTTCAGACCAATCCAACCATGGTTTCCCTGGCGGATTCGAATTTCATCAGGCCGGTTCAGCCGTAGACCTGGAGGGGCTATTCAACAGTCTGTTTGGAAAGGGAAGCCGTGGAAACCGTGGTGCGGAGTGGTTCTCTGGATTTCCTGGTCATACGGATGACTACCATCCATCGCATTTTTCCAGAGGGTTTGATGCCGCACCACCCATTCATGAGGTAGAGATCTCTTTAGAAGAGGCTTATCATGGTTGTAAACGTCAATTTGAAATTCAGACGCCTGGTAACCGAAGCAGGCAGATCAAGGTCACGATTCCAGCAGGAGTGATCGATGGCCAGACCATACATCTCGGTGCAAAACCGAAAAATGGCCGTTCTGCGATGGGAGATCTCTACCTTAAAGTGAGCATTATGCCGCACCATCGTTTTCGTGTGGAAGGACGCGATACCCATCTGGAACTTCCTGTTACACCTTGGGAAGCCGCATTAGGAGACACAGTGACGGTTCCAACGCTAGGTGGACCTGTTCGATTGAAAATTCCCGCCGGCAGTCAGTCTGGTCAAAAGTTATCTCTGAAAGGACGCGGATTACCTGGATCACCACCAGGTTCTCAGTATGTAACATTGAATGTTGTTGTACCACCACCTAAAACAGAACATCATCGGGCGTTCTATAGAAAAATGAAAACAGAGATGCCATTTGATCCAAGAACGGGGTTTATTCATTGATTTTGATGCAACAAACCCACTCCCAAATAGGGAGTGGGTTCTTTTTATTTGGCAACGGTGACCATTGCAGGTCGTAATAATCTACCGTTGAGCATGTAACCGGTCTGTAACTCCTGAACAACACAGCCGGATTCAACTTCTGTATCCTCCACCTGAGTCATGGCTTGATGAAAATTAGGATTAAATGCATTTCCCTGTGCTTTGATCTTCTCAACACCATGTTTATTCAGCGTTCGTTGCAACTCTCCCTCAATCATTTCAGTGCCCTTTACCAAGGATTTCATTAATGGTGTGGGGGTGTCGATCTCTTTCTGGTTCTTTCGAATAGCAACAATGGCGCGATCAATGTTGTCAGCCAAGGTCAGTAGATCCTTGCAGAATGTTTCTAACGCAAACTTTCTGGCACGCTCCTTTTCACGTTCTGTTCGCTTACGAAGATTATCCATGTCAGCCATGGCGCGCAGATAATCATTATGATTGCTTTTCGAGCGTTTTTTCTCCTGCGCCAACGCCTCTTCAAGTGCTGCTAAACGCTCCTGAAGCACATCCTGCGTGTTTTCTTCAGCCACTTTATGATCTGTATCAGATGCTGATTCTCCAACCTGTTCAACATCGTTGATATTGGCCTGTTCCTCTTCCAAGATTTCAGCGGATGCGTCTTTAGTGATCTTATTATCCGCAGTGTTGCTTTGAATCGTGTTTTGCTTATCGTCATTCATCGACATGTCTCCTCAATTGAAGGGCAGATCTTGGTAATGCAGAAATTCATCGCACACCTTAATTTATTATCATACAAAGGCATGGTTACTCATCTCCCATCAAAAAACCCCTTTCCCTTGGGTCAAAGGAAAGGGGTTTTTTGATTAAATAGTCACGATATCAAGCCGCCTTTGAACCAGATTTAACCTCTTCATATTCAGCATCAATAACATTATCGTTAGACGGGCCTGATCCACACGATCCAGAAGCACAGGATCCACCTGCTGCGGCTGTCTGATGCGTAGCAGCATCTTTATAAACCGCTTCACCCATTTTCATAGATGCTTCCATCAGTGCCTCTGTTTTTGCCTCAATGGCACGGGTATTCTCTCCGTTTACGACAGATTTTAGATCAGCAATTGCCGTTTCAATGGATTGTTTGATTGTACCATCCAGTTTTTCTTCATGTTCTTTGAGGCTTTTTTCGGTAGAATAAATAAGAGAATCGGCCTGATTGCGTGCATCAATCAATTTGCGTTTGCGCGAATCCTCATCGGCATGGGTTTCGGCATCTTGAACCATGCGTTCAATCTCCTGCTCGCTTAAGCCTCCCGACGCCTCAATTCTGATCGACTGCTCTTTGCCTGTTCCACGATCTTTGGCTGAAACTTGAACCAGGCCATTGGCATCAATATCAAAAGTTACCTCAATTTGAGGCACTCCACGTGGTGCCGGCGCAATCCCTTCCAGATTAAACTGTCCTAACAGTTTGTTGCTGGCAAACAGTTCGCGTTCTCCCTGTGCAACCCGAATGGTTACAGCTGACTGATTATCTGCTGCTGTAGAAAAGACTTGCGATTTCTTTGCTGGGATTGTGGTGTTTTTGTCAATTAATTTGGTGAACACCTGTCCCATGGTTTCAATACCCAACGAAAGTGGTGTTACATCCAGGAGTAGGACATCTTTAACATCCCCTTTAAGTACACCTCCTTGGATGGCCGCACCACTGGCGACAACTTCATCGGGATTAACGCCGCGGTTTGGTTCTTTACCAAAAAAGTTGGCGACCACCTGTTGAACTTTAGGCATACGGGTCATTCCGCCAACCAAAACGACTTCATCAATCTGTGTTGCTGAAATGCCTGCATCTTTCAGTGCCACACGGCAGGGTTCCAGTGTGCGTTGAACCAGATCATCAACCAGACTTTCCAGTTGAGAACGTGCCAAACTGAGGTTAAGATGCTTTGGTCCACTGGCATCGGCTGTGATGAAGGGTAAATTGATTTCAGTTCGGGTGCTGCTGGAGAGTTCAATTTTTGCTTGTTCGGCGGCTTCTTTCAGGCGTTGCAGGGCCATGGTGTCTTTGCGTAGATCGACGCCATTTTCTTGCAAAAATACGTTTGCCAGATGGTCAATAATTGCTGTATCAAAATCTTCGCCACCAAGAAGGGTGTCGCCATTCGTCGCTTTGACCTCAAAAACGCCATCACCAATTTCCAGAATGGAGACATCAAATGTTCCGCCACCCAGATCATATACGGCGATTGTCTGCCCCCCTTTCTTATCCAGACCATAGGCCAATGAAGCGGCTGTGGGCTCATTGATAATACGCAAAACATTGAGACCTGCAATTTTACCTGCATCTTTAGTTGCCTGACGTTGGGCATCATTAAAATAGGCCGGCACGGTAATCACCGCATCGGTGACCTCCTCACCCAGATGGTCTTCAGCAGTCTGCTTCATTTTTTGCAGAATCATGGCGGCAATCTCAGAGGGGCTGATCTTACGTCCATCGGCTTCAACCCATGCATCACCGTTATCCGCTCTGACAATATTATACGGTACCTGATCCAGATCTTTTTGGATCATTGGATCATCAAAACGCCGTCCAATTAACCGTTTGATTGCAAAAAGCGTATTATTGGGATTGGTCACTGCCTGACGTTTAGCAGCCTGTCCAACTAAACGTTCACCATCTTTCCCAAAAGCAACCATTGAAGGCGTTGTGCGTACCCCTTCACTATTTTCAATGACTTTGGGTTCTCTGTTGTCAATGACTGCAACGCAGGAGTTTGTTGTTCCTAGATCAATACCGATTACTTTTCCCATAATCTATCTCCTATCTTTTTTATATGTTGATGTTTTATATAACCTGACGGTCATACAGTCAGGTTTGTATCTGTTTATTCAAGTAAGTGTGGCAGGATGATCTTGATATGGCATCTAATATCAAAGTATCAGTCCGCGTTATCTTGGATATAGGAACGCTTGGTTAACTTTTCAAGACAAAGAATGTTTTTTTATATACAATAATCGCAAGAGAGGATGGGGTGGTATTTGTTTTCTCATCGTTGTATTACGCAGCTGTATCAAGGTCGATATGTTTCGGATTCAATGAAAGCTGCGTGGCGTTTTCCTTCAACAAACCGTAAGTACTCAGAATCGCGTATCGACCTTCTTGGCAAGAACGACATTGTGCTCCAGATGAAGCCCACCAGGCCACGGCATGTTTTGTACCTGTGCAGTGCGGTGATCCACACCGCACTTCCCCACATTTCATGCATTTATAGATACGACCAGGTTGACGACCACATGCTGGACAGGTATCTTTACTGATAAACATGATAGTAACCTTTAAGTTAGTAATCACAAATCAGTTGTTACTTGATTAAATCAAGTGCTTCTGGGGTTTTCTGAAAGAAATCGCGCAACTTCTCCAGCGCCCTTTTCTCAATTTGACGTACGCGTTCTCGACTTACAGAAAAGCGTTTGGAAAGTTTGTCTAATGTCACTGGTTTTTCTGCCAGCAGGCGCTCAGAGATAATGATCTGTTCCCGGTCATTGAGTTGATTGAGTCCTTTTTTAATCAAAGAGGATAGTAGCGTTTTCTGCTGCGCATTGAGCAGTTCATATTCTTGATTCGGACGCTGATCTTCAAGAAAATGGATCATTTCCCCTGAATCATCCTCTAATACGGGTTGATTCAGAGAGACATCCCCACCGGCCATACGACCATCCACCTCCAGGATTGTTTCTGCATCTGTACCAAATTTTGTAGCGAGTTCTTTGGCTTCCTCATAATTTAGAGGGGCGGCGGATGATTTGGATTGACGTAATTTGAAAAAGAGTTTGCGTTTAAGTTGTGTTGTCGCAATTTTCACCATACGCCATGAGCGAAGGATAAGATCGTGGATTGTGGCACGAATCCACCAGATCGCATAGGTCGCAAGACGCGCACCGCGCCTGGGATCAAATTTTTTAACAGCGTGCATCAATCCGACGGTGCCTTCTTGAACAAGATCAAGAAGACTTATCTGATAATTAAGATATTCGCGGGCTGTTTTCAGCACCAGACGAAGGTAGGAATGAACCAGTTTGTGGGCCGCATCAATATCATTATGCTCCCGATAGCGGGTTGCCAGTTGGAACTCCTCATCAGCAGTCAGGATAGGCGCTTCCATAGCCTGTTGGAGAAACTTTTGAAACCCAGCACTGTTGTTAAGCGCAATCAGATCCGAAGAACGAGAAATGGCAACAGTTGAATTTGTCATTGAGATCTCTCCGTCGCAAAAAAATCCTTTACAAATATATCCCTTTTTAGTTCATGGGGCGTCCTAATACGCCCCTTTTATTTTTTAGATAACGATCTCTGTTGCAAATTTCAAGGGGGATCTTGAACTTTTTTTGCAAGAGTTCTTGTTGGATAAAGGCAACATATTGAAAATAGATCCGTTCTTACTAAAGAACGATTGAGATGTGCTGTTGCTTTTCTCTTCGCAAGATCGTTAGAGTGACCGTGTCACCGATTGATTTATCGCCAATCTGTTTTTGAAGATCTTCGACTGTCGTCACTTGTTGACCATCGACGGCAAGAATTACATCGCCAAGGATGATTTTTCGATATCGAACCTGAGTAGATCGCAGTCCTGCTTTTTCAGCGACTGAACCAGGTACGACATTTAAAACCAGTATGCCATCAATGCCAAATTCTGCAAGAATACGCCGACTGAGTTCATCATTGGCCGTCACGCCGAGGCTTGGTCTTTGATAACGCCCCTTAGCAATCAGGATTGGTACAACACGGTTGACGGTATCCACGGGCACAGCAAAACCGATTCCCGCATAAACACCTGAAGGGCTATAGATGGCCGTATTGACGCCTATGAGACGTCCTGCACTATCCAGTAGAGGTCCGCCAGAGTTTCCAGGATTGATGGCCGCATCGGTCTGGATTAAATGATCAATTGTTCCACCAGCACGGTTATCGATACTGCGATCCAGGGCAGAAATTACGCCCGTTGTCAGGGTGTGATCTAATCCAAAAGGATTACCAATCGCAAAAACATTCTGTCCAACCTGAAGGTCTTTACTGGTTCCAATGGGAACCGGTACAGGACGCTCAAGCCCCATATCAATACGTAAGACCGCGAGATCATGTTCCCGACTGGCGCCAACCAGAACGGCAGGATAGTTCTTCTGGTCTGCTAAAGTAATTCGCGCCTCTTGTGCTTTTTCTAAAACATGATAGTTGGTCACCACATGTCCCGATCCATCCCAAATAAAGCCTGAACCTGTCCCTTTGGGGACACGCATAATATTGCGGGTCCAAAAGTCGCGTACATGGCGAATCGTGGTGATGTAGACCACAGAGGGTTTTGTTGCTTTAAAAAGTTCGATTGTGTTCTTTTCATCCGCTGCCAGGTCTCCTCTGGCAGTGATGGCCCTTGGTGTCGCAGAGAGATCGATGAGTATGTTCTGAATCAGTGGGCGGAAATAGATGGCCATGATTGTGAGCAAAAGTACCAACCAGATCAGGCGAGCCGAAATCTGATAATATCGCATCTTTATCGATCTCCTTTTTTAAATGAATTGGGCGCCTTTTTAAACCAAAACCCTGGCGCGCAGTTATTTTTCATTTAGTTCTAATGAGAGGCGTTGTCAATGTTTAGAGAAATAATGAAAAAAAATGGTTCCTTCTCTTGAAAGGAGAGAAACACTGCCTATCTCGTTACGTAAGGAGGCCAGCAACAACAACTGGTAAACAACATTGAGCAGATATGAGGAGGTCTAAAATGTCCACATTTGTTTCTTATGATCCATTTCGTCAAATCCGTTCGCTTCAAAACGAGATCAATCGGCTTTTCGACCATAATCAGGATCGTTCGACAGGTCAGATGACTGGTTGGCCTATACAAGTAGATATTCGCGAAGATGAAGATCAGGTTGTCATCAAGACAGATATTCCTGGCATGGAACAGAAAGATATCAACGTCAACGTCGATAATGGCCAGTTAACCATCTCTGGAGAACGTAAATTTGAGGATGAGGCCAATAAAAAGAACTACCACTGGATGGAGCGTGCCTATGGACAGTTTAACCGTTCGTTCCAGTTACCCAATACGGTTGATGTTGGGAAAATCGGTGCAACCTATAAAAATGGTGTGCTGGAAGTGACACTGCCCAAGTTAGAAGAGGCCAAGCCTCATGCGATTCAGGTTCAAGTTCATTAAAAATAGTTGTCTCATCGGTTTTCTTAAAAGAGCTTAGTCTCTTGAAGCGATAAAGGATTACCCTGTATCTACGTTCGACGTAGCAATTGAAAACATTCATGTCAAATTCATCTTCTTTATGGAGGAGGTACAAAATGTCTACGATTGTGTCTTACAATCCATTTCGGAGTATGCGTGCTCTGCAAAATGAGATCAATCGCATGTTTGATCAAGGATATGATGATACGGGCCAGATGACCCAATGGCCCATGCGTGTTGACATTCGTGAAGATGAAAATCAGATCATTCTCAAAGCAGATCTGCCAGGCATGGCGCAGAAAGATATCCAGGTTAACGTTGATAATGGCCAGTTGCATATTTCTGGTGAGCGCAAATTTGAAGATGAGGAGAAAAAAGAGAACTATCACCGTATCGAACGCTCCTATGGCCATTTCAGTCGCTCATTTCAACTGCCCAGCACCACAGATACAGGCCAGATTAAAGCCGCTTATACGAATGGTGTTCTGGAGGTAGCGCTTCCTAAGCGTGAAGAGGCCAAACCGCGGGCGATTGAAGTTTCGGTGACTTGATGGATCACATCTTGAGTGATTGTGGTATCGTACACGATAGACGCATACAGAGATAACAACGTTCTTTTTAACAGATAGGGTTGATCCAATATCTCCTTTGGATCAGCCCTAAAACAACAACGCGTACGATAAATATTGGCTTTGCATCGGACAAATTTCAATCCTTTGATTCTTTTTATCCTTTGTTCATATCCCTTCGAATCATCGGGGTTCTTATAGATGGAGGTTTGGAAAAATGGCAAAGAAGCAATTTAGACCATATCATAATGTTTTGTTACCTATTTTCTGCTTACAGAAAACAGTTTCAACAGAGTCTTCCAAGAAAACGATTGGTTATCAACAAAGATTTTTAGTCTGGAATTATACCGATTCAGACAATTCACTATCATTTTTTAATACGTTTCGTGAATCATGGTTCAGTTATGCACTGACAGCCCCTGTAATTTGGTCAATGATTTTTCCACTGTTCGTATTGGATATCATGGCGACCTTTTATCAATATGTCTGTTTTCCTGTTTATAATATTCCTCGTGTCAAACGGTCAGAATTTCTAATTTTAGATCGTCACAAACTCTCTTACCTCAACTGGCTGGAAAAACTAAACTGCATCTATTGTGGATACGGCAATGGTGTTTTGGCTTATGTCCGGGAAATTGCCAGTCGTACCGAAGAGCGCTGGTGTCCTATTAAACATGCCAGACGTCCCAGAAAAGTTCATCAACGTTATTCGCGTTTTGAAGAATATGGAGACGCAGATGGCTATTGCCGGAAAAGAGCTGAAAAGGCATAAATGAATGGGAGAAAACAATGATGGAATGGGTGATTTTGGATCTGGAAGCTTTCCGTAGCACAGTCCGCCACATTTTTGAAGTTGCTGTGACCATTGCTGTGACTCTTGCGTTTCTTATCATCACAGCAACATCTGCACTCTTAGGGGTTAGGGTGTTTGGAGATTTTTTTCGCTGGGTAACATCAAAGCGCCAATCTGTTTCAGATAAAAAAACAACAGCCATTGGCGGACGAATATCGTATGTAATTGCAACAATTGGTTTTTTCTTAATTCTCTCTTTGGTGGCCACTGTACCTGCCATGGCGCACTCGGGACCAGAATTGACAGGTCTGGTCAATAAACTAAAACCAGTTGTTGTTAATATTCATACCAGTAAGAAAATCATAGGGGGGCGGGTGGCGCGTTCTCTTAATCCATTTAAGGATAGTCCTTTCGAAGAGTTTTTCAAGCCCTTTATGGAGCGCATGCCCCAAAGAGAATACCAGACTCGTAATATGGGTTCTGGATTTATCATCGACAGTGATGGTTACATTTTGACCAACCATCATGTTATCGAAGACGCCGATGAAATCAAAGTGCGCCTGGCGGATGAACGGGAGTTCAAGGCCCAAGTTATTGGTAGTGATCCAAAGACCGATTTAGCCCTGATCAGAATTGAATCGGATCAAAAGTTGCCTGTCGCACGCCTTGGAGATTCAAACGCCATTAAGGTTGGCGCATGGGTTGTGGCCATTGGCAACCCTTTTGGATTGGAAGCAACGGTCACAACAGGCATCATATCTGCCAAGGGGCGTGCCATTGGCAACGGACCCTATGATGATTTTCTCCAGACCGATGCGGCGATCAATCCTGGAAACTCTGGTGGGCCACTCTTTGATCTTAAGGGCAATGTGATCGGCATCAATACAGCGATCTATTCTCGTTCTGGTGGTTACATGGGCATCGGTTTTGCCATTCCTGTCAATATGGCCAAAAGTGTTGTCTCCCAACTCAAGGCGTCCGGTCGCGTCACCAGAGGTTGGATTGGTGTGAGTATCCAGATCGTGACTGCGGAGTTGGCTTCCGCCTTGGGCATGGAGAAAGCCAAAGGCGCGTTGATTGCCAAGGTGGTTGAAGATGGGCCTGCCGACAAGGCTGGTTTGAAAGCTGGAGATGTTATTCTGCGTTTCAATGGTAAAGATGTGCAAAAGATGCGTGAACTGCCTGCAATTGTCGCAACAACGCCTGTTCGCAAGAAGGTTCCGGTTCTGATTCTGCGTGATGGTGACAAACAAACCATTCAGATTCGAACGGAGGAGATGCCCCAAGAAGAGTCGATTGTTGCACACCACTCTCCGTCGGAAAAATCAGATCCGCTCGGCATTAAAGTAAAAGGTATAACGAATCAATTGCGTAGACAATTGGATGTCTCAGACAATGTCAAAGGTGTTGTCGTTGTTGCTGTGGAAACTGACCGTTCAGCAGCGCGTGCTGGCATACGTAATGGCGACATCATTGTTGATTTGAACCGTAAGCCGGTGACTTCGGTAAAAGCGTACGAAAAAGTCATTAATGATCTTAAAAATTCGGATACCATCTTGGCCAGAATTCTACGCAAAGGAGAACCACTATTTGTCGCGTTGGATCTTAAACGCTAAACAAAAGTCTGCTTTGACGTCGGAGCAGTCATTGGATTCAATCTTACGACTTGGAAGGTTGTCTATATCAGATTGAAAAAAACAGTCTGTTGCAACCTTCCAGGTTGTATCGTCATCGTGGAGGGATCAGTTTTTCCATAATGAATTTAGATTGATTGTATTCTTTTTGTCCCTCTGTGGATCGCGTAAATAGCTTTTTATTGCATTAATATTCTTCAGTCAGGCGCTGATACTGCAAAGATGAAAGTCGTGCCGCGCAGTGATCCGGTTGATGTAGAAAATGGCTTGCACAGCGACAATCTGAAGCCCCCAGGCGTGGTATCACAACCTTAGCGCCGCCCTCCCTCATTAAATATTCGGCTGTTGCACACTCCTGATCTCGCTCACTGACCCAAACCTCTTTTACAGAAGCGCTTTCAGCGGCTAAAATATAGTCGATATGCCAGCGTAGATGCTTGTTTTGTGTCAGGTGACGGGCAATTCTCTTTTGCCATGCCCTTTTTGCTGAGCCCACATAAAGATAATCTCCCGCCTCAAACGAACATATCCCCTTAGCGCCAACTGTAATGCGTTGACGCGCTTTTAAATGAATCCATAAAACATAAGAGACCATTGATGTCCTCTTGATGAAAGAAAAAACGATGATGTCACAACCTCGAAAGATGCGCCCTAAACGTGAACCGTGTCCTGTCTGTCGTGGTGCAGGAAAACGGTATCAACATGTTCCTTACTGCTGTGGTCGAGGAACTTGCTGTTGGATTCCTTGTGAAAACTGTCGAGGGAGGGGCTATGTGCGAGTTTCAGAAGATCAAAAAGCCAACGCTTTAAAATAACCTTTTTCTAGACTTTTTCAACGCTTCGCCTCTATACGCTTTTACAGACAAGAAACGCACTTGACAATCGCTGAAAAATTAAAGAGATTATGAAAGAATTGTTTTTTATAATCTATTTAAAAATAAACTTTGTTGGAGCGTTTTTCCCATGGGTAAAAGAGATCGTCAAGCGCGCAAAGAGCGCAAAGCACGTAAAGAGAAAGAGCGTCAGGAACGTAAGGCTCGTAAAGCAGCCAAGGGCAATAAATCCGGTGGCGGCAACAAGCGCCGTAAAGAGCCTGTGCTGGCTGAGGGTGGTATTCCTATGCCCGGAAGAAAAGGGCGTGATCCTTTCTACCTCACCGTGATGCCGATTCAGAATGAGCTACTGAAACTGCACCGGGTTCTGAAAGAGAACAATGAGCGTGTGATCGTGATCTTTGAAGGACGCTATGCCGCGGGTAAAGAGAGCATGATTGAGCGCTTCTGCGAATTTATGCTCCCCAAAGGGTTGAAAACCTTTGATCTGCGTCCTGCCGATGAAACAGAACAGGGGCAGTGGTATTTTCAGCGCTTTATCAAAGAGCTTCCCAAAGCCGGTGATGTGGCCTTCTTTAACCGCAGTTGGTATACCCGCGCTTGGGTTGATCCTGTGACTGGCGCTTGCTCTGATGCCGACCAGGCCGCAGCCATGGCGTTTATTCCCAGTTTTGAGAAAGCCCTCATGGATGAAGGGTTTAAAATTTTTAAATTCTGGCTCTCGATCTCTCCCAGCGAGCAGAAAGCACGCATGGAAGCGTGGCAGGATAGCCTTGAATCCTGGCGCTTCGATAATATGGAATTAGACTCGCCAGAGAAGCGTGAAGAGTTCACCATCGCTAAAGAGGCGATGCTTGCAGGAACATCTCAGAGTGGTGCGCCCTGGATCGTTGTGGATGCCAATAATCAACAACAGGCTCAGATTAACACACTGCGCTACTTCATCAGTCAGTTCGACTATCCTGAAAAACGGGAAGATCTGCTGAAATATGATGAGCAGATCATTAAGTCCGCTTAAAAGGACTTCTATTTTAAAAGAGAACGGAGCGCGTTAAGCCGGTGGTGTTTAACGCGCTTTTAAAGGGAAGATTCTACACTCTAATGAGATTTAATTGTCGCAGGCTCATAGAGACTATCATGACAGTTGGCCATAAAAGAGCGCCACACCTGTGCTGGTATTGAGCCTCCGGTAATGTTTTTCATTGGCCGGTTATCATCATTTCCTACCCAGACCCCTGCGGTCAACCGATCAGTGAAGCCAACAAAAAGCGCATCTCGATAGCCCTGCGATGTACCGGTTTTTCCCGCCACAGGACGGTCACCAAAAGCGGCCTGGCGTCCTGTTCCTTTAAATACCGCCCTTTGTAACATCCCTGCTAACTGTTGTAGGTGGCGCGGTGCGCCATCAAAAAAACGTCCTTCTCTTTGTTGCCAGTAGATCACCTGGCCATCGGTATCGGTGATGCCAAAGAGGCCGAAAGGGGGATAACTCATGCCGCGATTGGCCACGGTGAGATAGAGTGCGGTGAGATCAAGAAGCTTCACCTCGCGGCTGCCTAAAGCGGTGGTTGGGTTCTGATTTAAAGGGGATGCACCGCGCCACCCCAGACGTTTTAACAGTGCGGTTAAGGTTTGATAGCCAAAACGTTGCGCCAGATCTACGGCAACCGTATTGCGTGATTTTGCCAGGGCATCCTGTAGTTGCATTCGGCCTAGAAAGCGGTTGTCATGATTGCGTGGGCGCCAATCCTGTACTGCAATCGGACGATCTTCAACCCAACTGTTTGGTTTCATTCCCGCCTCTAGGGCGGCTAGAAAAATAAATGGTTTTAATGTGGATGCCGGTTGCCGTTTTGCTAAGACGCGGTTAAGTTGACTCTGGCGGTAGTTCTGTCCTCCCACCATGGCCCGTACGGCACCATTCTGAGCTAATGCGACCAGAGCGCCTTCCTCTACAGATCGATGTTGATAACGTCTTAAGGTGCGCCCTAAAGCGTGCTCTGCCCACATCTGATACTCTGGATTTAAGGTGGTGAAGAGCCGGAAACGTCCTTGATTGTTTTTTATTTTAGAGCGTGCACTGTTTGTGATCCAATCGATAAAATAGTGCGATTGGATTGACTGCCATGCCCGATCCCCTCTCTGGACTCCTTGAGCGATGGCGGTCTGTTGCTCTTTTGGTGAGATGGTGTAATCATCCACCATCATGCGCAAAATTAACCGGGCACGTTTGTCTGCACGTTTAAAGGCGCGTTTGGGGTGGTATCGGTTGGGGCCTTTCACCATGCCCGCCAGCATCGCGGACTCATAAAGATTAAGATCACGGGCGCGTTTGGCAAAATAGTAGCGTGCGGCGGTTTCAATGCCAAAGATTTGATCACCAAAAAAAATATTGTTTAAATAGAGTTCTAAAATGCGCTCTTTGGTGAAAAAATACTCCAGCTTAAAGGCCAGAACCATCTCCCTTAATTTTCGTCCCAGACTGCGTTTTGAGGAGAGAAAGAGATTTTTAGCCAGTTGTTGTGTGATGGTGCTTCCACCCCCTAACCGTTTACCTTGTGATGCGCGAATGATCGTTGTAATCATCCCTACAGGATCAATGCCAGGGTGGTAGTAGAAACGTCGATCCTCAACCGCCACAAAAGCGGCTTTCAGATGTGAGGGGAGGGTATCGCCGGGTATGCGCCAGGTGTGTGATGTTTCAACCACCGCCAATCGATCCGCTTTTTTTTCCACTAAAATCACCATGCCGCGGTCTGCATCCAGGATATGCTGACGATCTGGCAGGCGGGGCCAGTACCACATGATAACGCCCACCATAAAGAGTATTGGAAGGATCAACAGGCTCCAGAAAAACAGGTGTATACGCCGCTTCCACCGCGACCACCCAGAAGGTGTTGTGGATCGTGTTGCTGTTGTTTGTGGCGTTTTTATGCGGCGTGTTTTTTTAGGAGCGACGCTCTTTTTTCTTGTCGGCGCGCTTTGGGGAGTTGTTCTTTTTGTGCGGCGTCTGCTCTTTGGGGGAGTGGCTCCTTTTGGGGGTGGGTTCTTCCCCGAAGCACGACGCGATTGACGCTTTTTTGGGGGTGTTGATGGACTCACAAGCGCTCTCTTATAAACGGTTGTCTTTAAGCCAAACTCTTTTTAAACTAAAAGGGGCCGCTGATTAAGGATTTTATTAACGATTCCTGGAAGATTCATGGCCATGAAAATAGATTTTTAAACGGACAAGGAACAGATCATGGCCTCTTTTTTTGCCATCCTGCTACTCATTATTCCGATTCAGAGCCAGGCGCAAGGCATGGTGGATACCGGGCAGGCTTCTTGTTACAACAACAGACATGCAATTCGCTGTCCACAACCCGGTGAGCCTTTCTATGGCCAGGATGCCCAGTATCAGAGTAGAAAACCCGCCTATAAGGATCATGGCAATGGTGTGGTCTCTGATCTAAATACCGGATTGATGTGGTCTAAGGGGGTCTATCCTGTTAAAACGACGCTTGTTTATGCGAATCAGATCGCAAAAACATTAAAGATTGGCGGATTTTCCGACTGGCGTGTTCCCAATATCAAGGAACTCTACTCTTTAATCGATTTTCGAGGTTATACTGGCTTTAGTCGGCAACGCAATACAGGAACGACACCTCAAAATGCGATCCCTTTTATTGATACCGACTATTTTGGTTTTCTCTACGGCAATACTCAGGCTAGAGAACGCTATATTGATGCCCAATGGCTCACCTCAACCCAATATGTGAGTCTCACCATGAAGCAGATGCTCACCCTGTTTGGAGTGAACTTTGCCGATGGTCGCATCAAAGGTTATGGTTATCGTAACTACTATCGGGGGGGATGGGATGTTAAAAAATTCTTTGCCCGCTATGTGCGTGGACCGCTCTATGGACAGAATCGTTTTAAAGATCATGGCAATGGTACGATTACCGATCAATCGACCGGCTTGATGTGGATGAAAGCGGATAGTGGTAAAGGTTTGAGTTGGAAAGATGCCTTAAGCTATGCTGAAAATCTCACCTATGCGGGGTACAGCGACTGGCGCCTTCCCAATGCAAAAGAGCTTCAATATATTGTTGATTATAGCCGCTCGCCCAACACCACCCAGTCGGCGGCGATTAACTCACGCTTTAAGGTGACGCCGATGACCAATGAGGCGGGTCAGAAAGATTATCCCTACTACTGGACCTCAACCACTCACCTTGATGGTCCGACGCCTGGTCGTATGGCGGTTTATCTCTCTTTTGGTCGCGCGATGGGGCAGATGCGTGGTACCACGATGGATGTGCATGGAGCAGGTGCCCAAAGAAGTGATCCGAAGGAGGGCCATCCTTCTCTTGGTCATGGCCCTCAAGGGGATGCAATACGTATCTATAACTATGTGCGCTGTGTTCGTGGCGGTGCGATCAGAAAAAATGCTGAGCATGCCGCAAAAAACCGGTATCCAAATAATATTAATACGGCTGCATTCTCTACCTACGCTTCAACCGCGACGGCAACAAAAGTCACAAGAACGGTCTCAAGTGCGACGCAGAGTCGCTTTGCCAAACATTTTATCAATAAGCTGGATAAAGATAAGGATGGTAGAGTGTCCCGCCAGGAGTTTGATGGTCCGGCGGCCCGTTTTGATGTCCATGATATCAACCGTGATGGTTATCTCTCTGAAAATGAAACCCCAACACCGCCCCCTTTTTTCAGATAGAAAAATATCGACTCTGATTAATTTTTAAAGGGTTAATCCGATATTGATCGACGTGATGACGATGGTGCAGAAAAAGGAAAAGAAATAGCGTGAAAATAGCATCTAAAACAAAGCGTTCTTCTGCTTCATGGAAAATGCGTTTAGCCTTTGCGGTGGTGGTCATTATCTTATTACTGGGTTCAGGGGAGCTGTTTAGTCGTTTTCTTTGGGCTTATCGAAAGGATATAAAACAAGGGTTGGGTGGATCTGTTGCGCGTCTTAATACGCTGGATATCTATGAGATGTCAGATCCTGTTCAACCTGAAAACTGGCTTCTAAAACCAGGCGCTTATCGACGGTCTGAGATCTTTAAAGAGAAAAAAGAGCGCGGCGCCACACTGGGTATGAAACGATTGGGTGCAACAAAAAATCAAAGGGATGATCCTGTTGTTTTGAGGGTTGGTGAACATCGTTTTAGAGGTTTTCTGGGTGATCCTGTTCCTGAAAAGGGGGTGGGGCGCTTGATCAGCATTGGAGACTCTTGTACCTTTGGTCCTTTTCTCCCAGGCCAACCTTATCCCATGGTTTTAGAGCGTGCGCTTAATCAACGCGGTGTTCAAGTTGAGGTGATCAATGCAGGGGTTGAAGGGTATCGTGTTGAAAATGGCCTCTGGATACTCAAACAGGTGTTGGCATTGCGTCCCGATGCGGTAACGCTCTATCTGGGGTGGAATGATCTGTATCAACCTTATGAAACGGTAAGTATTGGTTATTATTCAAGATTATACCAAGTAATGTTTCGTGGTATGCGTTGGTTTAGAAAGCGCGTGTTTGGTGAAACGGCTTATGCTCAGGATCAATTGGCGCGGGTTGTGGAAAATGATCCTGAGGCTTTGTCTGTCTGGTTGCAAAAAATGTATTATGTACCCACATTTATTGAAACCTATCGCCTGCTTGTTCGTTCTTTTAAGGAAGCGGGGGTAAAGCCGGTTATATTAACGCTTCCTGGCCTCTACTATCCGCCATCAGAACAGCCGTTTTCTGAGCGTATTATTCAAGCTGGACATCTTCCACCAACCAGTGATAATGCCGTCGCTTTTGCCTGGGTCGTTCATCGTTATAACCAGGCTTTGATTGCGCTTGCTAAAGAAGAGCAAGTATCCTGGATTGACCTGGCGGATTGGTCTGTGGATGCCTTTAAACCGCGTGAACGCTATTTTATCGATGGCGTTCACCTTTCAGAGGTGGGTTACCACATGGTTGGTGCGTATCTGGCCTCTCATCCTGCGATTTTAGATGTGTGGAAAAAAAAGTGATTATTCAAAGTCTCAGAATATCCATCTGCATGATCTGCTTAATAAATTTCAAATTTATTTCTACATGCCAACGTTTTTCATATAGATCAGCAAGCTCTTGTTTTGTTACGGCATCAGCGTCAAGAAAGGTAGACACCAGGATCTTTCCTCCAGCTTTTGTTTCACGTACTCTTATTGAGTTTGGCAACATGGCATATGTTTTTTCATCCATCCAGGCTGGACGACTCGGCTTTTCCCATTGAACAATATGGTCACGTTTGCCTAACCGTTGACCTCTACGAAAATCAATTTTTCGGCAAGTATGGTTTTGAAACACCGCATTGATGCCCATATTTATCAAAATAGCAATTAGAAAATAGGAGCAATAATAACGGTCTGCGACTAAAACATCTCCGGGACTCAATGAACTGATGATTTGACGCAGTAACGCATGTTCACCGGTTTCTTTTCCCTGATAGGGACCAATAGCGACATCTAATACGCTTCCTGTTACCAAAGAAGTGAGAATAACTAACCGAGCAATAGGAAAGCCGACACCGGGTTTTTGTTTGCCGTGTTGAGGCCAAACAGCCTGATTCGCTGGTGTATCTGGCATAGAGATCGTTGAGCCATCGGCTAAAACAACATTCCGTCCTTTCCATTGCCATGCAGCAGGAATATTTTTGTGTAAGCCCTCTCCTGTTTCACGCAAAAGAAGAAAAATCATATTTTCTGACAATCGGTTACGTGCCTGACAATATCCACCTGTTAGTGGAGAGCAACGGCTTAGACCTTTATCAATACGATCAGCCAAAATGCGTGCAACAGCTTCTTTACACGAATGGTCTTCACTGAGGACTTGAGATATTGCAGTTGACAATGTTACCAAAGGGGAATAAATGCGATCACGATATCCGGGCATCTCCTCCTGTAAAATTTTGAG
Organism: Magnetococcales bacterium HHB-1; assembly: GCA_052043475.1. Lineage (GTDB taxonomy): Bacteria > Pseudomonadota > Magnetococcia > Magnetococcales > JBQGBW01 > JBQGBW01. The sequence continues at coordinate 26,837 of JBQGBW010000043.1, forward strand.
CAGATAATCTGATGAGAGAATGCTGATAAAGGGTAAACCTTCCTGCTGGGGAAAAAAGAGCTTTTAAGCTCTCAATTTGTTGAACCGCTTTCTTTCGTGTAGCATGAAACATATCGATCTCCTGTTTGGTGCTATTTAAGATATTCTAGCTGTTCACCTAAACATCATGCACCATTGGAGATCGATTTTATATGTTATTGATAGTAATGAGTTTTCTCTTATCTGAGTGCCATTGAAAGGCCCATTAAAGTTTTTTCTTAAAAAGGTGTGTCTAATAGGCTTCGTTGGCAACTTAAGGCGCGGTATCGATTAAAATATCCTGGTAAACCTGCTGATATTTTTTAGCGGCACTATTCCAACTGAAGTTTTGCCGCATCGCCTGTTCCCGTAAACTGTTCCACGCATCTGGGTGGTGGCGATAGATCTCTAAAGCAAGCAGTATTGATGCTAGAAACTCATAAGGGTTGGCATGAGCAAAGAGAAAGCCATTGCCCCCTTCCTGATCAAACGGGGTGATTGTATCGGCTAAACCACCGGTTTTACGAACGACAGGCAGTGTTCCGTAGCGCAGTGCATACATCTGGGTGAGTCCACAGGGTTCATAGCGTGAGGGCATGAGAAAAAAATCAGCCCCCGCCTGCATCTGATGGGCAAGTCCTTCATCAAACTGAATGAACACAGCAATATGTTTTGGATGCAGTTTGGCGTAGTGCTGCAAACTGACCTGTAACGCCTCATCGCCAGTGCCTAAAATCACCAACTGGCAATCAAGATTAACCAGTTCATTGATAATCGGGAGAAGAAGATCGATCCCTTTTTGATCCGCCAAGCGGCTCACCACAGCCAGAAGAGGCGTATTGGGATTATCAGGAAGATTAAAGCGCCGTTGCAGTTCCGCCTTATTGCCGGCCTTGCCTTGGATATAGTTATCGACACTGTAGTTTTTAACAATATGCGGATCGGTTTCAGGATTCCATTGTTGGTAGTTTGCCCCATTGAGAATACCAAACAGACGCTCCTGGCGGCTATTAAGAAGACCGTGCAGTCCATGGCCAAAATCAGAGGTTTGGATCTCTTCTGCATAGGTTGGACTAACCGTTGTGATGGTGTGACTATAATATATGCCCGCCTTAAGAAAACTGATTTGATTATAGAACTCAACGCCCTCAATGGAGTAAGCCTCTTTGGGAAGGCGGAGTTGTTTAAGTTGATTGGCCGGACAGAGTCCGGCATAACCGATATTATGGACGGTAAAAATGACGGGATGATTGTGATTCTGACGCCAGTGCAGATAGGTTGGAATCAAACCCGTCTGCCAGTCGTGGGCATGAATAAGATCGGGTTGCCAGCCTAGCGCCGGACCGGTTTCAGTTAACCAGACCGCCGCCCAACAGAAGAGAGCATAACGCAGCGCATTATCGGGCCAATCATTGCCTTCATGATCGGCGTAGAGAGATCCTGCACGACGAAAAAGTGCCGGGCAATCAACCAACCAGGTGGGCACATTGCTATCGGGAAGCAATCCTGGAACAAGACGGGTCTCTCCAACACCAAAAGGATCACCTAAAGAGATCGGATTCCCTGGAGAGTCTAAGCGATCTAAGGCTTCAGGATAACCGGGATGAATCAGACGGGCATCAATTTTATGGTTACGCAGTGCGGAGGGGATTGCCCCTGTGACATCCGCCAGACCGCCGGTTTTACTCAAAGGATGGGCTTCGGACGCCGCAAAGAGAATTTTCATGTTTTTTTCCGGTCGTTGCGATGAAGATGGATTTTACGGTTTGTCTTGCTCTCATTAGGGTATAGAGTATAACAGATCGATTCGAAAAAAATACCATGCTAAAGGGATGACTATGGGACACCGAATCTCTGACAGTGCGCAGTTGACACACGCCTTAAAATCGACCGTGGCCTTGGTGCTTGCGGGGGGACGGGGAACACGTTTACGGGATTTAACCGACTTTGAAGCCAAGCCGGCGGTGCCTTTTGGGGGTAAATATCGCCTGATTGACTTTCCTTTGTCAAATTGTGTCAATTCAGGTCTAAGACGGGTGGCGGTGCTGACCCAGTATCGTGCGCATACCATTATTCAGCATGTACAAAAAGCGTGGGGCTTCTTTCGAGCAGAGTTTAATGAATTTTTTCAGGTGTGGCCTGCACAGCAACAGACCCCCAGTGGAAGTTGGTATCTTGGCACGGCCGATGCGGTGTATCAAAACCTGGATATGATTCAATCACTCAATCCTGAGTATGTGGTCATTTTAGGCGGCGATCATATCTATAAACAAGATTATGCTCAAATGTTGGCGGACCATATCATTACCGAAGCAGATGTCACCGTCTCCTGCGTGGAGGCACCGCTGAAGGAGGCCAGAGGTTTTGGTGTGATGCGGGTTAATGATAAAGACCAGGTAATCGCGTTTCAGGAGAAGCCTGAGAACCCTGCCCCCATTCCGGATCTTCCCAAACGGGCATTGGCCAGCATGGGGATCTATATTTTTAAATTTGATGTACTACTTAATGCACTGTTGGAAGATGCCAAAGATGATCACTCCAGCCATGATTTTGGTGCTGATCTTCTGCCACGCCTGGTGCTTGATAAAAAAGTTTTTGCCCACCGTTTCAGTCGGAGTTGTATACGACAGAACGAAGCGAGTGAACCCTATTGGCGGGATGTCGGAACAGTCGATGCTTACTGGGAGGCCAATATTGATCTCACCAGCGTGGTTCCTGAGTTGGACCTTTATGATCAAAACTGGCCGATCTGGACCTATCAGGCGCAGTTTCCCGCTGCAAAGTTTGTTTTTGATGACGATGGAAGACGCGGCATGGCGATTGACTCTCTGGTGGCAGCGGGCTGTATTGTCTCAGGCGCCAAGGTACGCCGCACTCTGCTCTTCACCAATGTACGGGTTAATTCAGGCTGTGTGGTGGAGGAGTCCGTTCTATTGAGTCACTGTGATATTGGTCGAGGATGTCAATTAACAAAGGTGATTGTGGATCAGGGCTGCCGTGTGCCTGCTGGATTAATTGTTGGGAAAGATCCTCAAGTAGATCAAAAATATTTTCATCGTACCGAAGCAGGCGTGACCCTGATCACTGAAATGGCTTTAGAACGCATGAAAAAGGAACAGACATAAATTTTAGACTGAACGTTCAAACAGATGCCTTTAAAGCCAAAACGGCTATCATCAACCAAAAGCCATCGTCGCTGACTTTTTCAGAAACGATGGCTCCAGCATCTATCAGAAAAACAACTCTAAATGAGGAGAAAACGCTCGATTTTAGAGCGCTAACTTCGCTTTAAAGTCTGCAAACAGCGCGTTCTTCTCAATGGCCTCACGCCAGGCATGGTCCAGAGCAACAGCCTTCTGTAGAGCCTCCACAGCCTCTTGCTGATGTCCCTCTCTGACCCGATCATCTTTGCTCCAGGATGCGAGCAGCGCTTCATAACAGCCCCGATAATAGAACGCCTTATCATTATAGACCGAACCCTCATTGATAAGAGAAAGCTTTTTAATCGCCTCTTTCAAGAGGTTGACCGCATCCCAATAACCGCCCCCCTTCTCTTTAGCGCGCTCTACTTCGGCTTTTTCTTTCAATAGGTGAGCATGCGCAATTAAAACATCATTATTAACATCGGCAATATCAACAATGATCTTCTCGGCCTGTTCAAACTCTCCCTGAGCGATCAATGTATAAGCAGACTGCACCTTTTGATAAATCTCGTCTTGATCCTGTTCAAGGTTATCCGAATCACCGCCCAACTTCTCATAGAGCATATCCGCTGCCTTAACAATCAAGCGAACCCCTAAAAATCCAGCCAAAATAGACCAACCCGCCAGAGAGATTAGATCAACTACACCAATCGTATTCGCGGTTTTATCAAAGGATCTTAAATCGACAACCTGAAGAAAATTCCATACCGGCAAAGATGCGATTGAGGCAATGGCACCTAAAATCATATCCCCAAAGAAGTTCAATTTAACAAAGCGAAGAGAGAAGGGTAAGCGAATCCGCCGCTGCTCATTTTGATGCACTGCCAAAGCAAACCCGCCCCAACTGCCAAAAAATGCGGTAATCGAGATCACCCCGATATGTCGGCTATAGTTGCCAAGTGCAATCTCGGC